>CAZYYT010000022.1:12052-20828 GCA_964651775.1 uncultured Oscillospiraceae bacterium | reverse complement strand
TTAACGAAGTTATGTGCCAAAAGAATGGTTTTTGGGCGAATAATCCCTATATGAAGCTGCCTTTTACGTCCTTAATTATTTATATAAGCGATTTATAGAGTTCTTTTATCTCCTTGACTGAGGTGTCACGCGGGTTACCCGGCCTGCAAGCATCATCAAACGCTGACTGGGAGAGGAAGTCAATATCCTCTTCCTTAACTATATCTTTTAGGCCCTCAGGGATACCAATGTCTTTTGAAAGCTTCTTAACTGCCTCAATTGCAGCCTTTCTTACATCCTCGATTGACATTTCATCTGCACCCGAAACGCCCATTGCCTTTGCAATATAACGATACTTTTCGCCTGTTGCCGGCGCGTTATATTCCATAACCGTGGGAAGAATAATTGCATTTGCAACACCATGTGCAGTATCATAAAGTGCCCCCAATGGGTGTGCCATTGAGTGTACAATACCAAGTCCAACATTTGAAAAGCCCATACCTGCGATATACTGGCCAAGCGCCATATCCTCTCTACCCTTTGCTTCATTATTTACCGCACTTCTGAGGCTTCTTGCAATAATTTCGATAGCCTTTAGGTGGAACATATCACTCATCTCCCAGGCACCTTTAGTGATGTAGCCCTCAATAGCGTGGGTAAGTGCATCCATACCTGTTGCGGCGGTAAGGCCTTTTGGCATTGTTGACATCATTTCAGGGTCAACAACTGCTACAACAGGGATATCGTGAACATCAACACAAACCATTTTCCTGTTATTTTTGCTATCTGTTATAACATAGTTAATGGTAACCTCCGCGGCAGTACCTGCAGTTGTCGGGACTGCGATTATTGGCACACACTTATTTTTAGTGGGTGCTACCCCCTCAAGTGAAACAACATCAGAGAATTCGGGGTTTTCAATAATAATACCGATTGCCTTTGCAGTATCCATAGAAGAACCGCCACCAATTGCAATAATACAATCAGAGCCTGACTTTTTGAAAGCCTCTACACCATTTTGCACATTTTCAATTGTGGGGTTTGGCTTAATGTCAGAAAATATAACATAATCAATTTTTGCGTTATCCAAACTATCTGTAACTTTTTTTGTTACCTCAAATTTAATAAGGTCGGGGTCAGAGCAAACAAAACACTTTTTAAAGTCGCGCGTCTTAACCTCATTTGCAATTTCAAGAATTGCGCCCTTTCCGTGGTAGCTTGTTTCGTTCAATACAAATCTGTTTGCCATATCAATCTCTCCTTTTGACTATATTATATCCAATTTAATTTAATAATAAATCGTATTAATTAAAAAGAGGTGTTGAAAAGTATCTTTCCGCAGTATCGGGAAGAACTGTTACAACTGTTTTTTCCCTTCCAAGAACCTTTGCAAGCTTTATTGCTGCCGCAACATTTGTGCCGCTTGAGATCCCACACATAATACCTTCCTTTAAAGCAAGCTCCTTCGAGATGTGGATTGCCTCCTCGTCCTTTATGATGCATATGTCATTATAGATATCACGATTTAGTATAGCAGGGATAAGACCATCACCGATACCCATCTGAAGGTGTGTGCCGATTGACCCACCCGATAGAATTGCAGCATCCTCCGGTTCTACCGCCCAAATTGTAATATCGGGGTTTTTTGCCTTTAGCGCCTCACCAATACCTGTGATTGTACCCCCCGTACCTATGCCGGAGCAGAATCCGTCTATCTTTTTTCCAACCTGCTTTAAAATCTCTTGTCCTGTCTGGGTGCGCTGAATGGCAGGGTTTGCCGGGTTTTCAAACTGCTGTGGAACAAATACATTGGGATTTTCAGCCCTCATTTTAAGTGCAGTATTAAGACACTCCTCAATACAGGCACCGATATTGCCTGCATCGTGAATAAGTACCACCTCTGCCCCGTAGTGCTGTACAAGCTTTCTACGCTCTTCACTTACAGAGTCGGGCATAATAATTTTTGTTTTATACCCTTTAACTGCGCCAACAAGAGCTAGGCCGATACCTTGATTTCCGCTTGTAGGCTCAACAATTACTGTATCTTTGTTTATAAGGCCCCTATTTTCGGCATCACATATCATATTGTAGGCTGTGCGTGTTTTGATTGAGCCACCGATATTAAGGCCTTCAAATTTTACAAGTATTTCTGCCCCATCAGGGTCAGTAAGGTGCTGAAGACGAAACATCGGTGTTTCACCTATCGCCTCTAAAATATTATTGTATATCATTACCATTTTACCCTTTTCTTATAAATTTACATTATATATCATTCTATTCTAAAACCCTTATAAATGCAAGTGTTTTTAAAATATTAGTGACCGTCATGGGGAAGCTTTCTTAAGAAGACCACCACAAGAGGAATCGATATGAAAAATGCCAAAACATCGGCTATAGCTTGTGAAATTTGTATGCCTAGCACTCCAAAAAAATGTGTTGTGATCAAGATTGTCGGTACAAACAGTATACCGCTTCTAAGCATTGATATAAATGTTGCCTTTTTGTTTTCACCTATGCTTTGGAAAAGCATATTCCCACATATCGAAAGTGGCTGAAAATAAAGTGCCAGAAGCTGAAAGCGAAGTGCCGTTGTACCAATTGTTATAACATTTATGTCATCACGGAAAAATCCAATAAGTCCCCCTGATAAAAACATACCCAAAAACGCAAATATTCCAAGCAAAATTTCACCTACTATAAATGTGAAATAAAATGCCTTTTTAACCCTGGAATATAGCTTTGCACCATAGTTAAACGATGCAACCGGCTGAAACCCTTGCCCGATGCCAAGTCCTACTGCAAATATAAAGAATGTTATCCTGTTTACGATAGACATCGCTGCAACAGTTTCATCCCCAAATCCACCGGCAAGGTTATTTAAAAGCATTGTGGATATGCTTGTAAGCCCCTGCCTTGCAAGGCTTGGAAAACCTGTTGCCATAATAAGAAATATACCGCCGGGGTTTACCTTAAGTGATGAAAGAGAAAGCTTACTTTGTGTTTTTCTTCGTACAAACATTGAAAGAAGAATTAAAAAGCTTACAAGCTGCGATACTGCAGTTGAAAGGCCTGCCCCGTCAATTCCCATATCAAGGCCGAATATAAGCAGTGGGTCACCAATAATATTTAAAAAGCCACCTATTGTAAGGCCAATCATTGCAAAAAATGCCTTACCCTCATATCTTAAAATGTTATTTAGCGCAAAGCTCATCATCGTAACGGGCGTTGCAAGAAGTATATATTTGGCATAGCCCTTTGCATATGGAAGAATTGTGTCGGTGCTTCCAAGTATTTTCATAAGTGGCTCAAGATATATAAGTCCGAAAACTGTAATCAGCATACCTACCACAAAGCACGAGAAAATGCTTAAGGATGCGTACACACTTGCACTACCTGTATCCTTTCCGCCAAGCTTTCTTGCGATTATACTGCCGGCGCCATGCCCAAACATAAAGCCAAATGCCTGAATAATTGCCATAAGGCCAAACACAACACCAACCGCTGCACTTGCGCTATTACCAAGCTCACTTACAAAATAGGTGTCTGCCATATTGTAGATGTTTGTCACAAGCATACTTATGGTGGTCGGTATACCTAAAGTAATTACAAGCTTTGGAATAGGCCACGTTGTCATTTTATCATAGTTAGAGTTTTTCAAATTTTTCATCCCTTAAGTTTCTTATCTTTAACTTCTATATATCCTACGTTTTTCATTCGTTTTCCCCCAAAAATATCATAGTTCTTATTATAGCATAATAATACATGATAGTCAAAAAGAAGTTGAATCAAAATGCTTGCCATGATATAATAAAACCGAATTGTACAAAGGATGTAGCATATGGAAATATTGGCTTTTTGGGTTGGCATACTTGCGGTAGCTTTATATTTTTTGGGGTATCTTCAAAAAAAAAGAAATAATATTATACTTTTAAATGTATCATCACGCATTTTGTATATTGTTCAGTATATTTTGCTTGGTGCTTTTGAGGGTGCAGGTCTTGATGTTGCTGGTGCCGCATCAAGCATCCTTGCACAAAACAAAAATAAGCCCCTTTTTAAAAAACATACTAGGTTTTTCTTTTTTTTATTAATGCAGTTATTGTAATAATCGGACTTATGCTTTATAAGAATATCTTTAGCCTATTTCCTATCATAGGTGTTCTTTTACTTACAATTGCATTTTGGCTTGATGATGAAAAGCGCATAAGAAAGCTTTCACTTTTAGGCTCACCCTTTTGGCTTATTTATAATTTTATTTCAGGGGCATATGGCTCTTGTATTGGTGATATTTTGTCAATAATCTCGCTTTGCATATCAATGTACCGATATGATTTTAAGAGAAAAGAGGCATAATAAAAAATAGTCTGCTTAACGGAAATTAAACAGACTACTTTTTATTTTAATTCAGATTCTCCAAGTTCTGACGATACAATATATTCGTTTTTAAATCTCCTTACAAGCTGTGTGCAAATTTGTTTATCCCCGGTGTCAAGCTTTGTCCCCTGTACACTGCGCTAGTCCCTTTGGGCACAGTTATTTCTATTGTGACAAACTTACCTTCCTTCTTCCACGACACCTCTATTTTACCGCTTTTTGTATCACAGCTTCCCTTGGCGTAGTCAAGCTCTTCAAAATAAAAAGGCTTTATTTCAACAGTTTTATAGGAAGGGCTTGTCATCCTTATACCAAGGATTGTTTCAACCATCCACACCATAAAGGAAGAGTACATGTGATGGTTTCGTGATGCGTCACTACTTAGTTTATCCCACGATTCGTGAAGTGTGGTTGCATCAGACAAAAGCCAATTGTAATAAGAAGGGTATCCCGATGCTGTAAGTATTTTGTAGGCATACTTCTCTAACCCTAGCTTATTAAGTGCGGGATAAAGCCTTCTTAAGCCTACCATACCACAGCTGTGTCTGAAACCATTTTGTTCAATAAGCTCCTTTAATTGATTTTTTAGAGGCTCTATATCATCATAAGCATCAAAGTACACAAGCATCGCCACTGCAGTTTGTTCATTTACAATACATCTTCCGTTTTCGTCTATATAGCGTTTTCTTGTTTTTTCCTTAAGAGTTTTTGATTTTTCTTTATAAAGGGAGGCATTTTTACATAAAAGCTTCATAGCCAAAGACGCAATCTCATAAAAATGAGAAACTAAAAGTGCATTTATAAGTTCAACCGGAATTGCCTCATCACTTACGGGGTTTGTCCAATCCGGAAGCCCGAAGGATACAAACCCATCCTCATCTGCTATAGAGTCAATAAAATCAAAGTATCTGTCAAAATACTCTATAGAATTGGTGAGTAAATCCGTTTTCCCTGTGTGCAGGTATACCCTGTAAGGTATTTCAAACATAACACCGCTTGCAACCGGCCCGCTGCCCCACTCAAACCCCCATCCATTTGTTGGGATAATACCGGGTATATTTCCTTCTTCATTCATTGAATCATATATATCAACAAGCCACTTTGACAAAAGCTTTTCAGCTTTAAAGTTTGTCATAAACTGCTTTGTTGACATTTGTGCATCGTTTGCCCACCCAAGCTTTTCACGTGTTGGGCAATCTGTTATCATATAAAACATATTTGAAAACGATGATTTTATTCCACATTCAAAAAGCTTATTAAGCTTTTCATTGGAACACTCAAAACTTGTTATTACCTCAATATTCTGATGCACAAACACCCCCGACATTGAAATTAGGTCCGGATTATCTATGCCACAAACCTCTATATACCTAAAACCATAGTAGCTAAACTTGGGTGACCATGTAGTTTCCTCACCCGTGCATATAAATTTAGAGGTGTGATATGGCGCGCCGAAAAAGTAACCATTGTCGGTTAAAAATATGCTTTCATCATCCTTTAAACACTCTGCATGACGAAGGGTAATTTCCTGCCCTTTTTCACCTTTTACAGTTAGCTTAACATAGCCGGAAATATTTTGCCCAATGTCATACAAAATCTTTTTATCGGGTGTTTTACCAATGTATTTTGCCTTATACTCCTCATGCTCACAAATAGGCTCACAGGTGCATTCCCTAAAAATGCCCTTTGGTGGGTTTTTGTCAATAACAGCATTATTCCAAGCACTATCATCAAAATTAATGTTTAACCAATTTGGATCATACAAGCGGTTATCAAATACCTCACACACCCTTAATTCGTTATAAACTGTGGCGCTTTTAGGTGTGCATTTCCATGATTCATCACTTGAAATAACAAGTTTTCCATCCACATAAAGCTCTAATATAAATTTCGGCACATCCCTCCATGAGGCTTTGTGTATATTCCATGTATTTTCTACCGATTCGTTATACATTCCGTTACCGAGGATAACGGAAATTATGTTATCCCCTTCTTTAAGAAGATTTGTAACATCGTAAGTATTATACCAAAGCGTTTTGTTGTAATCACTTACCGGCGCGGTGAAAAGGTTGTTTGACACGCTTTTTCCATTTATGTAATAATAGCCGATACCAAGCCCACAAACGCATAGCCTTGCGCTATTCACTTTTTCTAACTTAAAGGTTTTTCTAAACATTGGGGCATTGCTCTCGTGTTTAGCTATTTCAAAAGGCCTTGAATCCGCCTTTATAAATCTTGATTTTTCAAACATACTTTCTCCTGTTTCTTTAGATAAAACTTTATCAAGCCAAGCTTTTAATTCTGCTACATCCTTCTTAAACATATAAGTTTTAATTCCGAATTCTTCTGATGCCCTCACATTGTTTTCGTTATCGTCTATGAACACTGTTTCCTCGGGCAGGATATTATAATTACAGCAAAGATGCTCAAATATATTACGATTGGGCTTAACAAATCCGCATACACTTGAAAACACACAGTTTTCTATATGCTTAAGGATTGGTATTTCATCACTGTGGTCGGCAAAGTACTTACTTATATTTGAAAGCAGGAAAACGGATACGCCATACTTTTCTTTTATATACACAATAAGCTCCTTCATACCCTCTACCTCAGGGATATTGTATATCCAATTGTAGTATATCTGCTTTGCCGCTTGATGAAGCCTTTTGGGAAGGCGGGTATAAACACTTTCCATAACCTCATCATCTGTTGAAGCGTTTTCATCAAGCTTATCCCAGTAAAGCCTATCAAAAAGCACTTCTTCAACAAGCTTTGCATCTTCTTCATTTTTTATGTATTTTTCGGTCATATCCTTCGGCTCAAAATGCACAAGCACCTGACCAAAATCAAAAACTACGTTTTTTATCAACTATACCACATTCCTTTGTAAAAAACTTACCTAAATCTAAGCTTTTAATTAGGCACTAACATACAATATTTAAGCGTATAATTTTACACTTCCACCGTTATTACACCATAATGGTTGAAAATTAAATCTTATCATGTAAAAATAAATAGCATTATGTAAAATATATAAAACTTGAGCCTTGGTATCTTAGCGTGCCTTTTTTTCCCATAACGCAATTGTTGTATGAAAATTCTGACACGTAAAACCTTTTTAATTTATGATTGGACTCAAAAACCACTAAATACCTTTTTGCTGAATCTGTAGCTTGGGATTTTGGCACTATAAGTTTTTGAAACTCCTTTTTATCCACAACTATTGCAGGTACAGTTCTTTCGGAAAAGCATCTGTCTTTTATTACCTTCATTATAATGCCATAAAATATTAATACGCTGATAAATACAAAAATAACATATGTTATGCCGCCAAATAGATTTTCCATAACTTCAACTCCCGCTTTTTTAGTTTTAGGAGGATTAAATTTTAAAGTCGATCCCGTTCATATTGTCATAAATAAACTGCTTAAAGATCCTTACTCCAACATCAAGTGCTTCTTCATCTACATCAAATTTTGTTTGGTGGATTCCTGCTGTCAAACCCCTTTTTTCATTTCCTGTGCCGAGCTTGTAAAAGCAAGCAGGCTTTTCGTTTGAAAAATATGAAAAATCTTCTCCACCCATAGCTCTTTTGGATTTAGTTACAATGTTTTCTCTTCCGATAATTTTTTCTGCAGCCTCAACCATTTTTTTCGTTACAAGCTCATTATTATTTACTATCGGATAATACCTTACAGGTGTAAATACTGCCCTTCCACCGCTTTCATCTGCAATAGAATTGATAATACTTTTTATTCTGTTTAAAACCTTTTCTCTGTCACCATTATCAAATGTGCGTAGCGTGCAAAACATGCTGCAATGGTCTGCAATAATGTTATTAGTTTCCCCACCTGTAATTTTGCCAACGTTAAATAGGCACGGATTTGTGGCCTTTACGTCTTTTGCAATCGTAAATTCTATCGATGTATACGCTTTTACTGCCATCATAATAGCATCAATGCCCTCTTCTTGATTTCCTGCATGGGCATTCTTCCCGTAAAATTCTATGTAGAAGCCATCACTATTAGCATTTTGCTCAAAGGGGAAAATTAGAGCCGAGCCTACATCAAGAAGATTTGTGCAATGAAGCCCCACAATGCAGTCGATATTTTCCATAACGCCTGCTTCAACCATACTTTTTGCACCACCGCCAGTTTCCTCTGCAGGCTGAAATAAAAACTTTACACAACAATATATATTTTCTTTTTCTTGGCACAGCTCTTTAACTGTTGCAAGAAGTATTGCTGTATGAACATCATGCCCGCACGAATGCATTTGCCCGTCAATTTTTGATTTATAAGGCGCTTCATTTTCCTCTTGCATGGGAAGTGCATCCATATCGGATCTTATACCAATGGTGAAGTCACCTTTATTTTCGTTTATAGTTGCGACTATACTGCTTTTTTCGTACTCTTCACTG
>CAZYYT010000022.1:0-12042 GCA_964651775.1 uncultured Oscillospiraceae bacterium | reverse complement strand
AAACGCCCATCCTATCAAGCTCTGTACGTATCAATTCTAATGTTTTAGGAAGTTCAAGACCAATTTCAGGATATTGGTGCAGTGCCCTTCTTATTTGTTGTGCATATACGTTCATTTAACTAATCTCCTTTTTGTATGGTAAGTATTATACAAATACTATACTACTTTATAAAGATTTCGGGCTGTTCTTCAAATAATTTTTTGATAATGGGATATATCTTTTTACAATCAATCAAAATACAATCTGCATTTCCAATTTTCCCTGTTTTTGTTGACTCCTCAGCCAAAACAAGTCCCATTGCTTTATCAAATTGTAAGCTTGTTGTACGTAAAAAATTGTGAATGGGTGCATCAATAATTTCACCTGTAGTTAATTTGATTTTTGTGGGAAGCATATCATCTGTCAATACCTTTACCTTTTTGTGTTCCCATTCCTCTATACCATGAAAAAATGTGTTTGATGTAAGAGTTACTCCTAACAAAAGTATTTTTGCGCTCATGTCATATAACTTTCCATAGCACCCGCGCCTAGGGCAAGGTGTGGTTTGAGGCAGTCTGCAATTCACAAAGCTTTCCGCTTCTTTACCAAAAGCGCAAACAGAATGTGTGGGATGAAGTGACCTGTACACATTCTTTCTTTTTCTAAATAAATTAGGCAACACACCAAGGTTTGACGGGGTTTCTACCGGGTCATACAAGTAGTCATACTCCTTTATATTCCCCCACGTATGTGAGGGTAAGACAAGCAGTCCGTCCTCCATAAGATAGTCGCAAAAAACATCCAACAGTGTTTCCCCACCACCATCTATTTCACCAACACTTTTTAGTGAAGAGTGTATCTTTATCGTGTCACAAGGCATTATTCCTAAAGCCTTGATATCCTCCATTAGGCTGTTATATGTATGCATTTTTTTCAATCCTTTGTTTATTTATATTTAAAGCGGTTTTTTCCCTGTAAATTATTTGCAGTGCCTTATAAGGATTTATTTTAAATAATACTCCTTGTAAAGATTATTAAGATTATGCGCTGAAGGATATATTGACTGTGGGCTAAGGAAATGAGAAAACTCGAAAGTAATAATTTTTTCAGCGTGATTTTTATGATGCTCTAATTTCTGTTTTAAAAGATTAAAGTTAATAGGATAAAATTGTATACGAACATCTCTTTCAAATGTTTCTGTGTTAACCCAATGCTCAATATTGTACTTATCACAAAGCTTTTTGGTATATCCGTAATATTCGTCCATAAGTGCCATTGGTGATGTTTTATCCTGAAAAGCACAAATATCTATTTCTTTTCCGCCAAAGCTAAATAGCTTGTCCCACTCTTGCATATTGTCAAAATCCTTCTTCCACTGCTCACGTGACCAATTTGAAGATGGAATGTCGTATGTTATTTCGTCGATGAATGTGCCTGTAATAGGTCCATTCTTGTTCATTTAAATTGCCCCCACTTATAGCATTTATATGCATAATGCACCATCTATTTTTTAATTGTGCCAAAATAGAATTAGCATCTGTATTTATATCTATATTTTCTTGTAGCTTCTTCACAACTGACAGCACATCAATATTAAAGTCTAAATTAGGCGTTTTACACACAGATAAAACAGCATTTAGCATAAGCACTGTTTATCTTCTTCATGCTTTAATTATCCCTTTTATTGGTAAAAGTACCAATAAATAAATTTCCACATATACATTATATCATCCCTAAAAGCAAAAAACAACAACAAACAATTTGTTTGTTGTTGTTTTTTAATATTTTATTAGTCTACAAGTTTGATAATCGCCATAGGCGCATTATCACCACGGCGTACGCCAGTTTTTAAAATCTGAGTGTAGCCACCGTTACGCTCTGCATACTTTGGAGCAAGTTCATCAAATAACTTCTTAACAACATCTTCCTTTGTGATGAGGCTAAGTGCCTGTCTTCTTGCGTGAAGGCCACCTTTTTTACCGAGAGTAATCATCTTCTCAGTAATCGGACGAACTTCCTTCGCACGTGTTACAGTTGTTTCGATTTTACCGTTTTCCAAAAGGGCAGTTACCATACCGCGTAGCATAGCTATTCTCTGGTCGGTAGGACGACCGAGTTTTCTTGTTCCGGGCATTGATATTCCTCCTTAAAACTTCTGATAAAAATCATCTACCAGGTAATCAGTCTTCATCGGGTGCAAATGAGAACCCAAGAGATTTAAGCTTATTGCAAACCTCATCAAGCGACTTGCGTCCAAGATTTCTTACCTTTATCATTTCTTCTTCCTTGCGAAGCGTAAGGTCTTCAACTGTGTTGATACCTGCACGCTTGAGGCAGTTATAGGAACGAACAGAAAGGTCAAGCTCTTCAATTGTCATATCAAGCATCTTTTCCTTCTGTGTTTCTGCCTTTTCAACCATTGTTTCTACATTCATTGCCTCATCTGTAAGCTGAATAAAGAGCATCATATGATCATTTATGATCTTTGCAGAAAGACTGATAGCCTCATCTGCTGTCTTTGTGCCATTTGTCCAAACCTCTACAGTAAGCTTGTCGTAGTCTGTGTTTTGTCCTACACGGGTGTTTTCCACATAGTAGTTAACCTTTTCTACAGGTGTGTAAATGGAGTCAATCGGAATAAGGCCGATAAGTGGCTGCAAAATAGCTTTATTTCTATCTGCAGAAACATATCCTCTTCCCTTACTGATTGTTATTTCCATATACAGCTTTGCGTCTTCATTAAGAGTTGCAATGTGAAGGTCGCCATTAATAATTTCAACATCACTGTCTGTCTTTATATCGCGTGCGCAAAGCTCACCTGCACCCTCAGCTTCAATATAGACTGTCTTAGGTGCATCTGAATAAAGCTTAACAATGATGCGCTTCATATTAAGCACAATCTCACTTACATCTTCTTTTACGCCGGGAATTGTGGAAAATTCATGCTGAACATTATCAATCTTTATAGATGATATTGCTGCACCTTCAAGGGAGGAAAGCATCATTCTACGCAATGAATTTCCAAGGGTTGTACCATATCCACGCTGAAGCGGAGCTACAGTGTACTTACCGTAAGAACCATCCTCGCTGAGCTCAACTCTCTCTACACGAGGCTTTTCAAATCTTAAATCAGTCATTATATAAAACCCTCCCAATTATTATTTTTAATAAAATACCCGAGGGTAAGCTATTACTTAGAGTACAACTCAACGATGAGAGTTTCGCTAACCTCGTAATCAATGTCTTCACGAGTAGCAAGGTTTAAAACCTTTACGCTGTTTGCATCTTTGTTAACTTCAAGCCACTTTGGAGCAGTCTTGCTGTTGTTAGCTTCAAGTACAGCCTTAATTTTGGGAGAATCCTTGCTCTTATCTGCGAGGACTATAACATCGCCTGCACTGATAAGATAAGAGGGAATGTTTACTTTTTTACCGTTAACTGTGAAATGTCCGTGTCTTACAAGCTGACGAGCCTCAGCGCGACTCATAGCAAAGCCTGCTCTATAAACTACGTTATCAAGACGACTTTCGCAGATTGTAAGCAAGTTTTCACCGACAATACCTGTTCTCTTACCAGCAAGCTCAAAATAATGAGAAAACTGACTTTCGAGAACACCATAAATACGTTTTACTTTCTGCTTCTCACGAAGCTGAAGACCGTATTCAGAAACTTTCTTTCTACCCTGACCCTGACCATGCTGACCGGGAGCATATTGTCTCCTAGTAATAGAACATTTGTCAGTATAACATCTTTCGCCCTTTAAAAAGAGCTTCTGTCCTTCACGGCGGCAAAGTCTGCACACCGCATCTGTATATCTTGCCATATTAGTTCTGCACCTCCATCACACTCTTCTTCTTTTAGGCGGACGGCAGCCATTGTGGGGGATGGGAGTTACATCTTTAATCAGACTAACTTCCAATCCCGCTGCCTGAAGGGCGCGGATTGCGGCTTCACGGCCGGCACCGGGTCCTTTAACGAAAACTTCAACAGTTTTCAGGCCGTGTTCCATAGCTGCCTTTGCAGCTGTTTCTGCTGCCATTTGTGCAGCAAACGGAGTACTCTTCTTAGAGCCGCGGAAACCAAGTCCACCGGCACTTGCCCAGGAAAGAGCATTTCCGTTAGTGTCTGTCATAGTAACAATTGTATTGTTAAAGGTGCTGCGGATATGCACTGCACCGCGCTCAATATTTTTACGTTCTTTCTTCTTACGTGTAGTTCTTTTTACTACTTTAGCCATGCTCTCTCCTCCTTACTTCTTTTTATTAGCGATTGTACGCTTCGGACCCTTACGAGTTCTTGCGTTTGTTTTTGTTCTTTGTCCTCTTACAGGAAGGCCACGTCTGTGACGGATACCTCTGTACGAACCAATTTCTGTGAGACGCTTAATGTTAAGTGCCGCTTCACGACGAAGGTCACCTTCAACAGTAAATTCACTGTCAATCGCTTCTCTTATTTTACCAATTTCCTCTTCTGTAAGATCCTTAACTCTTGTATCAGGGTTGATGCCTGTTACTTCAAGAATCTTATCTGCACTGGTTCTGCCAATACCGTAAACGTATGTGAGTCCAATCTGAACTCTCTTTTCACGGGGCAGGTCAACACCGGCTATTCTCGCCATCTGTTAATACACCTCCAAAAATAATTTACCTTTGTATATTGGATTAGGGTAATTTATTATGCGTTTTGGGCAATCATCAAAATGATTTCAGCCGCACCCGAAAATGGCTTAAAAAATCAGCCCTGTTTCTGTTTATGTTTGGGATTTTCACAAATCACCATAATTTTGCCTTTTCTTTTAATAATTTTGCACTTCTCGCACATGGGTTTAACTGAGGGTCTTACCTTCATTTGAAATACCTCCTCTAATCTGTTTTATTTTGCGCGCCATGTTATTCTACCGCGAGTGAGGTCGTATGGAGAAAGCTCCACAGTAACCTTGTCTCCGGGCAAAATCCTTATAAAGTTCATCCTTAACTTGCCAGATATATGTGCCAGGATCTGATGTCCGTTATCAAGTTCTACCTGAAACATAGCGTTTGGCAATGCCTCGAGGACTGTACCTTCGAGTTCTAATACATCTTCCTTAGCCAAGGCTACAACCTCCCTTATTTAATAAGCTTCTAAGCTCTTTTTTGATGTGTGCGTCATAAAGCGGGTTGTATGCAGAAAGATCTGCAGTCACACCAATTTCTTTAAGATGCTTCAGTTTCTTTTTTTTAGGTTTTTCAATCGTTTTACGCTTGCCGTCTGCAATAATTGCATATTCATTGTCGGACCAAAGCACAATAAAGTGCGTGCCCTTATCATGACCTGCAAGTGACTTGACTATTGTACCGCGTTTCATAACTTCACCTACAATGTAAGGAAAACAGGTCCGTTTTCCGTTATGGCTAAAGTGTTCTCATAATGCGCAGAGAATTTACCGTCACGCGTGGTGACTGTCCATCCGTCGATGCGATTAAAATTCACTTCTTTACAGCCTTCATTAATCATAGGCTCAATTGCGATTACCATACCGTTAACAAGGCGAATGCCGTGCCCACTTCTTCCGAAGTTTGGTACATCCGGAGATTCGTGAAGATTTTTCCCGACTCCATGGCCAACAAGTTCACGAACTACACCGAATCCATTTGCTTCGGCATAGCTTTGAATTGCAAAGCCTATATCACCAATTCTGTTACCGTGACGTGCAAATTCTGCACCCCTAAAGAAACATTCTTTTGTCACATCAATAAGCCTTATTGCTTCTGATGAAATATTTCCTACGGGAAAGGTTCTCGCCGCATCTGCGTGATAACCTTTATAATAAGCTCCAACATCTACACTCACAATGTCGCCATCTTTTAGGATAACTTTACTAGAAGGTATCCCGTGGACGACAACACTGTTTACAGATATGCAGCTAGCTGCGGGAAATCCGTTATAGTTTTTAAATGACGGCTTAGCCCCGTGACTTAGAATGGTCTTCTCAATCACAAGGTTAAGCTCATTAGTAGTCATTCCAACCTTGATTGAATCACCTGCTACTGCAAGTGCTTCACTGACGATTTTGCCCGCTTCTTTCATAGTTTCAATTTCTTGTTTTGTCTTTAACACTATCATTCGGTGTCTACTCCCAATGCTTTAAGAACCGCCTTTGTAGTTTCTTCTATTGATTTATTGCCGGCAATATTTATAAGTATGCCTGCATTTTTATAGAAGTCTATCAAAGGTTCTGTTTGCTCATGGTAAACGCTGAGCCTTTGCAAAATGGTTTCAGGAACATCGTCACTTCTAACGATTAATTCACCGCCGCACTTATCGCATACACCCTCAACTTCCGGAGGATTATATTCGATATGATACGGTGAGGCGCATTTCTTACACTCGCGTCTGCCACTAAGTCTCTTAACGATTGCTTCATCATCAACATCAAGATTAACCGCAAAGCGAAGCTTGATGCCCATTTCATCCATTGTTTTTGCTTGAACAAGAGTACGCGGGAAGCCATCTAAAATATAGCCACCTTCGCAGTCACCCTCACTAAGTCTTTTTGAAACCATATCGATTACAATCGAATCCGGAACAAGCTCGCCCCTTTTTATATAATCTTCGGCTTCTTTTCCAAGCGGAGTTTTCTCCCTGATAGCATTTCTTATTATTGCCCCCGTAGATATATGCGCTATACCTAGGATACGGCTGATTTCTTCAGCCTGAGTACCCTTACCGCTTCCAGGAGGGCCCATAATTGTTAATTTCATAATTTCCCTTCTTTCAGGATACAAGCAAGTGTCTTCTGACTTATGTGTATTATTCAAGGAATCCCTTGTAATGACGCATAATCATCTGACTTTCAACTTCACGAGTTGTTTCAAGTGCAACACCTACAACGATGAGCAGACTTGTACCTGTGAGTGAAAGTGCAGAAAGGTCAGCCGGAAGAAGTCCTGTGCTTGAGAGAACCTGTGTTAAAACAATTGGTAATACGGCAATGACTCCAAGGAAAATTGCACCCATAAGAGTAACTCTCGAAAGAACCTTTGAAATATAATCTGTTGTGGGTCTACCCGGACGGATACCGGGAATCATACCGTTGTTATTTTTGATGTTGTTTGATACTTCTATAGGATTGAAAGTAATCGAAGTATAGAAGTAAGTAAATCCAACAATCAATAAGAACAACAAAATTGGGTATATAGGACCTGTTGTGATAAACCGGGTAACCTTTACAAGAATACCATCAGTTTTACCGAAAAGCTGAGCAAGTGTGCCAGGGAAGGTCATAATGCTCATAGCAAAGATAATCGGGATAACACCCGCCATTGCAACCTTAATCGGAATGTTAGATGACTGTCCACCATACATTTTTCTACCAACAACACGCTTTGCATATTGCACGGGAATTCTACGCTCTGCCTCATTAATGAGAATAACAAACATTATTGAAGCAATAGCATAAACTGCAAGTACAATAATCATATACCAGCGGCCTGTAGGGACAAAACTCATCCATGAGTTCTTCATCATGAGCGGCACTCTACTTACGATACCAGCGAAGATAAGCATTGAAATACCGTTTCCGATACCCTTACCTGTAATGCCTTCACCAAGCCACATCAAAAATGCAGTACCCGCTGTGAAAGCAAAGATAATTGTAATAGCAACCAAGAAGGTCGGTACACCATCTACAGGCTTAATAGCACCCTGATTATGGAGTGTTACATAAAGACCATAAGACTGGATAGCTGCCAAAGCAACTGTCAAGTATCTTGTAAGCTTTGTTATTTTCTTTCTTCCTTCTTCACCCTCCTTGCTCAATCTTTCAAGAGCAGGGATAGCTACACTCAATAGCTGCATAATAATTGAGCTATTGATGTAGGGTGTGATTGACATTGCAAAGATAGTCGCCTGTGAGAACGAACCACCTGAGAAAGTATCGAGCAAATCAAACAGTGTGCTTCCCTGTGAACCTGAAAGCCAAGCCTGAAGCGCAGCCTTGTCAATCCACGGAACGGGGATTACACTACCAAAGCGAAATACTACGATAAGCAACATCGTGTATATAAATTTTTTCCTTAAATCCGGGATCTTCCATGCATTACGTAAAGTTTGCAGCATTTTAGATCACCTCCACCTTGCCACCAGCGGCCTCAATCTTTTGCGCTGCACCCTTTGTTACACGTGCAGCTTTAACAGTAACCTTTTTATTGAGTTCACCACGGCCAAGAACTACAACTCCTTCAAGGATTTTGGAGATTACTCCTGTTTCCCTTAAAAGAGTAGCGTCTACAACTGTGCCATCCTCGAATTTATTGAGTTCAGAAACGTTAATTTCTGTATACTTGTTAGCAAATACATTTGTGAAACCTCTCTTAGGCAAACGTCTGTAAAGAGGCATCTGTCCGCCTTCAAAGCCCGGTCTTACGCCACCGCCACTACGAGCGTTCTGGCCCTTATGACCACGGCCTGCTGTCTTACCATTACCGGTGCCTGCACCTCTACCTTTTCTTTTGGCTTCAGTTTTGCTACCCGGTGCTGGACTAAGCTCATTAAGTTTCATATTGCTACACCTCCTTAAATTAGATTTCTTCTACTTTTACAAGATGACATACCTTGTTAACCATCCCTCTGATCTGGGGATTATCTTCATGCTCCTTAACATCGCGAATCTTTTTAAGACCGAGAGCCTTTACAGTAGCAATCTGGTCCTGTTTAGAACCTATAACGCTTTTAAGAAGTGTTACTTTAAGCTTTGCCATTTTTTACTCCCCCTTACAGTTCTTCTACAGTCTTACCCCTCAAACGAGCAACCTCTTCGGCACTCTTAAGAGATGCAAGGCCCTGAATTGTAGCTCTAACTACGTTTCTAGGATTGTTTGAACGAAGGCACTTTGTTCTGATATCCTTGATACCACAAAGTTCAACAACGGCACGTACTGCACCGCCTGCAATAACTCCCGTACCTTCTTTAGCCGGCATAAGAAGAACTCTTCCTGCACCGTACTCACCAGTCATTTCATAGGGAATTGTCGAACCTGCTAAAGGAACAGAAACCATGTTCTTCTTCGCGTCTTCGATACCCTTCCTAATAGCATCCGGAACTTCGGCTGCCTTACCCATACCACAACCAACTCTGCCGTTTTCGTCACCTACAACGACAAGTGCGCTGAAACGCATGGTACGACCGCCCTTTACAGTCTTAGCTACACGACTGATATGAACAACCTTTTCTTTTATATCCAATGTTGATGCGTCATTACGCTCTGACATAATCTCCCTCCTTCTCTTAGAACTTCAGTCCACCCTCACGGGCGCCATCTGCAAGCTCTGCAACTCTGCCGTGATAGATGTAACCGCTACGGTCAAAAACAACCTCGCTGATACCCTTCTGGGCAGCCTTCTGAGCTACTAATTTACCAACTTCTTTTGCTGCTTCCTTGTTGCCACAAAAGCCAAGCTTATTGCCGCCATAAGTTTCTTTAAGCTCGAGACTTGAAGCGGATACTAAGGTTACGCCGTTCTCATCATCGATGATCTGGGCATAAATATTCTTAAGGCTTCTGAAAACGTTAAGACGGGGACGCTGTGCTGTACCAGAAATGTGGTTACGAATACGGCCATGTCTTTTAAGTCTTCCCTTATTACTGTTAGTCCTGCTAACCATATCGCTTTATCTCCTCTCTTACTTCGCTTTACCGGCTTTACCTTCCTTACGGATGATATATTCGCCAACGTACTTAATACCTTTGCCCTTATAAGGCTCCGGCGGACGTTTCTCTCTAACTTCAGCTGCAAACTGACCTACAGCCTGCTTGTCAGAACCGGAAACAATAATTTTGCTAGCATCGGGAACTTCAACTGTAATACCCTCGGGAGCATTCATCTCAATATTATGCGAATAACCAAGGTTTAATACAAGTGTCTTTCCCTGCATATTAGCTCTGTAACCAACACCGTTGATTTGGAGCTCTTTCTTGAAGCCTTCTGTTACACCAACGACCATGTTGTTGAGAAGGGTTCTTGTAAGGCCGTGAAGAGCCTTATGCTTTTTGATTTCGCTGGGGCGTATTACATCAATCACGCCATTTTCCTGCTTTATAATCATATCACCGTGAAGATGCTTATGAAGCTCTCCCTTAGGTCCCTTAACTGTAACAAAGTTATCGTCTGTTACGGTAACTGTTACACCTTCGGGTACGGTGATAGGCATTCTACCTATTCTTGACATTTTTTCACCACCTAAATTAAAAAATAATTACCAAACAAACGCAAGTACTTCGCCGCCAATTTTTTCGGCTCTTGCCTTCTTGTCTGTCATAATGCCCTTTGATGTGGATACAATTGCAATACCAAGGCCTTTAAGTACTCTTGGAAGCTCTTCACAACCGGCATAAACTCTTAAACCGGGCTTAGATACTCTCTTAAGTCCTGTAATAACCTTTTCTTTATTTGCGGCGTACTTAAGGGTGATGTGAATCATGCCCTGTTTTCCGTCATCGATGATCTCGTAACTTTTAATGTAACCTTCCTCAAGAAGAATCTCGGCTATTGCCTTCTTCATATTGGAAACCGGAACATCAACTGTTTCATGCTTTGCTGAGTTCGCATTACGAATTCTTGTAAGCATATCAGCAATAGGATCTGTGATTTGCATGAGTAAACCTCCTTTTCCAAAGCTTTATAATTACCAGCTTGCCTTCTTAATTCCCGGGATTTCTCCCTTGTATGCAAGTTCTCTGAAGCAGATACGGCAAACACCGTATTTTCTCAAATAAGCATGAGGCCTGCCGCAGATTTTGCATCTATTATAGGCTCTTGTGCTAAACTTAGGTGTTTTCTGCTGTTTTAAAACCATTGCTTTTTTTGCCATTATTCATACCTCCCCTTAGCTTCTGGCAAAGGGCGCACCCATTAGTTTTAAGAGTTCGCGGCCCTCTTCATCAGATTTTGCAGTAGTAACAAATATAATGTCCATACCTCTGATTTTATCGATTTTATCATATTCGATTTCAGGGAATATGAGCTGTTCCTTGATCCCGAGAGAATAGTTTCCTCTTCCATCAAATGAATTGGGATTAATACCCCTGAAGTCTCTAACGCGGGGAAGTGCTACGTTAAAGAGTCTGTCTATAAACTCATACATCTTTGCGCCACGGAGTGTAACCTTAGCGCCGATGCTCATGCCTTGTCTAAGTTTGAAGTTAGCAACAGACTTCTTAGCCTTTGTTACAATAGGCTTCTGACCTGTGATTGCTGTAAGGTCGCTGATTGCCGCATCGATAACCTTTGCGTTATCCTTTGCTTCACCAAGACCGATGTTAATAACAATCTTATCTAACTTCGGAATCTGCATGGTGCTTTTGTAGTTGAATGTCTTAAAAAGCGCCGGTGCAACCTCTTGTGTATAAAGAGTCTTCATTGTTGACAATGCACTTACCTCCTTTCAATTAATCCAAGTTTTCATTGCACTTCTTACATGTACGAACCTTAGATCCGTCTGCAAGTATTGTGTAAGCTATTCTTGTAGGCTCACCGCACTTAGCACAAATGTGCATTACATTGCTGATTGCAAGAGGAGCTTCCTGGTGGATAATCCCGCCTGCTTCGCCCTGTTTGCGGGGTTTTTTGTGCTTTGTAGCCATGTTGATACCTTCAACAAGCACACGACCATTTTCATGGTCAACGTTAAGCACTTTGCCCTTTTTACCCTTGTCGTTACCGGAAATTACGATAACCTTGTCGTTCTTTTTAATATAATTATTGTTCATCGTGCGCACCTCCCATTAGAGAACTTCGGGTGCGAGTGAAAGAATCTTCATATAATCGAAGTCTCTTAATTCTCTTGCAACCGGTCCAAATATACGTGTTCCTCTGGGGTTTTTGTCTTCCTTAATGATTACAGCGGCATTTTCATCAAACTTGATGTATGTTCCGTCTGCTCTTCTTGCGCCCTTTACGGTGCGCACGATAACAGCCTTAACAACATCACCCTTTTTCACCATACCGCCAGGAGCTGCTTTCTTTACTGAAGCAACTACCACATCGCCAATATTGGCATATCTTCTGAGGGAGCCTCCCAACAC
>CAZYYT010000021.1:12876-21124 GCA_964651775.1 uncultured Oscillospiraceae bacterium | reverse complement strand
GAGGTTCAAGACCGTGACCAGGTAACTGATATTCCTGAAGATGTAAAGGAAAAGCTTCTTCGCTTTGGTCGTGCATCTTTGGCAGTTGCTACAATGAGAGGTAAGTCATATCTTCAGATTGGCTCACAGTGTATGGGTATTGCAGGCTCAATTATGGATCAGGATTTTATGGAATCTTACCTTGGTATGCGTGTTGAAT
Source organism: uncultured Oscillospiraceae bacterium (assembly GCA_964651775.1). Taxonomy (GTDB): domain Bacteria; phylum Bacillota; class Clostridia; order UMGS1883; family UMGS1883; genus UMGS1883. Next base: position 20,925 of record CAZYYT010000021.1, on the reverse strand, counting down.
CTGTTGATGAGGTTGAAATCCTTCGTAGAATGGAAGAAGGTATATATAACGAGGAGGAATATCAAAAGGCACTCAAGTGGACGAAAGAACACTGCAAGATGGGCCGTGATGATAACCCTGACTTTGTACGCTTCTCTGATGGAGAAAAAGAAAAGCAGTGGGAATTCACTGTTAAGATGTACTGCATTATAAAAGACCTTATGGCAGGTAACAAAAACCTTCCCGATGGCTTTGAAGAAGAAATGGTTGGCCACAATGCAATCGTAGGTGGCTTCCAGGGACAAAGACAGTGGACAGACCATTGGCCAAACTGTGACTATCCCGAAGCACTTTTAAGCTCAAGCTTTGACTATGAGGGTGCTCGTGAGCCTTATACGCTTGCTACTGAAAATGATGTTTTAAACGGATTGGGTATGCTCTTTATGAGACTTCTCACACATCGTGCACAGATATTTGCCGATGTTCGTACCTTCTGGTCATCTGAAGCTACAAAGCGTGTTACAGGATACGATTTAGAGGGCAAGGCAAAGGAAAATGGCGGTATTATTCACCTTCTTAACTCCGGTGCTGCTTGTCTTGATGCATCAGGTGAATGTAAGGATGAAAACGGAAACGCTATTATGAAAAAATGGTGGGAAGTAACTGACGAGGATATCAAAAAGATGACTGATGCTACAGTTGACGAAGTATCTGATGCACTTATGGAAAGGACAAACCCAACATGGCCCTGCACTTGGTTTGCACCAAGATGTACCGGCGAGGGTGCATTTAAATCAGCATATGATGTTATGAACAACTGGGGCGCTAACCATGGTGCTATCAGCTATGGTCATATCGGTGCAGACTTAATTACAATGTGCTCAATGCTTCGTATTCCTGTTTGTATGCATAACGTGCCTGAGGAAGAAATTTTCAGACCTGCATCATGGAATGCATTTGGCATGGATAAAGAAGGACAAGACTACAGAGCTTGTAGTGCATATGGCCCTCTTTATAAAAATATGTAATAAATAATAAAAGCCTTTCTCATTTGAAAGGCTTTTTAAAAAACTTTCCAATTCATGATATAAACTTTCTTTACAACAATTTTTCTCAGTGGTAATATAAAGAAAAAGGGAGGAATGAATTATGCGAACAGGTGAATTTTTTGGAAATAAAATAACAAGACTTATTGCGGGTGATAACCCATTTGGTGGTCATTCTTATATTGACCCGATTGTTACGGGAAAAGAAATGAAAGAGCATTGCTACGAAACAAAAAAACTTTACAATCTATATTTTGAACTTGAGGAAACAGGCTTTGATTGTATGTTCCCTCTTGCAGATCCTGTTTATGTTCAGGTACTTAAGGAGTATAAGCGTGATGGCGGTAAGATGAAATTTATATTCCAAAGCGACAGCGCAATGATGGATTTCCCAATGGCAAAGCAACTTGAAGCGTTAGAGCCTATTGGTATATACGTTAGCGGAACGAAGACAGATGTAAGATATGAGCGTGGGGATATAGCCGGAATAAAACAAGCTATCGCAGATTGCAGAGAAGCGCTTGGCTCAAACGTTAAGATTGGTATTGGCTCACACTATCCAAATATTTTGGAAGAAGCAGACAGAGATGGTTGGGATGTAGACTTCTATGTTGGATGTTTGCACAACATCAGAAGAAACAGAGTAGGTGAGGAAAGCGGATTTATCACAGGTAAGTCAAAGCGTGGTGTGCAGTTTTTCCAGAATGATCGCCCGATTATGCTTAATACACTAGCTAATCTTGAAAAGCCTTGTATTGCTTTTAAGATTTTTGCTGGTGGTAACCTTCTTTTGTCTGAAGACCAAAATGAAGTTAGAGAGACGATTAAAAACTGTTACAGAGAGGTTTATACAAAAATTAAGCCTAATGATATTGCTGCAATTGGTGTGTTTAATAAATATAAGAACCAAATGAAGGAAGATATGGAACTTTACAACGAGGTAATGGACGAATTAGAAGGTAAATAATAAAAAATCGGCAAGATGGGAGTCTTGTCGATTTGCATACAAAGGTGTGTTTTTATGTTTAAGTTAGAAAGAATTATTTCAAGCGGTGCAGTGCTTCAGCGTAATAAAGAAATCCGCATTTTTGGTGAATGTGATAGGGATGCTACAGTTACCTTTGATGATACCACGGTCATAGCAAAATGTGATAATAATAAGTTTTGTGCAGTTTTTCCGCCACATAGCGCAGGTGCCGGATACAGCATCATTGTTACAGATGGAACAGAAACAATTACAATACAAAATATTTCTGTTGGTGAGGTTTTTATTGCGGCAGGGCAATCTAATATGGAAATGCCGCTTGCAGTAACCGATGGTGCAGAGGATGAGCTTGAATATTGCGAAAACGAAAACATTAGTTTTTACTCAATCCCACAGCAATATATTAAGGGAGAGCCCTTAAATATGTTCCGCTTTCAGTATATGGACTATTCTATGCCTACTTGGAAAAAATGTACATACGATACAGCAAAGGATTTTAGTGCAGTTGGATACTATGTTGCTAAAAAGCTTCAGCGTACACTTGGTGTGCCCGTTGGTGTAATCGGATGTAACTGGGGTTGTAGAAGGATTGAATCATTTATTCCTTCTTGGGCATTTAATAGGGAAAAGGTTCTTACTGAATACAAAGAAAGATATGAAAAATCCCTTCCCGAAAAATCGCAGAAGGAATATGATGAAAGCTACGAAAAATTCCAAAGGTATCTTGAAGCAAGGAGAAATAATTTCAGGAATCTGCTTGAAATTTCATTTGGAAACGCTAAGTATGCAAGCCTTTTCCCGCTTAATGAGTGGAAAAGTATTCCATGGCCTCAAGGTACATATAATGCCGATAGGCCCGGTTGTATGTGGCATAATATGCTTGAGGATGTTGCACCATACTCATATAAATTTGTGCTTTGGTATCAGGGAGAGGGAAATCCTGATGGCTTCTATAATAAAAGATATAAGGTGCTTGTAAATTCTTGGAGAGAAGCATTTAAACAACAGGATATTGAATTTTATGCAATTGAACTTGCGCCATATGGTGCAGGTGGAAATGTGATTGACGAATTTAGCACTATGCGATGGACAACAGGCCGTGAAGAGCAGAGAATGACAACCCTTGAAAATGAAAAATGCTATCTTATCACAAGTGCAGGACTTGGTGACATGGATAACATTCATCCCACCTGTAAGCGAGAACTTGGGTACAGAGCAGCCAGAAGTGTTCTTTACAATGGATATAGTGTTGGTGAAAAAAGTGAAAATCCATATGCTATTGAGGCCAAATTCGAAGAGGATTGTGTTCGTGTTAAATTTAAAAATAACGAAAACCTTGTAATTATTGGTTCGGGAATAGCTGATCTGTACTTGTCTGCAGATGGGGAAAATTTTGTGCTTTCACAAGGTAGAATTGAAGATGGTGAGCTTTTGGTAAGTAATGAAAATATTAAAAATCCATGTGAGGTTCGATATTGCTATTCAGTTTATTATGCAGGACAAAATATCTTTAACTCTGCCGCACTTCCTGCGTCACCCTTTAGGTTTAAAGCTTAATATCACTTCTATACTGACTGTACAAACACCTTATTGTCCCTTGCAAAAAATTGGTGTAATGTTTGGTCTTATGGCAATTGTATTTCTTAATTCATAAAAATCCACCATATTTTCACCATGGTGGATTTTAATTTTTTATTATTCTATAACAGATGAAGTTGCTTCAACCGGCTTTAAGCTGTAATAGAAATTAACATATGTTGCACTTATGTATGGTGTTACATAAATAAAGGCAATTCCTAAGGTTATTGAGCCTAAAAGAAACCAACCGATAAATGAAAGACCAAGAACGAAAAGGTCCATCTTATGTCCGTTCATCATTTCTTGTGATTTTTGTATGGCTTCAAGCGCACCCATTTCTTTATTTTCTGCATAAATAAAAAGTGCCATTGAGTAAGAATAACCTTTGATTATTCCTGGAATGATTAATAGAAGTGACCAAAGGAATGTAAATAAACCAATAAAGAATATTATTTTAAATGCACCCCAGAAATCATAAAATCCTTCAAACACATCACCAACATTAATTTCTTCACCTTTAACAACTTTAAAATAAATCCAAGTTAAAGAAAGTGAAAATGCAGGCGTGATAAAAACCGCATTTACAAATCCGCCTATAGAGGGAATATAGGTGGGAATTATTGAGATTCCAAGAGTAATAAGAGAAATAACAAGCAAAATACCTATTTTCCCTTCAATCTGTTCTTTTGCCATTTGCTTCAATTGCACTCTGTCCATAAAAAACCTTCTTTATTTTTAATACATGTTTATTATACGTTTTTTAGAAATATTTGTCAATACAAGGTATGAGATTATTATTATACAAATTTCCATTACAATCGTTGACCAATGGAGTGGAATATGGTATATTTAAGGACGTAAGTAAAATATTCAAAGGAGGATAATCATGGATAAAGGAATGAAGTTTAATATATATGGAAATGGATACACACGCTTTGGCGAAAAGAAATATCTTAAGCTTAAGGAACATGGCTTTTCATATATAGATTTTAATATGGCACATACAGAAAGCCTACTTTATACTCTTCCTGATAAAGAGGTAGATAAGCTTTTATTAAACGAAAAAAAGCTTATGGATGAAGCTAAAATATGCATTTCACAGGTGCATGGCCCATGGAGATGGCCCCCACAGGATAATACAGACGAGGATAGGGCAGAGCGTATGGATAAAATGAAAAAATCAATACGTTTAACGTCTGTTCTTGGTTGTAAAAACTGGGTAGTTCATCCCATTATGCCATTTGGTATAGAAGACATTGGCACACAATACAAACAGAAAACATGGGATATGAACATAGATTTTATGACAAAACTTCTTGAATTTGCGAAAAAGTATGATGTTACAATTTGCTTTGAAAATATGCCGATGCTTGAATTTTCTCTTGCAAAGCCTGTTGATATACTACGTTTTGTTAAAATAATGAATGATGAGCATTTTAAAATCTGTCTTGATACAGGCCATGTAAATGTGTTTGATGAACTTGATATAAAGGAGGAGGTTGAGCGCCTAGGTAATTATATAAGGGTGCTTCATGTTCACGACAATATGGCTAACAGGGATTTACACCTTTTCCCTAAGTTTGGCTCTATTAATTGGAAAGATTTTGTTGACGGATTAAAAAACATAAATTACAACGGTGTTTTCTCAATGGAAACAAAGATTCCATCCGATTGTACGGACGAGCTTTTTGAAAGACTCTGTATAACGCATTCGAAAATTGTAGACGAGGTTTTAGAGGAAAGATAAAAATGTACTTATTACTTATTGCTATTATATATCTTGCATTTGTAAGTCTTGGACTTCCGGATTCACTACTAGGTGCCGGTTGGCCCGCAATGCATAACTTTTTTGATGTACCAATTACATATATGGGTATAGTATCTATGATTATATCAGGGGGTACGATTCTTTCAAGCTTATTTTCTGAAAGAATTACAAAAAAGCTTACTGCAAAGTATGTTGTGTCATTAAGCACAATGATTACTGCTTTAGCGCTTTTTGGATTTTCATTTGCAACAAAATTTTGGATGATTTGCCTTTTGGCAATTCCATATGGCCTTGGCGCAGGTGCAATTGATGCGGCGCTTAATAACTATGTGGCACTTCACTATTCTTCAAAGCATATGAGTTGGCTTCACTGCTTTTGGGGACTTGGCACAATTATAAGCCCCTATGTTGTGAGCTTTGCTCTTACATATTTAGATTGGACGGGTGGCTTCAGAATTATAGGTACAATTCAGACTATAATTGTAGTTGTGCTTTTTGCTACTATTCCACTTTGGCGGGTTAATCAAAATAAAAATGAGGAAGAGGGAATAGCACCCATAATAGGACTTAAAAAAAGCCTTAAAATTAAGGGTGTTCCGTATCTTCTTACAGGCTTTTTTGCTTATTGTGCAGCAGAGGCAACGGTTATGCTTTGGCTAAGCAGTTATTTTGTTGAGATTAGAATGTTTCCCAAAGAAACGGCAGCGGCACTTTCTGCACTTTTTTTCATCGGTCTGACAGTTGGCAGATTTATAGCTGGATTTGTAACCGATGGAGTTGGAGATAAACAGATGATTCGCCTAGGAACATCTGTTGCTTTTGTTGGACTTATATTCGCACTTATGCCTAATAGCTATGCTGCCTTTGTGGGATTTATGCTTTTCGGTCTGGGATGTGCGCCAATTTATCCATGCATCATTCATGCAACACCCAATAATTTTGGTGAAGAAAACTCCCAAGCAATTATTGGCATACAAATGGCAAGCGCCTACACAGGCTCAACCTTTAGTCCACCGATTTTTGGGATACTGGCTAGTGGCGTTAGTATGAATCTTCTGCCGATATATTGTGGGATGTTTTTTGTGCTTATGATAATTATGATAGAAAAAACATGGGTTAGTACCAAAGTTAAGAAGGAGTAGTTTTATTACAATAAATCTAGCAAGAAAATTTAAGGTTAAAAAGCATATTGAAGAGGGAAAAGATTTCTACGAAACATTCGGATTTGTAAAAAAATAATATTATGTTGACAGTTATTTCTATCTATGCTATATTGGAAAAAGAAACCAAAAAGGAGGATATTAACATGTTTGAAGCAACAAAAGAGGTTTTGGCTCAATTTGACGAGCTTGCTGAAAAAAGAAAACAAGAAATCCTAAACACAAAGGACGAAATAGTGGTTAGCGGAACAAACTACTATGTAAGTAACGATGGTGATGATAATAACGATGGTAAATCACCTGAAAAGCCCTGGAAAACACTTGAAAAAGTTAGTAATGCGAACCTTTGCAATGGTGATGCAGTACGCTTTAAAAGAGGAGATCTTTTTAGATGTGGATTTAACGCGCGGGCCGGAGTAACATATTGTGCATATGGAGAGGGTGACAAGCCTAAGTTTTACGGTCATGATAAAAATCTTGGTGATGCATCGCATTGGACGCTTGTTGATAAAGCAAACAATATATATAAACTCAATGAAAAGATACTTGATAGTGGCACACTTATATTTAATGGTGGGGAAAAGCATTCCTACAAGCATATTCCAAGCTACATACATGGAAAATTCTATTGCCGTTGGAAAGAGGGCGTAGAATTTGATATGGCGAAAGAAATGGTAAATGATCTTGATATATATTGGTACTATGAGGATAGACTTACTCAGGATAATCCCAAGGATGGAGAGGATTTCCCTATTCCGATTCTTGATATGGAAAGCCTTGGCAATCTTTATTTAAAGTGTGACAAGGGTAACCCCGGAGAAGTCTATAATGATATTGAGGCAGTGACGAGACTTGCTTTAATCATAGTTGGATTGAATGCAAATGTAAAGATTGATAATTTATGTCTTAAATACGCTTGCTTTGGTATTTCCGGTGGTGGACACGTTGTTGGTCTTCATGTTACAAACTGCGAAATCGGTTGGATTGGTGGATGTATTCAGACCTATTCAGGTACAGACCCCAACTACACCCCCGAAAAACGTGGAGGTGTAACACGCTTTGGAAACGGTATTGAAATCTATGGCGGATGTGATGATTACCTGGTTGACAATAACTATATCTATCAGGTATATGATGCGGGCGCATCGCACCAGGTTACTACGGTAGGTGACAGGTTTGATATGCTTAACATCCGTTACAGTAATAATCTTATGGAATACTGTGTGTATTCAATTGAATATTTCCTTGAAGAAAGGGACCGTAATACAGGTAGCGGTATGGATGGTGTTGAAATGTGCGGCAACTTCCTTCGCTATGGTGGATATGGTTGGGGTCAGCAGCGTCATAATACATACACACCAGCGCTTATAAAGGGATGGAGCTATGAAAACACTGCTAAAAACTATAGAATTTTCGATAATATATTAGATAGATGTGCATATCGTTTAGTTCATCTTGTTGGAGAAAAGCCTGAGCATTGCCCCATTATGGATAATAACACATATGTCCAAAAGTTTGGTCTTACCCTTTGCC
>CAZYYT010000021.1:6971-12866 GCA_964651775.1 uncultured Oscillospiraceae bacterium | reverse complement strand
AAAATGGTGTGCCTGAAACAATTGCTTTCTTTGAAAATGCAGACGAAAAAATCAGAGATGTTTTTGGTGACAAAAATGCAAAAGTATACTATTTGAAATAATTATATAAAGCCTTCCACTCTACAGTAGGGTGGAAGGCTTTATATGTCGAATTTAGGTATATGTTGTATTGACATTTGTTAGTATATCTGTTAATATGATAAAGAATTAAATAAACATATGATAGAGGCGCGGTTTATATTAGTACACTTTTGTAAAGGCAATTAAAAAGTCGAAAGGGTAAATCGCCGAAGTGCAGGTACTTGCCAAGTGCTTGTTGCTGGGATTATGGACAATATCCGTAATACTGTCACATTTGTGGAGGACTATCGGGAAAATCAGTAATAACCGTCAGCGTTCTCTATCACTATGGTTATTATTTTTTTATTAAAAGGAGAGGTTAAAATGAAAAAGACACTTAAAAGAAGCACTGCGCTTTTAGGTGCATTGGTCGTTGTATTCATGTGCGTGATGTCAACAGTTTGCGCTGCAGAAACACCTGTGGCAGACGCATCTCACTATGTTTACACAGATGGTGAGGAGAGCATTATGCTTGACCTCACAAACTATGATGACGCATCAGCATACTTTGATGATGGTCATTACAATGACGATATTTCGTCAGTTGATGGTCTTTTCACAAAACGTGCAGAGACCGCTGAAAATGCAAAAAAAGAGGAAATTCCCCTTTTCGCAAGCTTCTGGGCAGTTGTGCCACCAATTATAGCTATAGTTCTTGCGCTTATCACTAAAGAGGTTTATTCTTCGCTTTTCATTGGTATTATTGTTGGTGGTCTTTTCTCATCAGCATTTAACCCCGTAAAGGCAATGGATAACATTCTTAATAATGGTATCGTTTCTGCAGTAGCAGGTACAGCAGGTATTTTTGTATTTCTTGTTGTACTTGGTATTATTGTTGCCCTTATCAATAAAGCAGGTGGTAGTGCAGCTTTCGGTGAATGGGCAAAAACACACATAAAAACGCGTACAGGTGCAATTATTGCAACCTTTATCCTTGGTGTGCTAATTTTTATTGATGACTACTTTAATTGTCTTACAGTTGGTTCAGTTATGCGTCCTATAACAGACCGTCATAACGTTTCAAGAGCAAAGCTTTCATATCTTATCGATGCAACTGCTGCACCCGTATGTATGATTGCTCCTATCTCTTCTTGGGCTGCTGCAGTTTCATCTTATGCTTCAGATGGTCAGGGACTTTCACTTTTCATTAAGGCAATCCCGTATAACTTCTATTCACTTCTTACCTTCGTATTCATTATTGCAATTACATATATGAAATTTGACTTCGGTCCTATGAAGTTACACGAATTCAACGCAATCAACCATGGTGACCTTTATACCTGTGGTAAGCGTGCAGAAAGTCAGCCTGTTCAGCCTTCTCCAAGAGGCAAGGTTATTGACCTTGTACTTCCGATAATTATTCTCATCATCATTTGTGTGTTTGCACTTATTTATGTAGGTGGCTTCTGGAGTGGTGAAACCTTCGTTAACTCTTTTGCTAACACAGATGCAACGGTTGGTCTTCCTTGGGGTGGCATTGTTTCGCTTATTGTAATTCTTATATATATGCTTATTCGTAAGGTTGTTACATTTAAGGAAGCTATGGAATGCGTTCCCAGTGGATTTATTGCAATGGTACCCGCAATCTTCATTCTTACATTTGCTACAGCACTTAAGAATATGACAGGCATTCTTGGCGCTAATGTATTCGTTGCTGACCTTGTAAATAGTGCAGCTGCAGGACTTACAATTTTCCTTCCTGCAATTATCTTCCTTGTAGCTTGCGGCCTTTCATTTGCAACAGGTACATCATGGGGTACATTTGGTATTCTTATCCCGATTGTTGTTGCAATCTTTGAACCGGGTAGCACAATTCTTATTATTGGTATGTCAGCTTGCCTTGCAGGCTCTGTTTGTGGTGACCACTGCTCACCGATTTCTGATACAACAATTATGTCGTCTGCCGGTGGTGAATGTAACCACATTAATCACGTTTCAACGCAGCTTCCTTATGCTTTTTCTGTTGCAGCAATTTCATTTGTAATGTACATCTTAGCAGGCTTTATTCAGTCAGCTGTTATACTTCTTCCAATAGGTGTAGCAATCACAGTAGCTTTCCTTTTCGTAATGAGAGCAATCTTAAAGAAAAAAGCATAAATTTAGATAATAAAAAAGGAAATTCGAATTGTCGAATTTCCTTTTTTATTGCAAGAAATATTGCATTAATTTTATAAAGATGCTATAATATATAAAAGTAGAAAAATAGGTGAAATGCTAAAATTTTTCAAAAAATACGACTTCATCTATAGGTCTAAACTTGTGATGCATATCAGATGGCTCTGCCTCGGGATGGGAATACCCCATAACAAGAATTGTGCTTATTTCATATTCATCTGGAATACTGAATTCGCGCCTTAATTTTTCGGGGTTAAATGCCATAACAATGCAAGAACCTATATTTAAAGAATGTGCCATAAGCATTAAATGTGTTGTAACAATAGATGCATCAACAGGGGCAGAAAGTGCGCCATCGTACTTGCGTACCCAAGATTCATCTTTATTGTAACAAACAATCATTGCGGTTGGTGCATCAAAATGGCAGTGCGTACAATTTTTGAGCTTATCTAAGCTTTCATCTGTGTTAAGAACAAGAATTCTTTGTGGCTGAAAATTGCAACCGGTTGGTGCAATATGACCGCATTGAAGTATCTTGTCTATGACATCTTTTTCTAGATGATTCTTTGTGAATTTTCTGACGGAAAATCTTTCTGATGCAAATTTTAAAAAATCCATAATAAACTCCTTTTAGCTTTTTTTGATTTTATCTTATAAATATGCAAATGTCAACATTTTTAAAAATAAACATTAATATAAGGGGAATGAAAAACATGAGTGTAAAACGAAGACTTGGTGACAGAAAAGATGGTGTGCTTTTAAGAAATTTAGATTCAATGCATTTTCTTATGCCACTTATTTATCCTAACAGATGCGATAATGAAGCATTTATTTCGGAGAGAATTGATTTAACAAATATTAATCAATATCTTGAGAAAAAGAATATTAATGACCCTGAATACAAGTACAATCTTTTTCAGGTTATCGTATCAGCAGTTCTTAAAACGATTACGCTTAGACCTAAAATGAATAGGTTTATTGCAAATAAGAATATGTATCAAAGAAATGAAGTGTCAGCAGCATTCGTAATTAAAAAGGTATTTAAGGACGATTCCGAGGAGGGCATGGCTTTTATACATTCAAAGGCTGAAGATACAATTGAATCGGTACATAATGATATTTACAGACAAGTAAATCGTTGCCGTAAAGAAAAAAATCAGGATTCTACTGTTGAAACAATGGAATTTTTAAATAAAATGCCAAGATTTATTTCAAAGGCACTTGTTAATTTGGTATGCGTATTAGATAGGCACGGAAAGGTTCCTCAGTCTATCATATCTACAGACCCATACTATTCTTCGGTTGTTCTTACGAATTTAGGTTCAATAAAGCTAAAGTCAGGTTATCATCATTTAACAAATTGGGGAACAACCTCTGTATTTTTGGTTGTCGGTGAAAAGAAAATCAGACCTTTCTATGATGAAAACGGGAATGTAGAGATGCGTGACAGTGTTGATATTGGCCTTACTGTTGACGAAAGAATAGCGGATGGATATTATTTTTCAAAGACAGTAAAGCTTCTTAAAAAAGTATTAGAAAATCCCGAACTACTTGAAAACCCGTTCGGGAAAGAGGTTGATTATGAATAAAAAAGTAAAAACTCCGTGGAAGGACCATATGGGTGATGTTCCCATGCATATAGATTATTTTGAAGGCTCTATGTATGAGGCAGTCGAAAAAATTGCAAAGAAATACCCCGATAACATTGCATTTGATTTTATGGGTCTTTCAACTACATATTCTAAGCTTATTACAGAAATTCAGCGTTGTGCAAAGGCCCTTAAAACAATAGGTGTAAGAGAAAACGATAGAATTACTATTGCAATGCCTAACTGCCCGCAAGCAATTTATATGTTTTATGCAATAAACCTTGTTGGTGGTGTTGCAAATATGATTCACCCGCTTTCAGCGGAAAAAGAGATTGAGTTTTATCTTAATGAATCTCAAAGTGTAACTGCAATTACACTTGATCAATTCTTCGGTAAGTTTGAAAAAATCAGACAAAACACAAAAGTTGTAAACATTATTATTGCAAGAGTTAGGGATGAACTTTCTAAACCAATTAAGGCAGGCTATATGCTTACAGAGGGTAGAAAGATTCAAAAAATTCCCGCAGATGCACCAATTATAAGATGGAATGACTTTCTTCGTCTAGATAGATGCTGTTTTTATAACTATAGCGTTAAAAGAGGCAAGGATGACCCTGCTGTTGTGCTTTATTCAGGGGGTACAACAGGCACAAGCAAGGGTATTGTTCTTACTAATGGTTGCTTCAACGCACTTGGTGAGCAGGTAATCGCCGCAAACCCGATGTTTAGAGTTGGCGATAAAATGCTTGCCGCAATGCCGCTTTTCCACGGATTTGGATTGGGTGTTTGCATTCATACAATGCTTTCAAGTGGTGGAAGATGTATATTGGTACCCAGATTTACACCGAAGAGCTATGCAAAATTAATAGTTAAATATAAGTGTAACTTTATAGCGGGTGTGCCAACCTTGTATGAAGCGTTATTAAGGCTTGATTTTATGGAAAAGGCAGATTTAAGTTCACTTAAAGGAGTATTTTCGGGTGGGGACTCACTTTCCATCGAGCTTAAGAAAAAGCTTGATAAATTTCTCTATGACCATAATAGTATGATTCAGGTGCGTGAAGGTTATGGTACAACAGAAACTGTAACAGCGTGTTGCCTTACACCTGCAACGATGTATAAAAAGGGTAGTATTGGCATCCCATTCTCCGATACATATATTAAAATCGTTAAGCCTGGGACTGATAAGGAGCTTCCATATGGTGAAGAAGGGGAGATCCTTCTTGCAGGGCCTACAGTGATGAAGGAGTATATGAATTATCCCGAAGAAACTGCACAAACCCTAAGAAAACACGCCGACGGTCTTACTTGGGTGTACACAGGTGACCTTGGTTATATGGATAATGAGGGCTTTATCTACTTTAAGGGTAGGGCAAAAAGAATGATTATAACTTCAGGCTATAACGTTTATCCTGCACAGATAGAAAATATTCTTGATGCGCACGAAAAGGTTCAGATGAGCTGTGTTATAGGTGTGCCTGATTCGTATAAGATGCAGAAAATTAAGGCATATGTTAAGCTTAGAAGTGGTATAGAGCCAAGCATAGAGCTTAAAGAAGAGCTTATGGCATATTGCGCAAAAAATATTGCAAAGTATTCTATGCCATATGATATTGAGTTTAAAGAAGATATGCCCAAAACATTGGTGGGCAAAGTCGCATATCGCCAACTTGAGGAAGAAGAACTTAAGAAAATTACACAAAGTGAAGCTAAAGAGCCCGTGCTAGTCTAATTTAAATAAGATATCAGTTTAGAGAAGCAAAGTGCTTTGAAGTTATAAATTTCTTGTAAATATAAGGAGCAATATTATGCGTGATTTTATATACTATGCACCAACAAAGGTGTATTTTGGTAAGGAAAAGCATAAGGATGTAGGTAGCATCATAGAAGACCTTGGCTATAAAACGATTATGATGCAGTACGGAAAAGAAAGCATCAAGAAAAGTGGACTTTATGATGAGGTTATGGCTTCACTTAAAAAGCACGACATTAAAGTAATCGAAATGGGTGGGGTAGAGCCTAATCCTAAGGTTAAGTTTGTGCGTGAAGCTTCAAAGGTAGCACGTGAAAA
>CAZYYT010000021.1:0-6961 GCA_964651775.1 uncultured Oscillospiraceae bacterium | reverse complement strand
CAATCTAGAGCTTATTTTGGCTGTCGGTGGCGGCAGTGTGCTGGACTCATCAAAGGTAACTGCAGTTGGTGCAGTTAATGACTGCGACGTTTGGGATTTTATCCTTCGCAAAGAAACACCCAAGAATGCACTTCCTGTTGGGTGCATTCTTACAATTTCCGCGGCGGGAAGTGAGATGAGTTCATCTTCTGTCCTTACAAATGCAGAAACAAACACAAAACGTGGGTATAACACAGACTTTAACAGATGCAAATTTGCAATCTGTAACCCTGAGCTTACCTATACAGTAAGTAAGTATCAGACAGCCTGCGGTGTTGTTGATATTATGTCGCACACAATGGAAAGGTATTTTATTCCTTGTGAGCCTACTGATTTAACCGACAGAATTGCAGAAGGGATATTAAAATCTGTCATTATTTCAGGAAAAACACTTATGGCTAATCCAAAAGATTATGATGCAAGGGCAAATATGATGTGGGCATCAAGTTTATCGCATAATGACCTTACGGGCTGTGGTAGAGAAAATGCACTTCCGGTGCATCAACTCGAGCATGGACTTAGTGGAGTTTATGACCACATATCACATGGTGCAGGGCTTGCTGTTTTATTTCCTGCGTGGGCAAGATATGTATATAAAAAGTGTCCTCAAAGATTTTCTCAATTTGCAAGAAATGTTTGGGATGTTGAAGAAAACGATGATATTAAAGCTTCTTTATTAGGAATTGAAGAAATGGAAAAATTCTTTAAATTTATCGAAATGCCCCTTCGGTTAAGTGAATTTAATATTCCCAAAGAATCTATTAAAAAAATTGCAGACCTAATAACTTTTGGTAAAAGTCGCAAAATAAATACGTATGTTGAGCTTGATTATGACGACATAAGGGGAATTCTTGAAAGCTGTTATTGATGTGGTGATTTAAATGAGAGTAGTATTACAAAGAGTAAATCGTGCGTCTGTTAGTGTAGATGGAAAACTAATCAGTGAAATTGGACAAGGTCTTTTAGTTTTACTTGGTGTTTGCGATGATGATACAAACGCTGATTTAAACTATATGGCGGATAAAATAACAGGTCTTCGCATTTTTGAAGATGAAAACGGAAAAATGAATTTAAGCATTGAGGACATAAAGGGTGAAATACTTGTTGTATCTCAATTTACACTTTTTGGTGACTGCAGAAAAGGTAAAAGGCCAAGCTTTTCATCAGCGGGAAAGCCTGATTATGCAAACGAAATGTATGAAAAATTCATTGATAAAATGAAAGAAAGGGGCCTTAATGTCGGACACGGAATTTTTGGCGCCGATATGAAGGTTGACCTTTTAAACGATGGACCCGTAACTCTTTTGCTAGATAGTAAAAAAGCTTTTTAAATTTATGAGGGGAAAAGAATTCCCATTACTATGAAAAAAATCCACCGGAAATATAAATTGGAAGCATTATTATTGAGGAGATATTATGAGTAAAGAAAAGCTTTTCCACGATTATAAAATGAATGAATTTGATTTTGAAGATACAACCGGGATTGTTGTTTTTCCAAATGAAAATTCGAACGGCAAAATAGCCTTTAAAACTGAATATTGGGACGCTTATCCCGAGCTTGAGATTGAACTTATTAAGAGAGGCTTTCACCTTGTGCACGTAAAAAATAAAACAAGGCTTGCAAATAAAGAGGATTGCAAAACAAAAGCAAGATTTATTGAGTATGTATCAAATAAATTCTCATTTGATAAAAGGTGCATTATGGTTGGGATGAGTTGTGGTGGTGCACAGGCAGTTAACTTTGCAGGGTATTATCCTGAGTATGCAGGACTACTGGTGCTTGATGCGCCCGTACTTAATTTCCTTGATTTTCCTGCACGTTATAACGAGTATGAAAGTGTTTATGAAGAAGAGTTTAAGGTGGCTTACCCCGGCATAAAAAGGCCTGATATATTTAAGCTTGACGAAAATCCGATTAATCGTGCATCAAAGCTTATTGAGGAAAAGATACCCATTATTATGCTTTATGGAACTGAAGACAAAACTGTTGAATATTCTCAGAATGGAAGGCTTCTTGAAGAGGCATATTGTGACAATAAAGATTTGCTTACAATTATACCAAGAAACTGGCAAGGACATCATCCGCATGGTCTTTTGGATAAATCAAATGAATTGGCAGAGCTTGTTTTGTCAAAACTTTAAATATGCTTTAATAAAAAGAGGTAAGTTCGATTGATAAGAAAAAAAATAAAAGAATACATCTCGATACTTTTTGGATCAATTCTCCTTTCCATAGGTGTGTATTTTTTTAAAATCCCAAATGGGTTTGCTACAGGTGGCGTAAGTGGTATTGGTACAATACTGGGTAGAGTTATAAATGTGCTTTCAACCTCTGCATGGATTGCAATTATAAATATTTTTCTTTTACTTGTTGGCTTTATATTTTTAGGCAGGGCAAATGCTATAAGGACTGTGGTTTGCAGTTTGCTGTTTTCATTTATAACATATGTTCTTGAAGAGTTTGTTCCGCTGTCAAATCCACTGACGAATCAGCCATTTCTTGAACTGATTTATGCAATGCTTTTAACATCACTCGGCTCGGCACTGATTTTTAATAATAATGCATCATCAGGTGGAACGGATATTGTCGCTCTTATTCTTAAAAAATATACTTCACTTGATGTTGGTAAATCACTTCTTGTTGTTGACTTTGTTATTGCAAGTATGTCTTTCTTTGTATTTGGTATACAAGCGGGCTTGTTTTCACTTCTTGGTCTTTTGATAAAGGCATATTTAGTTGACGAAATAATCGATACAATTAATGCTTGTAAATATTTTATAGTTATTACATCAAAACCAGAAATAGTAACGGAATTTATTAAGAAAAACCTACACCATAGTGCAACTGTCTCAATAGCAGAGGGTAGCTTCACCGGTGAAAAAAAATTTATGATACACACCGTCTGCAAAAGGTATGAGGCGATAAGCTTAAGAAAGAGAATTAAAGAAGAAGACCCAAAATCCTTTATAATTATCACAACAACAAGTGAAATTATAGGTAGAGGCTTTAGAAGCGTGTAATAAAGGAGTAAACATATGCTTATTCGCAAAGCTAAAGAAAATGAAATAGATAAAATTATGAATGTGTATGCCGCCGCAAGAGATTATATGAAAAAAAGCGGGAACATAACACAATGGGGAAACCACTATCCACCCCGTGATTTAATTGTGGAGGATATTAAGGTAGGTCAGTTATATGTTGGTATTTGTGAAGATGGAGAGCTACATTGTGCATTTGCTTTTCTTAAGGGTATTGATCCGACATATTTAAAAATCGATGATGGCAAATGGCTTAATGATGAGGCATATATGACCATTCACAGAATTGCAAGTGATGGAAAATATCATGGAGTATTTAAAAAATGCATGGATTATTGCAAACAAAAGTATGACAATTTAAGAATAGATACGCATGAAAATAATTTAACAATGCAACATGTTTTAAGTAAAAACGAATTTATCCGTTGTGGGGTAATTTATCTAGAAAATGGCGCACCGAGAATTGCATATCAATATTCAAAGACATAACACTACGGATAACTTAATAAAAATGATCAAGACAGAAAGATTATATTAAACAAGATTGTATTTGAGTACATATATAAGGAGAATATTTATGGCAAATAATATATGGCATGACATTTCACCCAATAGAATAAATACAGAGGATTTTATCTGCGTTATTGAAATATCTAAGGGCAGCAGAAAAAAGTATGAGCTTGACAAGGAAACAGGCTATATTATTCTTGACAGAATACTTTACACATCCACACATTATCCTGCTAACTATGGCTTTATACCAAGAACCTATGGTGATGATAATGATCCACTTGATGTGCTTTTAATCTGTGCAGAGCCCCTCGAACCTATGTCACTTGTGCGTGCATATCCCATTGGTGTAATTACAATGGAGGATAATGGGCGTGCTGATGAAAAAATAATTGCAATTCCGTTTAACGATCCTAACTATAATCATTTTACTGATATTGACCAGCTTCCAAATCATCTTTTTGACGAGATGCGTCATTTCTTCTCTGTTTACAAAAATCTTGAGCATAAAAAAACTGTTGTAGATGAAGTAAAGGGAAGAGAAGCATCAGTAAGTATAATAAAGGTAGCAATGGAGAGTTATGTTGAGAAATTTTGTAAATAGGTGATATTATGAAATGTGTTTATGATAAATGCTTTGATGCAATTAACTGTGCAAATGAAAATAAAACATTTGGGTTTTATTATTCAGAAAGACAAAATCCTGACCTTAATATTCACATACATGACTGTTGTGAAATTCTTATATGCATCAGTGGTGGCATGAGCTTTCTAATTAATGACAAGGTTTATGATGTAAACGATGGTGACATTTTTATAATAAATCAGTTTGAGGCGCATAAGATTACCTTTGCGCCCGACACAACCTTTAGAAGATTTGTTATGCAGGTACACCCGCAGTTTTTGTATTCGCAATCAACTGTTTCTACAAATCTTTCTTACTGCTTTTATGCACGAGGGAACGGAATTTCAAACAAGCTTGTACTTGATAAAGAAGATAATGACAAACTTATGGAATTAGCTCAAAAGCTGAAGCAAGATAATTCCTTTGGTGATGATATTATAAAAACCAATGTTGCAACAGAGATGCTTGTGCTTATAAATAGTGCATTTGTAAAAAATGCAGAAATACGAGAAATCGGTATTGATAACGATGCAATAAAAAAAGCGATAGACTATATTAATACTAACTTTAGTACTAGTCTGTCACTTGATAAGATTGCGGCTAATTCATATGTTTCCGTAAACCAACTTTGCAGGCTTTTCAATAAATATTGTGGCACAACAGTTTCAAAATACATAGTTTCTAAAAGAATAACGGAGGCAAAAAAACTTCTTGCCTCCGGTAAAAGCGTAACTGAAACTGCAATTCTTTGCGGGTTTGAGGATTACGCAAACTTTATTCGTGTGTTTAAAAAACACGTTGGGATTACACCTGGTAAATATAGCGGAATTTAATCACAATTTATTTCAAGAAGAGTTTTAAGAAAGCCCTTTTTGTCATGTTCTTCAAGTGCTTCGTAGCTATACTCAAGTGCTTTAAGCTGGATTTCCTTAATACTTTTAACACCTAGGTTTCTAACTTCTTTTAAATTGCCGGAATTAAGTAAATCAACAAGTCCACCAAGATTTGTAATGCCGTATGCCATAAGTGCATTGTATGACCTTACTGAAAAATCCATATCTTTAATCAATATTTCGCATGCCTGCGAAGTAAGAGCTATCTTTACCTTAAGAGTAGAGAATATTTGGCCTAAAACAGGAAGAAGACCATAATGCTCCGTACATTTGTAAAAAACTTCAACATCAGATGCCTGCATTTTCATACCACCATTTACTTTTTTTACTATAATACCATAAAATTTGACATTTTACAATATGCATTATAGCGAATATTACCAATTAAAAGTAGGGAAAGATATAAAAAGTACACAAGTTTACAAATTGTTTAAACAAAAAGTGGTTTTCTATTAATTTTTTAATTATATTATAAAGAATATTATATAAGAAAGGATTTGAAGTATTGACAGCTGCAAGTTTACTTATTCCAAAAATCTCTGCAAAATACTTATATGACACTTATCCATTAGAACTTGCCTTAAAAGAATTAAGAAAAACCGGATATACTGCAGTCCCTGTTATATCTAAAGATGGAAGATACATTTCAACTGTTAGTGAGGGTGACTTTTTGTGGTATCTGTTTGAAAACGAGGGGGTAAGTCTAAAAGAAACGCGTGTGAAAGATATTATCTGTAAGGAAAAGAATCCTCCTGCACCGATAACATCAACTACTGACGAGCTTTTTGAAGCAGCGCTTGTACAAAACTTTATCCCGATAATTGATGACCGTGGCTTTTTTATGGGAATTGTAACCAGACAGAATATTCTTCGCGGTATTTAAAAATCTTCCAGTGAATAAATACAAATTAATATTGACCTTGGAAAATATTTGATATATAATTAATGTATCTAAAATGAATATTCTTGATGAATAATTTTTAGGGAAAGGTTTGGATAATTTATGAAAAAATACTGTAAGCTAATTGTAAGCCTCACTTCGTCGCTTCTAATTGCAACAAATGCGCTTGCGGCAAATGTAACCCTTTATGCGCTTGATGGACGCAGTATGGTTATTGATGAGGCAATTGCACCCCAGTATACTGCTGTAGGCATGGGTTGGTACAGTGAAAAGCCGGTAACAATGTATGCGCTTGATGGTCGTTCGCTTACGGTTGCATATAATAATATTGATGCATATAAGAATGTGGGTTGGTATCTTTATGACAATCTTCCCGCATCAGTAAAGGATAAAATAAAACCTGTTGAGGAAAAGCCCTCTGTACCACAGACACCACAAACGCCCACAGTACCAGATGCAAGCACTGAAAAAACAACTATTAAGTATACAGACGGAACAACTGTATCAGTGCCCACTAGTCAAATTGAAATGTATAGGGCGCTTGGCTGGGTAGTAGCAGGAGGAACTTCGACAGATGCTTCAACAGATACACAGATGGTTAAGCTATATAATTCAAAGGGTGAATCAATAGTTGTATCTGCTACTGAGGTTAGCAAGTACGAAACTGCAGGCTGGAGTAAAACTAATCCTAATGATGCACCGGTTTTAAGTGGAAAAAATGTTACTGTTTACACGTACGATGGTACAAATGTAACAACAAAGGAAATCCCTGAAGAAAAGCGTGAAGAATATAAAAAGCAGGGCTACTACGCAAACACAGAGGAAGCAATTGGTGCCCAGTCAAAGAAAGATTTTCTTTCAAAAATCTCAATTGCATATAAAGAAGCACGCGAATCGAAATATTGGCTTAGACTTTTGCGCGACAGTTCTCTGATTGAAGCCAAAGTAGCCAAC
>CAZYYT010000020.1:17808-21331 GCA_964651775.1 uncultured Oscillospiraceae bacterium | reverse complement strand
ATACAATATAACAGCAGTTTCCTCACGGGTGATTTCACGGTTTGGTGCAAACTCATTATTACTGCTTCCGCTTACTATGCCATTTTCGCTTGCCCATCCAACTGCATCCGCGTACCATTCACCTTTGGTTACATCTCTAAAACCAGATACCCCTGATTGAGGTTTATCTGCCATTCGGAAAAGAACGGTTACCAACATTGCTCTTGACATATTGTCATTAGGTGCAAATTCCGTTTCGCTTACACCTGAAAAAAGTCCTTGTTCGATGACAAATGTGCCGGCGTCATAGAACCAATCATCAGGTGAAACATCTGAAAAACTGTCAATTGATGTTTTTGTTGATTCTTTAGTCGCTTCAGGTTGTGTGGTTGGCTGTTGGATGCTTACGGCAGGAGAAGAACTTTTGCTTCCGCCACCGCCGCCACCGCTACTTTCTTTATTAACTGTTATGGCTACGGTTGGAGCTAATTCATATGCAGTGCCATCATATGATATTTTCACTATATATTCTATTGCCGATGGTGTCTGGTTTTGGGGAACTGGTATCACCGCATTGCCATTTTGCGCGACAACTGTCAGTACCGGCGTAGGATTATCGGGCTTAAATAATCCAACCGTAACATCATGGCTTAGAAAATCACCCGATAATGAAATTGTGTTATTTCCTGCGGAGCTACTCATGATTACAGTGCTCGCTGAAACCTCCGTCACATTTGGTCCTACAAAAATCGTTGATGAGCTTTTTATCGCAGGCCCCACAGAGGCTGTCAAAGTGACTGTCCCTCTTGTATTTCCTGTATTTAAAACATTTCCTGTAATCACGGCGCTGCTTGCGTCGTTTGCGACTGTCCATACTACCCAAGAAGGGATTTCCACTGCGTTTTTGTATTGATCTTTCTGTTCAACGGTGAGCGTTGTTAAGTCAATCGTACTGTTATAGTCACATTTTTGCGGAACATCAGAAAGCGAGATTGTTGACAACCTTGGCGTACCCGTTGCAATGATTTCAAGTGCGTTGCTTGTAATATCTTGCACGGTTGCGGTGATGCACAGAGGTGTGTCTTCTGCTTTGAGAATCAAAATGGCATTGTTTTTAATGTCTATTAATGTGCTGTCACTCTGCCATACAACGTTACCTGGGTCAAACGAATCACCATACTGGTCATATCCGTTTACAATAAAATCCGCCAACAGTATAGTTTTATCCACCTTTGCCTCAAAGTTCTGGGGCAGTTTGGTCAAAATATTGTCCAACACGGACGGCTGCCTTACTTCTAAAACAATATACTCGCTTGTAATTCCGGCTCCTTTGCCATCATCCGGCAAAAAGGCAGTAAGAACAATGTTTTTCTTTTCGCCGTATGCCAAAATACCAGGAGAAACGGTTAGTTCTTTTCCGTTTATATTAATCTGTTCATTGGAAATTTGGCTCGTGTTATCAACGCTCCAAACGATTGAGTTAACCATTTCTTTAGTTAGTATATAATTATTCCCGTACTGGTCTTTTGTAACAAGGGATACCTTTGAAAGGTCATATAACGTTCCTTCTCGCACAGGTGCAGAGCCCACAATACCCCTGAATTCCATAATATAGGGGAGTGCGTTAACTATTACGTCCAGTGCGTTTGACGAAACGCCACCACAACTAAGTGTTAAGGCATCGGTACCTGTCAGTTTGCCACAAAGAATACTTCCTTCAATCTCGGCTTTGCCGTTTTTCGTGTTCCACACCATATTTGACGGATTAACAGCGTAGCCTTCACCATACTGGTCCTTTGCATTTACTATAATGTTTGACAGATTATAAGACTGACGCCCGTCCTGCACATCATAGTAGAGTACAATAGGTGACGGAGATGTTATTTCAAGGGCTGATAGTGTTTTTGCTTCTTTTACGGTAAAGGGTATTGTGTTGGACAATACATTTCCAATTTGTAAGCTCAGCGCGTCTTCACCCGCCAAAATACCGCTTAGCATAAGTGTCCCTGCCTGTATTGTTCCTGAAACAGCAGCATTTGACCCCGTTATCCAATTAAAGCTTTCTTCGGTGACTGCAAATGGTGCACCGTGTTGATCGTAGCCCCTGACTGTGATTGTACTGATGTCTACGCTGGTGTCAGAATATAAATCTATCGGATCAGTAAGGCTTATTTCAAGGGTTGTCAGCGCTAAGTCAGCATTCACGGTGAACTGGAGTTCGTTGGACACCACGTTGCCTATTTTCAGCTTAAGAGTGTCCTCTCCGCTGGAAATTCCGTTCAGCCGGAGGTTACCGGTGGATTTTGTGCCACTAACTGCCGCAGTGCCCCCCGTCAGCCATTCATAGGAATTTTCATATACTGCATAGCTGTCGCCGTATTGGTCATATGCATTGATGGTAACTGCATTTAAATCAAATCCGGCGCTTGAGAAGAAGGTGATATCTCCGATATAACCAAGCTCAATCCTGTCAAGCCTTCTGCCGGGGAGGACAGTTATGTCAATGGCATTGGATATTACAGTGCCTATTTGCAGCTTAAGCGTACCCGCTCCGTCGGATATGCCACTAAGGGTAACATTTGAACCGCTATTGTGCGAAACTACAAGGTTTGGGCTACAAAGCCACTGATAGGTGGCATTACTGATATCATAGCTATCGCCGTACTGGTCAAAGCCAGAAACTTCAATATTATTTATATCATAATATTCCCCAGAGATAAATGTCGTAGGACTGCCATAGGATATTTCAAGAGACGAAAGCCTTGGCACATCCATGACCTTAAATTTCACCGTTTCAGACGCCGAAACACCCGAAACAGCATTGCCAAAGCGCAGTGTGATAAACCCCTCTCCAATTGCTCTGGCGGTTAAAATATCACCTGATACCGATGCAATATTTGATGCGTTTGAAACAAAATTATAGTCCGTTAGTATATAGTCGTCACCGTATTGGTCTATTGCCATCAAATCGCTTAGTATTTGATTTAAATTATATGTATTAGGATAAAGCGGGTCTGCTTTGTCACTTTTCCATAAAGTAATCAAATCCGTGGTTGGGTTGAAAGAAATATATACAGGCTTTCTTCCTTCGAAAACAGCAAAATCTAAGACATTAGAAGAAACAGTTCCGATTTTCAATTGTATTGTTTCATTGCCTGGGCTGTTCCCAGTAAGAAGAAGATTTCCTTCGGATAAGCTTCCGCTTACCCTTGCTTTGCCGCCGGGTATGCTCCATTTAAAAACAGAATTAGTCAGATCAAATTCATCGCCGTACTGGTCATATCCGATGACGCTGATATGGTCATTTAAATCATAGGTTGTATTGGAGTAAAGTGTAGCAAACTCGTCTGTGTCGATTTCAAGTGTTGTCAATCTTCTTGCTGCATTAACTAAATAGCCAATGGCATTGGACGTGACGCCACCAACGGTCAGCGAAATAGCCCCGGTTCCTGATTCTATAGCCGAAAGAACGCCACCTGAAACAGAGCCGTATTGTCCGGCATTCCAGAGATAGTCTCCCGGATTTACCGCATAGATGTTTCCA
>CAZYYT010000020.1:10768-17798 GCA_964651775.1 uncultured Oscillospiraceae bacterium | reverse complement strand
GCTTTGGTTTCCGTCGCTTGCACCCTGCATCAGCTCAATATCGCTACTATAGGAAATCACAAGCTCGGAAAGCCTCGGCATTTCCTTAACTGTTATCATAACAGGTGTTTCAGCGGTAATGTTATCCACAGCACTGCCATAACGAAGTGTCAAAACCGCGCTGCCGGCACTTCTTGCCGTAACATTATTGCCACTGACGCTGACATTGGTAGTGCTAGGGACCCATGATAACTTTGAAGGGTCGACCGTAAACGGTTCACCGTATTGGTCAATTGCCTGTACTGTGGAAAGATACCCGGATAAATCCACAGACAGAGGATACTGCGTGCTGCTGCCATCCTTCCAGATGACAAGGTTCGAAGACGGTGCACTATAGCTCAAATATGTCGGAGCTCTTTTTCCACTTATGGTAAAACTGAAGCTTGTACTTTTGAGAGCATCCTTTTTTGCATATACGCTATAAGTTCCCGGTTTTGAAACAGTCACCCTGCCACTGTCAGGATTTACTGAAATTCCACTTGTCTGCTGAGCATACCATTTTGCATCTGTTAAAAAAACGGTATTACCGCCTGCATCTGTTGCGTAAATACTGATATAATCGGTCAGATTAAAACCGCTACCATCAAAATATCCGTCGCCACTTGCGTCGCCCAGAATGAAATCCGGTATACTTCCACTGTGGGTTAAATCCGCCACCTCTATGGCCTGTATGTCCACTTTTATCTTCTCTGAACAGAAGTTTTCCGATTTATCGGTAATGTTTACAGGGTCGTAATAGACATAGGCAGTCCCAGGCCTGTTCCCGGTTATAATAGCATTTTTGTTCCCGTCTGTAGACAAACTGAGTACACCGCTGTCAGAAAGTCCTTCATCGATTTTCCATATACCATCATTTCTCTGCACAAACCCGTAATAATCAACGTCATACTGGTTTTTTGCTTCCACCGCAATACCGCGCAGATTATAGGAAGCACCTGCGTTTAAATCTATTTCTCCTTCATTTTGCGTGATATATGCAAGCGGATACAGGGGCTTAATCTGTTGAGGCGTAAAGCTTGTTCCACTTACCTTTCTCACAAAATTTCCGCCGTAGGGAGCCAATAGACGGTTTTTATGCAAAGTTCGGGCATAATCATCTACATCGTCGCGCACATTGCTCCATGAAAAAGTGGAGCCTTCTGTTCCGCGCTTGTTGTCCGCAAAACTACTGTTTAAAATACAGCGGGTATATAGATCTTCAGCCGCGCTACTGCCCTCAAAGTCATAGCACTCCCAATAGTTTTCGGTATTCTTAAATGTGCTGATGTTAATTCTTTTTACCTTGTATGTAATTTCAACCGCGTTGGTATAGCTAAGCGTTGTTGTCGTGTCTGCCGAGGTCTGCTCTATCGCCATCTGCGTGTGACCGGGGAGGGTTACCGATACGGTATCCGTCACCGCTTTAGTGGATGACGAGGTTGTGCTTGTTTCATAGGTCTGGGACGAGCTGTGGTTGACCGCCATGCTTTGGGTAACGGTTGCCTTGCTTATCAAAGGAACCTTGAACTCAAGAGCCACTGATGTGATTTCCTCCCAGCCATTTGTAACCTCGCTACCGCTTGTGTTAGAGGTTTCGGCGCTTTCTGAATATGTAAAGGATTTTTCAATGGTCATTTCCTCTTTATTCTTGTTTTCGACCGTTGTAGCAGAGGACTGCGTCGGCGCGCCAACGGTATAAGTAACGCCCGGCAAGTCACTGATATTCGGGCTATGCGATAAGTCTACGCCGTCAAGGGGCTGTGATAGTACCCTCTCCACCGGCTTCACCTTAAAATCATAAAATGCAAGAAAAATCAAATTTGTGCCCTGACCGGCGGTGGCATAGGTATAAAAGCAGTCGCTCTCAAGCGAAATGTCCGCCGGTCCGCCATTTTCCATAAGCGCATTGACAAAACCCATTCCGGTGCCTTTGTGATAAGTGTTATTTGTATAGGAATTGGAATAACCCTCCGCGGCCCTGCTGTATGCTTCTTTTAAGCTAGGTGCGTAATGTAGAGCTCCATTAGGAGTATAATTAATATTTTCCCATTTGTATGAGTATTCCTGATAGTCTCCGCCACCATTCACATATACAGGTGTCCAGCGGTTAGTAAAGGTGCTACCATTTCCAAACCACAAAAACTTACTATAATTGGTCAAGCCGTCGGTGATATGTTTCCACGCCTGCACCAGGTTTGTTGTTTTGGACGGCGTTCCGTCTTCTGCAATAACAGCGTCTTTATCCGGCATAATATTAGATGTCAGCATGTTATAAAGCAGCTGCTGGTTAGTGACTGGCATTTCATCCTTCGTCTCATAGATTTTGTGATACCATGTACCACTAACATCTACGCTTGTGGCATAAGTTACGGATGGAAATGCAGTAACAAGCATAAAGACTGACAAAATTAAAGATATTGCTCTTTTTTTCATTTCGTTTCCTCCTCTTTTGTTTTAACTTCAACCTCTAATTTGGTTTGAAATTCTTCTTTTTTCTTGACGTTGTGATTGTCCATTATATAGCTTTCTTTTATGCTTTCTCTTTTATCCAACGGGCTTTCATTTTTAATTTCATAGCCGTTTTCCTCAATCCATTCTATCAGGAAGCTATAAGCTTCATGCAGATATTCGTACCCTCCGTAATGGATAATAGAAGCGGTTAAGCTGCCATCATCTCGCTTTATTAATGTTACCTCATACCACTGTGTATATTTTTTCATATTGTAATTCCTCCGACAATTATTGGTTATATATAAATACTAAACCTGTACATTATGGTCAAGTCAAGTATTTTTTGTTTTTTATCTTATAAAAATGTCAAAAAAGCAGAGGCTTTATCAAAAAATCCTCTGCTTAATAAAATATATTGAATTAATGGCGTTAGTTAATCGGGATTAAAAGCTCAGTAATAAATTCATCTTCATTTTCGGTGTTGTAAATGCTTTTTAAATTGGATTCCATTGGATCTCCTACTGCTTTATACCCATTGGATTCGAGCCATCTGTATGCAAACACATACGCTTCATTTAGAAAATCGTATGTGCCATTATGTATGACACTGACCGCTTTAAATCCATTCATGATTCTATATTCAAAGCAGTCACTATCCATTCTTTTTTTTTCAAGAAAAAGCATCAACTCTATATCGTTGTTTTCAATGGAGTATTCCTTATCATGAAAACAGGTTAGGCTATTTGGAAAAGAAACAATTTTAGAACCTGAAAGTTGCACGTCCTTATAATAATTTTCCCACTGCGTGGGCAAATCAAACGCATCAGGAAGGATCAATCGTTTTGACGCTATTAGCTTACGATCTATGTTTTTTATTGAGATACGATATTGCTGGTTGAACTCATTATTTTTTACAGCTTCTTTATAAAAATCAAGTAATGCCACTTTGCGTTTGTTTTCTTCAAGCTCTTTTTGAAGTTCCGTTATCCTGCGGTTAAAATGTTTGGTAATATCCTCAGAGCTTAGCATTTCCTTTATATCGGTGGTGGAGAATCCCATATCCAGAAAGGTACGGATTTTTGAAACGGGTATCAACTGCTCAACGCTGTAATACCTATATCCAGAGTTCTCATCTGTTTGAACCGGAGAAATTAGCCCACACTGTTCATAATACTTCAGCATTTTGTTCGTGACCTGCGCCATTTTGGAAAAATCGCCTATTTTATACATAAATAATTGCACTTCCTATATTATATTCACTTTATATATCCATTATATATTGACGGTGCGATAAATAAAAAAGCTTATGCAAAATTTTAAAATAATTCGCATCCGAAAGCCCATGAATAGCGGGCCAGCACATGACCTTTTCGTTCAAATATTATTTATATAGTTATTATATTACAAAATTTTACAAAATACAAGATGAAATGTTTTGAACCAAAGCCGCACTATATTTATTATAAATTATTCATTTTAGCACTTAACTATTTAAATTCAAAATATGCATTATGCTTAACCAATTTCAGCACTAATTTTCATACGAAAATGGTTAAGCATTATGTTATTTGTATTTCGTTGAAAGGTTCAGAAAGGGGATGGGGGACTGAATTTATGACACCCCGTAATCAACGCCGAATTAAGAAACAAAAAAAGTTTAAAATTGCCTTAAATTAGAATAGCATTATCTGTAAGTGGAAAAACTATTTGAGAATACTTTGGACGTTGTGTAAGCTTTATGTTTAACGATGTATAAATACAGAGGAAAGCGTTTCTAATCCTGCACACAAGACAGGGTTATTGCCAACCTTTTTTGCTGATTTGAGCGTTAACGTTATTATTGCCGGTGATATGGGCGGCGGAGCAGTTGCAATCTTTATTCAAATATGTTAGGATTGTGGTTGGTGCTGAGGGCGATGCAAAAACAGCCGTGCCTTCATATCTTAAAGATGAGCTTAGATCAACAGGCTCAATTTGTCATGAACACGCACACGCTTATGAGTGTGGCGAACATTAAAAAAAGGAGAAAAGTTTATGGAACAGAAATTTTATCTTTGCGAACGTTGTGGTAATATTATTACTATGATAAAAGACACGGGAGTGCAGGTTGTGTGTTGTGGTCAAAAAATGACCGAACTTATTCCCGGTACTATTGAGGCATCACTTGAAAAGCATATTCCTGTATATGAAGTAAAAGACGGAAAGGTTTATGTTGCAGTTGGAGAGGTTTTGCATCCGATGATAGAAGAACACTACATTGAGTGGATTTTCATCCAAACAAAGCAAGGTAATCAAATAAAGAAGTTAAATCCGGGTGATGAGCCTAAGAGTTGCTTCTCTATTTGTGACGGAGACGAAGTCGAAGCGGTATATGCTTATTGTAATATACATGGACTTTGGAGAGCATAAACTTTTTATTAAGCAACGGCTTTTAGCTACAACCATTTAACACAAGGACAAAAAAGGGCAACTTATGCAACACACGCAAAAAGGTTGCAAAAAATAAGTCTTTACAAACAATAAAAATACTCATAATTAGCAAAACGACTTCTACGCAATTAAGAGCAGAAGTCGTTTTTCATTTCTATGCGTTAAACCCCTTTTTGTATATGACTTTTTGCAAGGAAAACAGTATGAATCAACTTATCTAGTATTATGCAGTAGATAAAACCTTACAAATAAAAAAGTGATTCTTTCAGAACAAATTCGCAGAAAGTAAAAATTGAATTGCGGGTAAAGTAATTAGTGACAATACAGTGGTAACAGCAAAATACTGGGTCATCAGGATATGATCTTGACCTGTTTTAACGGCAAGGATTGTTCCCATAGTGCTGGTAGGACAAGCACAGCCCAAAATGACAATGTTCTTTACAGTGTCAGGAAAAGGTATAAACAAGATAACGGCATAAACTGCAAGAGGCAACAGAATTAATTTTAAAAATGTAACCTTATAGACCTTTATCTGCTTTAGTGTTTCCAAAAAATTGGTTTGTGCAATTGAAACACCCGCTATAATCATTGTAAGCGGAGTTGTAACTGCGGCGATTTGCTCTATGGTATCGCCAAGAGGATTAATAATATCAATTCGTAGCAAGAACAAAGAAATTCCTATTAATATAGAAATAATTGCCGGGGATAAAAATATTTTTTTAAGGTTATTCTTATCAAACTTTTTTTCCATCACAGTAACGCCGTGCGTCCAAAACAGCAAATTGAAAGCCACAATATACCCTGATATATAGAAAACGCCTTCGCTGCCGTATAGACTATTTGCAATAGGTATCCCAATAAAACCGCAATTTGAATATATGCTTGCGATACGGTCAATATTTATGCTTTGCCCCTTACGGTTGAATAAGTTTGCCAGAGGAATAATAATCGCATAAGACAAAAACGAAAGCGCAAATACATAGAGTAGCATTTTTAAGCGCTCATTACTGTATTCAATCTGAAATGAATTAATTAGAATAGCAGGATTAATAATATTTACTACAAGTGATGACAAGCTTTTGCTTGCTTCATTTGTCACGAGGCCTTTTTTATAGCAAAAAATACCTATCAAAAACAAAATTGCAATGATTAAAATTTGGTTTATGATTACCATTTTCTCACACCTTAATATTTAAACAACCCCCTTCCATCACGGAAGAGGGCATTTTTTTGTCCGTTATTTACTATTTGCGCCTTAAATGAATAGCAAAACCGCCAACTTCAGATTCGAAATAAATAGCAATTATGCCTTTTGCATCTTTTGCCAAGCCTTCTTCTCTGAACTTGTATCCACGTGCTTCAAAATAGGCGATTGCTCGATCTATATTGTTTGTTCCGATGGCAATGTGGCCGTTTGATCCCAAGAATGGTTTTTTTACAATTTCCATTATGTTTCCGGCAAAAAATGCAGTTGGGAATTCAGTTACAGGCAAGAAGAACATATCAGCAAATATACTTGCACTTTCCTTTGCCTCGTCAGAATCATTAGAATTTATTCCAACATGCAATAATGAAAATCCGTGCATGCTCAAAACAGCCTTGTGACACAATTCTTCAATTTCATCGAATTTCTGTGCATCAATGAGAGAGGCAGGGCACATCCAGCTTCCACCGCAGGCAAGTACGTTTGATAAATCCAAATATTGATTTAAATTATTAATATTGATGCCGCCTGTGGGTATAAACTTTAATTTTTTATAGGGAGATGACAATGACGCAAGCATCTTTATACCACCGATTTGCTCTGCGGGGAAAAATTTGACTGTGGTAAGGCCAAGGTCCATTGCAGCTTCAATTTCTGTAGGTGTCGAAACACCGGGCAGTATAGGAATATTTTGTTCAATGCAGTAAGTAACAACTTTCGGGTTGAGTCCCGGACTCACAATATATTTTGCGCCGGCTTCAATTGCTTCTTTTGCCATTTCCACGCTGGTAACAGTACCTGCACCCACCAAAATTTCGGGTACATCTTTTGTGATTTGTGCAATTGATTCCTTAGCGGCAGAAGTTCTGAAAGTTACCTCTGCTGTAGGGATTTTACCCCTTACCAATGCTTTTGCGAGGGGTACAG
>CAZYYT010000020.1:0-10742 GCA_964651775.1 uncultured Oscillospiraceae bacterium | reverse complement strand
TATTTGTTTATTTTCAAATTTTTCTTCTAATTGTTGAATTTGCTCTAAAATATTATTCATGGTTAGTCCTCCAATTTGGGTTTCCGTTCATATATTCGTTCAGTTCTTTAACTGTTGGTAAGCCGTCATTATCACCTCGGTTCATTATCTGGATTGCACCTACTGCGTTGCCACGTTTAACAGCGTCCTTAAGCGACAAGCCATCTTTTAGAGCCGACAGTACACCGGCGGCAAACCCATCGCCGGCACCGACAGTGTCTACAATTTTGTCAACAGGGGCTGCTTCAACGTAACCTGATTCTTCTTTTGTGGCATAGTAAGCCCCCTTGCTACCTAATTTTAAAATTACGGTTTTGTTGCCAAGATTTAAATAGGTTTGCCCAATCTTTTCAGGATCTGACTCACCAATCAAAATTTTTGCTTCGTTTATTCCAGGTAAGAATATATCGCACTTTTTTGACATTCTGTTCATATAACCAATCATCTTGTTTGGGTCGCCCCAAAGTTGAGGACGCAAATTTGGATCAAATGAAAACAGCATATTATTCTCTTGTGTTTTTTTAATAAGTACTTCAACGGCTTCACGTGTTGAATCTGTCAGTGAAGGGAGAATTCCGGTCATGTGGACTGCATCATACTGCGAAAAATCAAGATTTTCAATATCCTCACCGCACAAAGTTGAGGCTGCTGAATTTTTTCTATAATAAAAGATCTCCGGATCTCCGTCATCTACCTTTGATTTAAGCATAAATCCTGTAGTTCGTTCATCAGAGTAACTGATTAGATCGGTTGAGATCCCGTTTTCGTTCAGTATTTTAACTGCACGTTTTCCAAAAGGGTCTTTACCAAGCTTAGTCAAGAATCCCACGTCTTGATTCAGGCGTTTCATCCCTATAGCAACATTGAATTCCGCGCCTGCAAGCGCCATTGAATAACCTTTTACCTCATCAAACGGACCTTTGTTTTGGGCAATAAACAGTCCCATAGGTTCGCCGACAAGCAATGTTTTTTTATTCATAGTTAAACCTTCTTTTATTTTATGGCTTTTTATTTATTAAATTGGGTACAATAAAAGTAAATTTATTCTATACGTGAGGTAAATTGCTATACCGAAATTTTGCAAGGCAGCAATATTTTTCAACTAGTATACTTGCATGGTTAATCTTATATAGGAAAACATGCGCATCTTGAACCGATTTCTATTGGATTCAAGTTTGACTGAAGCTTTAAAAGTTGGTCATAGGTTAAACCTTTATCTTTAGTATTGACCAAATAGATATCTTTATCAGGCGAATACCAATAAATTTGATTTACGGCATTTATAAATCCCTGACGCCCGATATAACGTACTAAATTCATTTCTCATTTTTGCGTAAACGAAACAGGACGCGTATGACCCTGATTTTTTAGATGCTGACCAAGGCTGTACATTCCCTGCTCGTCTTGGCTTGTAACAATGTATGAATTATAATTTTTGACATAATGAAACCGGCTTCAATAACCAATACCATAAGAAGCTTGACAAATAATATAAATAAGGGGGCTGTTTTTTTGAAGAAATTTGTAATGAATTTTCTAAAGGAGAGGTTGTATTCTGCAATTTTGTGCGATGTAATGGATCAAATGGGTTATCACAATCAAGCCATTGGCAGAAAAATAAAACCTGTTAACGAAGATACAGTAATCTTCGGACCTGCTTTTACAAGTATAGGTACACAAGTTTATTCGATGCCTGACGACCCTTTGACAGCACAATGCAAAGTTGTTGATCAGCTAGGCGAGGGTGAGGTTTATGTACTTGTCTCACGTGGTGAATATACCTGCGCCTTATTCGGAGAATTATTTGCTAATGCTGTTATTCAGCGTAAGGGTGCCGGAGTTTTAATTGATGGCCTCGCTCGTGATATTAAGCAGATTAAAGAAATGAATTTTCCTCTGTTTTACGTCGGCACTGATCCAAGGACATCTAAGGGACGATATGAAATCAACGAATGTCAGATTCCGATTGCTATTGATGGAGTAAATATTAATCCGGGTGATTTCATTTTCGGAGATTTAGATGGAATAGCTGTAATACCAAAAGAAATTGCAGATGAAGTTTTTGAAAAATCTATGGAGACAATAGAAAAAGAGGCTATAGTAAGAGATCACATACAAAATGGTCTATCAATGCAAGAAGCATACAAAATAAACGGTGCAATTTAAAAGAGTAAAGTTTTTAAACAGGATTATAAATAACAGAATCAATTTAGCATATTTTTTTTTTAGTAGTAATAATAATAAAAGAAAATTTCTTGAGGAGGAATATTATGCAAACAGTAATAGGCATACTCTTATTAATTTCATATTTAGCATTTATTTTTTATGCTGCTAAAGGTGGCAATCTTTTACTTGGTCTTTTCTCTATGGCAGTTCTATGGAGCGGCTTCGGAGCTATCGGAGGCGTAATCACATGGAATGATGTTAATACAACGGTATTTAGCGAGGGCCCTTTAAGCTTTGGTACCACAGCTATCAATATTATCTTCGGTTCATGGTTCGGACGAGTCCTTGTAGAGACCGGTATTGCCCGTACCATCATTCGTAAAGCTGTTGAACTTGGCGGCGACAAACCGGCAATTACAACCATTCTTCTTTGCGTTGTTACTTCTTTGATTTTTACAACTGCATACGGAGTAGGCGCTGTAGTTGCAATCGGTGTTATTGTATTCCCAATTTTACTTTCTCTTGGCGTTCCGAAACCATTGGCAGCTGCTTCATTTACAATGTCTGTTGGATGCGGATTGTATTTCAACAACGCGCTTCTTACTCAGGCTGCTGGTACAATGGTAATGCCGGATAACTCAAAATATACAATTGGTGCTGCTTGGTATAAATTTGCTATAGTTGCATTTGCAATCCATTTGGTAAGCATTATTATCATGGTTATTGTAAGTACCAGAAAAAAGAGAAAAGCTTGGGCTGCTACTGCAAATGCAGGCAGCGTAGGCGGAGAAGGCAAAAATGTAAATCTTTTAGCTTGTCTAACACCTATTGTTCCTGTTGCAATTTCTGTTTTATTAAACGTTTCTGCAATTTTAGCAATCATTATTTCTGTAGTTTGGGCATTTATGTGGACGGGATACTTTAAGAGCTGGAACAAACTTGCCGAAACAATTCAAAAAACCTTCCATGAGGGTGTTTCCGACGTTGGTCTTGTTTTAGGCTTCTTGCTGTTCTTACAAATGTTCATCAAAGCAGCCGGTGCCAATAAAACATTGCTTGCACCAATTTTCTCTCCTATCATCCCTAGCAGTGCATTTGTATTATTCCTGGGAGTGGGTATTCTTAGCTTTATGAGCTTGTTCCGTGGACCTTTAACAATCTGGGGTGCAGGTGCTGCTACCTTTGCTATTATTGCCGCAACCGGAATGTATCCTCTTGCAGTTCTTTATCCGCTGTTCTATATTCAATGTTGTACCGTTACAACAAATGTTTGCCCGACTCAATCATGGAACATGTGGGCAATCGGATATACAAAGATTAATACCAAAGAATATATGAAACAAACATTGGTCTATGCACTTCCTACCGCATTTATTCTAACGATGGTTGCATACTTTATGTTTGCTGCTTAATTACAAAATCAGTTATTTATTATCCTGATTCGATGTTAATGGTGGGGCGATACTTAGATCTTTATGCTAAATATTACCCCATATAATTTTAAGCAAAGCCTATGTATGATATTCAAATAGAATGGAGATAAAACTATGGGAAACAGTAAAGTTCGAGTCGGTATCGATGTCGGTGGTACACATACAAAAGCAGTTGCTCTCGATAACGAGACTCACGAAATTGTCGGAGTATCCGTTGTTATGACTTCTCATAACGACAAATTAGGCGTAGCTACCGGGGTTATTCAGTGTTTTGAAGAATGCTTAACTAATAACAACATATCACCAGATGACGTTGTTTTTATTGCACACAGTACGACGCAGGCAACAAATGCGCTTTTGGAAGGCGACGTAGCAAAGGTTGGAATTATAGGTATGGGGGCTGGCGGAATAGAGTCACTGCTTGCAAAAAAGCAAACTAATATACCGGCTATTGACCTCGGAACAGGTCGTTTTATTGAAACCTGCCATAGATATGTGAAAGTAAAAGGTATTACTAAAGAAAGCGTATCTAAAACTATAGATGAACTGAAAGAAGAGGGTGCGACAGTCATTGCAGCTTCCAAAGCTTTTGGTGTTGATGATTTGCAAGAAGAAATGCTTGTTCGTTCTATAGCACAGGACAAGGGAATGCTTTCCTCGGTTGCGTCTGATATCAGCAAGCTGTACGGTTTAACACGCCGAACCCGTACCGCAGCAATTAACGGCAGTATTTTACCAAAAATGATGAACACTGCCGAGTCAACCGAGAGCAGTGTTCGTAAAGCCGGTATTAAAGTTCCGCTTATGATAATGCGTGGCGATGGTGGCGTTATGGATATTTCTGAAATGAAAAAGAGACCTGTATTAACAATGCTTTCCGGTCCAGCTGCTTCTGTTATGGGTGCATTAATGTATCTGCGTGCATCAAACGGTATTTACTTTGAAGTTGGCGGTACCAGCACCAATATCGGAGTTATCAAAAACGGCCGTCCGGCAGTTGAATATTCAATTGTAGGTGGTCACCGCACTTATATTAACTCCCTCGATGTACGTGTGCTTGGAGTTGCAGGCGGTTCCATGGTACGTGCAGATAATCATAAACTAGTGGAAGTAGGCCCACGAAGTGCACACATTGCCGGATTGGGTTATACAGTTTATACCCCCCTCGAAGAAATTGAAGAACCCGAACTGGAATTTTTCTCTCCAAAGAAAGGCGACCCGGCTGACTATGTGAGAATTAAACTTAAAAACGGAAAAAAAGTTACAATTACAAATTCCTGCGCTGCCAACGTTCTTGGGCTTGTTAAGGAAAACGATTACTCTTACGGAATTGTCGAATCAGCCAAAAAATGCATGAAGCCTCTTGCTGATTTCTTGGGAGTAAGTATCGAGGAATGTGCACGCCAGATTCTTGACAAAGCATATGAAAAGATTAAACCGGTAATCGAAGAATTTGCTGAAAAATATCGCATTGAAAAAGATCAGATTTCATTGGTAGGTGTTGGCGGTGGTGCAAGTGCATTGTTACCTTATACCGCAAAAGAAATGGATTTGAATTACAGTATTCCACAATATGCAGAAGTAATAAGCTCGATCGGTGTTGCACTTGCTATGATTCGAGATGTGGTTGAACGTGTTATTCCAAGCCCGTCTACTGAAGATATCCGTCTTCTCAAGCGTGAAGCAGCTGATCTTGCGATTAAAAACGGAGCTGTACCGGATACGATTGAGGTTCAGGTTGAAATTGACCAGCAAACCTCCCGTGTAACCGCTATTGCGCTTGGTTCGTCAGAGGTTCAAACAACCAATTTACAGGCAAACTGCAATGAGACCGAAGCAAGAGAAATTGCAGCGCCTTCAATGCACTGCAAAGATTTTAGCGAAATAATCACCGAAATTGACAACGGTATTTTCTATGTATTCACTCGAAAACAAGGCGATAAGAATCAGCTTAGAGTTGTTGATCATCGCGGTTTTATAAAAGTCCAATGTGGCGATGCTTTGTCAAGAGAATGTGCTGTATCAGAGTGGGAAAGCGCAGTTGAGAAAATGTGGAAAGCACAGGTTGGTTTTAAGAGCGATATGGTATTAAACCCTGATTTTTTCCTCTGCATCGGTGGTAAAGTTTTAGACTTCTCCAATATGTTAGGCCTTGAGCAATTGCAGACTGTAATGCGCAGCGAATTTTTGGAACTAGAAGATGACTATAAAGTAATTATGATTGCGGCGAAAGCAGAAATATTATAATGTTGAAACAGTATGTGGAAACGATGTTTTCTTTGGATTCAATTGCATTACAGAGAGTTGCTTATATTAATGAGTCTCAGTCACACCTTCTTTCCAGCGAGGAAAAACAATCCCTTTTGCTTCAGGCAGAGGCTTGCGGTAAAAGTATGGCATCTAGCCTGAAGCAAAAATATGGGGATTGTAATATTGAAAAGTTAATTACAGAGTGTGGCGGAAAAATTAATAAGATGTATGAACTGCCGGATTCGGATTATACGCTTTTTGCATTTTTTGAACTGCCAAACAATATTACAATTAATATGGCAAATATAGAAAAAACCGAAGAAATTATTAAAGGAAATGATCTGGAAACATTGATTGGGAAAGTTTCCGTTCGGGATGTATTGCTTTGTCATGAGTTATATCATTTGCTTGAAAGCCAAAATGGAAACGATTCTTTCATAAAGCAAAAGCATGCTTGCGCTTTTAGTTTGGGCAAATTTAAGCTAATGCGCAGAGTAAACTGCCTTGAAGAAATTGCCGCAATGGCTTTTGCATCCGAGTTAATGAAAATAACTTTTTCACCGTATGTCTTTAATATTATTATGCTGTATGCATTTCACCCCGAACAATCAGCGAAAGTAATGGCAGATTATATAAGTAAAGAAGGTCAACTATGAGTATATTGTTTATATCAGTTGCACTAAATACACTTTTATTATTGTTTACATTTTATTGGATGAAAAATAAATCATTTATTGCAAGTAGTAATATTGTGGCAAAATTAAGCGAAGTGTCAGCAACCGTAGTTTTGGCGGTATTCAGCCTGATACTGTCATATTTTCTTATTGTTGCTAAATATCTTGATATAACTGTAGCCGGTACCGGCACAATGTCGTACCTATTTATTGGTGGATTATCGATAATATGTGCTTTGCTTGGCTGTTTTTTAATGCTCTTCACATATCTTAAAAAATATATTTTATTAAAGGACAGGCTGATTGTGGTTGATTTTATGGGCAATCATAGTGATATATATTGGAAAGATATTAAATCCATTAGTATTCCAATGCTTACAACTAATATAAAGCTAAAGACCAAACAAAATTCTTATGTAATCCATAGTGGAGAAAAAAAACAATACAGGAATTTTGTGTCTAATCTAAAAAACTTGATTCCCATTGGCAGCGGTGTAGGAGTGCTTAATGACCTTTATAACAGGATATAATAATCATTGGTGAGAGGTTTGGCATGATGGGATAGCTAGCAAGAGGTATTAGAAAAAGGACTCTGTGGTGAAGGCTTTTGGATAGGGGCTGAACTGCTCATCGTGAAGCACGCTATGATAGCGGAAGAAAAAAGGCTCTTTCCAATAGTTGGGTGACCCGAAAATAATGGATATAAACAAGCAGTGCAAAAAGAACAGTTCATCGAACTGTTCTTTTTGCACTAATATTCCCTGTGATGTTAATATTGAGAATGAGAGTATTATCTTTTCATTTCATTCCTATCCTTACAATTAAGATTATTACTTTCAAGCCTTGTTCTTTCTAATAATCTTTTTAGTTTTATTGACTGGATACGGAGCAGACTTTCTTAAATGCTTTCCAATTGATACCACTTCTGCTTCTGTTTCTTCGTTGTCGCTACCAACAGGAACAACAACTTTATCTCCAATTTGAATTGAATCATCGTCTGTAAGATAGTGATAAATAAATGATGTTTCTGGGAAAGCAACGCCTACATAAGTATAAATTGTTTTGTCATTTTCTATTTCTTCGCAATCAGTCTCATCAACACAAGTATAATTACGATATCTTGTGATATGTTGGTTGTTTTCAGCTCTTTCTTGTCGCTTTATTTCATTTTCTTTTCTGCGGGATACATCCTCTATATAGTCACAGTATACCTTTTCCCAATATAAGATTTTTGTCAACAATCTTGAATTATCCATACTTTTTAAAATATTAAAGAAATTATCATAGAAAAGCACTGTGGCCGCTATATCCATATAATCGTAGCAGGTATGAAAAATATCATCAACAACCTCAATAATGGTATCAGTAGATGGATTTTTAGTAAGCATAATCTCAAATAACTTTTTCGCAATTTTAACTTCATTCTTTTTAATCAAGCATCCCAAAAGAACGCCATAATTGTACTTAAATTCCGGACTTTTATCAAAAAGCTTTATCCCAAAATTATTGTCGCTAATTATTTTGTTAGATAAATCCTCCATAAAGCCTTCTGTCATACCACAATGCAATAAAACATCTTCAGTTACAGGAAGTCCTATATCGCCGGAAAATTCTTCGTATTGTCCACCAACATTATCGATGCACCATTCCCAAACGGTAAAGAATTTTTCTTTATTGTGTTCATATATTCTACGCAGTATGTCCGTTGCACTGTTTCGTCCATTTGTGTCGTTATCAACATAGATTGATATGTCAAAATTTTGGCTCATACCATCTACATAAGAAGGTTTATCACTACCATCATACGAAATGCTAAATTCAGCCGAAGTATCGTTTTCGCCTTTTGCTTCTTCAACTGCCTCTTGATATTCACAAAGGGTGTCATAGTCGTAGGGGTCTATCCCATAATCATATCCTTCCTCGCAGTCATCTCGCCAATCGTAACCAAGCCCTGACAAATCAGCATCACTATCGTCATCATCTTTCATTACTTCATTCATAATGTTATATCCGATAAAACTTTCACCGATACTGGTTTTTCCGTCTTTGTTAAAATCGAACATTCCACCGAATATATTATCGAAAAAGCCCATGCTACAACCCCCATTCAAGCATAATTAATTAACGTTATATCTTCCACCGGTCATCTTTGTTATACTTCCCCGCAATCGTATTTAGTCTGATTTCCCTAGAACTTTCCCCGCATCAATTGACATCTTACCTATGCTTACATTTTTAGTGGGAACACAAGGGGACTGTAACCTTTTTTAAGGATACTTTGGCTATGTGAATATTGTAATAGAAAAACGGCTACTTGTCAATTATGTGAGTAGTCGTTTTTCTTTTGTCTCGTGCCAAAAAAACTTGAAAAGTTGTGGATTTCGGAGAAAATTTGCAAACTTCGTCAGAAAACTTGAAATTTGTGCAATTGTGTGATATACTATATTAGTATATTTGTACACTTTTTTATGGAGGGCAATACTATGCCGGTAAGTTATCAAAAATTATGGATTTTACTTGTAAAAAAAGAAATGTCAAAAGCCGATTTAAGAAAAACAGCAGGCTTTTCTTCTGCAACCTTGACAAAACTAAACAATAATGAAATAGTTGCGCTTTCGGTGCTTATTAAAATCTGTAATGTGCTTAAATGTGATATTGGCGATGTTATGGAAATAAGAAGAGGATAATTCTATGTTAGAAACACCTTTTGGGGCGTATTATACAGCCTTAAAACTAAATAGCTTGCAAAATGAGGACAAGCTGCTGCCTGTCTATTCTGAAGGAAATATTAATGTATATCCGTATCAGGTGGCAGCGGCATTGTTTGCTATGCGTAACCCTTATCAGAAGGGTGTTATTCTTTGCGATGAGGCAGGTATGGGCAAGAGCCATGAAGCAATGCTTATTCTCTCACAAAGTTGGTATGAAGGCAAGACAAAGCTTCTTATTGTTATACCAAACCCGGATTTACTTATGCAATGGGCAGAAATGATAGAAGAGAAATACAGCTTGCCATTTTGCATTGCAATGAATGATAAAACATTTGATTTTGACGGAATTGTTCTTACAACAAATGATTATTTTGCTAATAATATTGAATTAGCAGACAAAATAAATTGGGATATAATTGTCTTTGAGGAAGCAAATGTCCTTTCATCTGTGTACCAGGACGAAAACACTTTTATGGGCGGTAGCGGAAGCAAACAGGCAAAGTTATTAAAAGAGTTGTCAAAGGATACTTTTAAAATTTTACTTACAGGCACTCCGATTGAGAAAAATATAATGGACTTATATGGACTGATATATTTTATTGATGAAACCGTTCTGCCCGATCCTGATACATATATGAAAAGATATTTAAGAAAGCCGGAAAATTATCCTGAGCTTGCGGAGAAGGTAAGCAAATATTGCTTCAGAACACTCCGAAGTCAGGCAAAGCAGTATGCTAAAATTCCTGAAAGACGGCATATTACGCTTGAATATGAACCGTCTGAAAAGGAAAAAGAATTATATAATTGTCTGCATAAATATATTGAAAAGCCAAATAAAACAGCATTTCCACAGATGGAACAATACGATTTAGCACTTATGCTTTTTGGACAGCTTTCCTCGTCTACAGCAGCGATACGAGCAAGCATTAAAAATATCATTAAAAGAATTGATGATACTTTAGAAAAACAAGATTTTGAGCTTATGCTGAAAAAAGCAAATGAGATTGTGAGAGATGCTAAAACAGATGAGCTTATAAAGGCACTTAAAATGATTATGCCAAACATAAAAAAGCTTGGAGCAAATGGAAAAGTGCTTATTTTTACAGAAAGTGTTGAAACTCAGAAATATCTATATGATATATTAAAATATGATTATAAAACTCTTGTTTACAACGGTCAGCAAAAGGCAGATTATACGGTTATAAAACAGTTTAAGCAGGACGGTGAAATTCTTATTTCTACAGATAACGGCGCAAAGGGATACAATCTTGAGGAATGTTCATTTGTAGTCAATTATGATTTGCTTTATAATACTTTAAAAATGGAACAGAGAATTGATAGAATACACAGAATTAATCAGCAAAATGATTGTATTGTAGTTTCATTTATCAATAAAGAAAACTTCGCAGATGTGAGAAAGCTTGAGCTTGTTTCTAAAAGACATGTTCTGTCGGACGGCGTTTTCGGTG
>CAZYYT010000019.1:19440-22171 GCA_964651775.1 uncultured Oscillospiraceae bacterium | reverse complement strand
TTTTCACGGTGGTGGACTTGAGGCAGGGACAAAAGATGGGGCAGAAAGCTTTGTGAAGGATTTAACCTCACAAAATATAGCTGCTGTGTCCGCTGATTATCGTATGTATCCTGATGCAAAATTCCCCGATTTTTTAATTGATTCTGCCAATGCAGTAGCTTGGGTTGTAAATAACATAAGTAAAAACGGAGAAAGTAAAAGAATTTTTATAGGCGGAAGCTCTGCAGGGGGATACATCTCTATGATGCTTTGCTTTGATAAGAGGTATTTAGAAAATGTTGGGGTAAGCAATAAACATATAGATGGTTATATCCATGATGCAGGTCAGCCTACAGCACATTTTAATGTTTTAAGGGAAAAAGGCATTGATTCACGAAGAATAATTGTAGATGAAATGGCACCGATGTATTTTGTCGGTATGGAAAAAAGTTATCCGCCAATGCTTTTCATAGTTTCTGATAATGATATGGAGAATCGATTGGAACAAACTGAATTGATGATTTCCACACTTAGACACTTTGAATATGATATGACAAAGGTGAAGTATAAGATAATGAATTCAGGCCATTGTGAGTATTTAAGGAAATATGACGACGATGGAAGCAATAAGTTTGGGAATCTAGCGATTGAATTTATACAAGGATAGTTTTTATATTATAAAGGAGTCTTTACATATGATAATGCTGATTTTAGCAACAATACTTTTAGCACTTAGTTTTGCATTGACAAAATATTTTCAAAAAGATGGTAACGACACAAACAAAGAACGTATGCTTTTTAATTCTGTTGTTGGCCTGTTTTCTGGAATAATATTTTTAGTAGTAAGTGGATTTAAGATAGAGATAACAAGCTTCTCTCTTATAATGGCAGCTGCCTTTGTGTTTGTTGTAGTTACATATAGAATGATAGGCTTTAAAATTATGGAGGGAGAAACGATAGCCCTCTACACAGTATTTTTAATGGCGGGTGGGATGATGCTTCCATACATATGGGGCGTATTGTTTCTTGATGAAGAGATCTCCG
Source organism: uncultured Oscillospiraceae bacterium (assembly GCA_964651775.1). Taxonomy (GTDB): domain Bacteria; phylum Bacillota; class Clostridia; order UMGS1883; family UMGS1883; genus UMGS1883. The sequence goes on along the minus strand of CAZYYT010000019.1, from coordinate 21,148 downwards.
TTCTCAGAACGATAGGTCTTGTGTTAATTGCAATATCAATGGTTATCACTAATAAATGCGGTTCGAAGATCAATCTAAAAACAACACTTATGTGTATTGCTGTTTTTATTCTAAATGGAGCTACAAGTATTGTTTCAAAGGAGCATCAAATAAAAGCAGAAGCCGTTTCTGCAATTGATTTTATTGTAATCAGTAACTTACTTATGGCGATATGTTGCTTTTTCATTGCAATGCTTTATGGTAGAAAAGAAACAAAAAAAAGCACGCAAACACTTTCACCCAAATGCATCATTGTTCTTTTGCTTGTAGCAGCTACAAGCGGAGCATCATATTTTCTTCAACTTAAGGGTGCAGAAAATACACCCGCAACTGTTTTATATCCGGTGATTACAGGTGGAACAGTTATATTTACCGCTATTAGCGGATGGGTATTCTTTAAGGAAAAAATTACAAAGACGCTTGCCATCGGACTGGCATTATGCTTTATTGGAACGTGTTTGTTTCTGTAAAATAAACTAATAACAAGAGTATTCCATTTTAAGTTAAAAGCGCTTTAAAATAACAAGATTGTTTATCAAGAAGCAGTATTGATAGCTAAAGCGAAGTGGATGAAAGCAAGATCAGTGCAAAAAAGCTAAGCTCAGCCACTAGTATAGCAAGAAAGATGGTAGCGCACGGAGGAAAAAAAGTATAAAAAAGAAAGAGGTATATCATGTGATATATCTCTTTTTGACAATTTTTTGACTATAAAAATATGCATTTTCAATGACGTTTTTGACGTTTGATGATGAAATCAAAGTAAAAAACCGCTATATACAGGCGTTTAAGCCGATAGCAGTTTTACTGTGGCAGGGGTAGAAGGATTCGAACCCTCATGAACGGTTTTGGAGACCGTAATACTAACCATTGTATGATACCCCTAAATAGCGAGATATTAAGTTGTATTTCTGTTGCAATTACATCATAGGGTTGAAGCTTTGGAGACCGACATGTTACCATTACATCATACCCCTAAAGAACATTAATATTATACTCAAGCAGGTATTAAATGTCAAGACTTTTTTATTGAATACATTAAATTAAAGGTTAGACAAACAGTAATAATTAAAAAAGTTCCTTCATACAATATAACAATCATACAAGTATGGAGGAGTTTTTATGACGGAGTACACGATATATAATGATATAGCAGAGCGTACGCAGGGGGACATATACATAGGTGTTGTTGGCCCTGTACGAACGGGAAAATCAACCTTCATAAAAAGGTTTATGGATTTGGTTGTAATTCCTAACATTGAAAACGAGCACGTGCGTGAGCGTGCCCTTGACGAACTTCCGCAAAGTGCCGCAGGAAGAACCATTATGACTACAGAGCCCAAGTTTATCCCAAATGAAGCAGTAAATATATCCGTTCAGGATAATGCATCGTTTAATGTAAGACTTATCGATTGCGTTGGATACTGCGTAAATGGGGCGCAGGGCCATACGGAAAATGGAGAACCACGTATGGTTTCAACTCCGTGGTTTGAAGAGGATATTGCCTTCGATATGGCGGCGCAAATTGGTACAGAAAAAGTAATTCGTGAGCATAGCACCATCGGGCTTGTAATAACTACCGATGGAAGCATCTGTGACATTCCTAGGTATGAATATGTAAGTGCGGAGGAGCGTGTCATTTCAGAGCTTAAAGAGATAAATAAGCCATTTA
>CAZYYT010000019.1:17735-19430 GCA_964651775.1 uncultured Oscillospiraceae bacterium | reverse complement strand
ATAATTCTACTGAATTCAGCAATGCCCGAAAGTGCATCAGCACAAAAATTAAAGGCAGAGCTTGAGGAAAAGTATCAGGTCCCCGTATTTTTAGTTTCGTGTGCGGATATGGGAATACACGATATAAATAACATTATGCAATCGGTACTATTTGAATTTCCAATTAGGGAGATTGACATCAACCTTCCCGGATGGATAGATGCACTTGATAGCTCGCACTATCTTAAAACATCTATTTATGATTCTGTGCGGCGTGCAGTGAAAAATATGCAGAAAATCAGAGATGTGGAAGAACTGTCCTCGATGCTTGAGGAGAATGAGTATCTCGCACACGCTAAGGTGGACGACATATCGCTTGGTAGGGGTAATATACAGGTTAATTGTGAGGCATGCGATGGGCTTTTCTACACAGTTCTTGGTGAAACAACAGGTCTTCCCATTACAAATGATGAGGAACTTGTTTCAATGCTTTGTAGCCTTTCTAAAGCAAAGAAAGAGTATGATAAGGTTTCCAATGCACTTGCAGAAGTTAGGCAAACGGGCTACGGAATAGTATCACCTGAAATAGAAGAGCTAAGCCTTAAAGATCCAGAAATTGTTAGACAAGGCGGTAGATATGGGGTGCGCCTTCGTGCAAGTGCGCCATCCATACATATGATTCGTGCAGATATTGAAACGGAGGTAAACCCCATTGTTGGAAGTGAAAAACAATCCGAGGAATTGGTACATTACCTTCTAAGTGAATTTGAATCCGACCCGATTAAGATCTGGGAGTCAAATATATTTGGCAAATCCTTGCACGAACTTGTCAATGAAGGCCTTCAGTCAAAGCTATCTAAAATGCCAAATGATGCCAGACAAAAGCTGCAGGAAACACTTCAGCGTATTATAAACGAAGGCAACGGTGGACTTATCTGTATAATACTTTAATAATTAAAAGGGGACTGTTTAAAACAAGGCTTTTAAAGGCAGTTTCATATAGGGATTATTCGCCCAAAAACTATTCTTTTGGCACATAACTTCGTTAAAAGTACTAAAAATCCGTCAGGATTCCTTCGCACTTTTGCCTTGTTCTGTATCAAAAATAATGATTTTTGTGGTACTCTGTAGTTTTGGGTTAGAAATTTTAAGTTTAAGACAAAGAATAAAAATGGCGTAATACTGTCGTATTTCGCCATTTTTTGATGCCGTATTAACTTAAAAGTTCAAGCCAAAACCGATTACTCCCTATGTGAAGCTGCCTAAACAGTCCCCTTTTTCTGCAAACAAACATCTTTTTCTACAAAGGTTATCAATCTTCGCAAAGAAATTTATGATAGAATTGAATTTAAAAAGGGGGAGAATGAATTGAGCTGCGAAATAAAAAAAATTAAAAATGCAATTGTAATAAATTTATCAGGTGAGATTGACCAATATGTTGCTGCAATGATTAAAAGCAAGATAGATGTAGAAATCGAGGAAAGTGGCAAAAAGAAAGTGATAATGGACTTATCGGGGGTAAGTATGATGGACTCCTCGGGTATAGGGCTTATAATTGGGAGATACAAGATTGCATCTGCACTTGGCGCATCGCTTGTGCTATGTGGTGGCGATGAGCCTGTAAGAAAGGTTGTAACTTTAAGTGGAATAGAAAAAATCATACCATACTATAAAACTGTGGATGAAGCAAAGGAAGTGTAAAAAATGAAAAATTAT
>CAZYYT010000019.1:2001-17725 GCA_964651775.1 uncultured Oscillospiraceae bacterium | reverse complement strand
TGAAAGCAGAATTTGATGCAAAAGGAATAAATGAGGGACTGTCAAGGGTGATTGTAGCAGGCTTTATTATGCCACTTGATCCGACCATTGAACAAATGGCAGATATTAAGACGGCTGTTTCAGAGGCTGTAACAAACTCAATAATCCATGGATACAACGGAGAAAAGGGTACAGTTTCGCTTGAGCTTTCAATAGAAAATAGAAAGCTTACCATAAAGGTTTCAGATAGGGGCGTAGGAATAGAAGATATTGAAGAGGCAAGAATGCCACTATATACATCAAAACCCGAATGTGACCGAAGTGGTATGGGTTTTACAGTTATGGAAAGCTTTATGGATAGCCTACATATCATAAGCGAGGTGGGTGAGGGAACTAGCGTTATAATGACAAAACAGCTTTGAGGTGGGTATATGAAAAACGAAAATTACCGACTGATTAAGCTTGCGCAATCAGGTGACAAGTGTGCAATGGAGATGCTTGCCCTTAAGAACAAAGGGCTTATATGGTGTATGGTGAAAAAATTCAGTGGTCGTGGAATTGAAAATGATGATTTGTTCCAGATAGGTGCAATAGGTCTTATCAAGGCAATAAATAAATTTGACACCACTTTTGATGTGGAGTTTTCAACCTATGCAGTGCCGATGATTCTTGGGGAAATGCGCCGATTTCTTCGCGATGATGGAATAATAAAGGTCAGTCGAACACTTAAGGAAACTGCCATCAAGGCGAAGGCAGTGACAGAAAAAATATCTGCACAAAAGGGACATGAGGCAACTATTACAGAAATTGCGTCTGCACTTGGATGTGACCCAGTAGAAATCACCATTGCTCTTGAAGCAACTGCACAACCTGAATCCATTTTTAAATCAGTTCACGATGATGGTGGCACGCCGGTGCTTCTTATTGATAAAATCTGTAGTACGAGTAGTGGTGAAGTTGATATTATAAATAACGTTTGCTTAAAAGAAGAAATAAAAAAACTGCCCCCACGAGAGAGGCAGATTCTTATGCTTCGGTTTTATAAAGAAAAAACACAAAGTGAGGTTGCACGTATTTTGGGCTTAAGCCAGGTGCAAATCTCAAGAATAGAAAAGAAAACACTATTAGATTTACGAAAAAACATCAGTTGACATAGTCACTTGGTGTTTTTCCCGTTATGCGCTTAAATGCATGATAAAAGTTAGAAGTATTATTAAAGCCACATTTAACTGCAATTTCAAGCTTTGTCAGATTAGTTGATTCAATAAGTGAGATAGCTTTATCAATGCGTTTGATTGTTATATACTCCCACGGGGAAATTCCATTAAGCTTTTTAAACTGTGCACAAAAATATGTTTTACTCATATGTGCCACTCCAGAAAGTTGCTCGAGGGTTATGTCTGAATCAAGGTTTGTATCAATAAAATCTATTGCACTTTCAATTGAACGAAGCGTTTGAGAGTTATATGAAATATAAGGGTCGGAAAGCTTGTCACCATATGTGCGAATCATATTTACGAGAATATTTACAAGATATAGCTTTGTCATTGTTTTAAATTCCGGTCTTTTCTGTGCTATTTCATCTTCAATATCAAAAATAAGCTTTTTGATATTGTTTGTAGATTCAGTTTTCGAATCAAGCTTATTTACGGGGCTTCCGTTACGATTGAAAAACACCTTAATAAGGCCTGCATTTGATATTCCGAAATTTTCAGACCATATGTAGCGTGGCTCAAAATGGATATTAAGAAAGTTTGAGCTTTTATATAGCTTCTTAATCCAATGAAATTCATTTGTACTAAAAAAGAAAATATCACCGCTTTTAAACTCAAACTCAGCAGATTTTGTGGCATATACTCCACTGCCCGAAAGCACCATTGTTATTTCGCACGCTGTGTGATGATGCTCCATAAAAATGCCGCTTTGAGTTGAAACGGTAGAGTAAAACACACTTAATAGCCCGTCACTTTTATAATCAATATTAATATTTTTGATGTCACCGGTCATATCAGCATCACCTTAAAATCATAATATATTTGACATAATTCACAATATAGTTGACGAAATGTCTACTGTTATGATGTTATTATATAATTGATAAGAAAAAATGTCAAATATATTATTAAATAAGGAGAGATAATAATGGCAAAGGTTGTTACTATGGGTGAAATTATGCTCCGTCTTTCAACTCCCAATTTTGAAAGATTTTTACAGGCAGATGAGTTTGATGTATGCTACGGTGGCGGTGAGGCTAACGTTGCAGTATCACTTGCAAACTATGGCCACGATGCAGAGTTTGTTACGAAGGTTCCTAAAAACCCGATTGGTGACTGTGCAGTTGCAGCACTTCGAAAGATGAATGTTAAGACAGAAAACATCGCGCGTGGTGGTGAAAGACTTGGTATTTACTTCCTTGAAACAGGTGCTGCTATGAGAGCATCTAATGTTGTTTATGACAGAGCGCATTCTTCAATTTCTACTGCTGTTGCAGAAGATTTTAACTTTGATAAAATTTTTGATGGTTGCGATTGGTTCCACTTCACAGGTATCACACCTGCAGTTTCTGACGCCGCAGCGGAGCTTACAGAGAAGGCTCTTATTGCTGCTAAGGCTAAAGGAGTTAAGGTGTCTTGTGACCTTAACTTCAGAAAGAAGCTTTGGTCAAGTGAAAAGGCACAGCGTGTTATGTCAAATCTTATGAAGTATGTTGATGTTTGCATCGGTAATGAAGAGGATGCTGAAAAGGTTCTCGGCTTCAAGCCCGGTGAAACAGACGTTACAAGTGGTGAGCTTGAGCTTGCAGGCTACAAGAGTATTTTTGAGCAGATGGTTGAAAAGTTCAACTTTGAATACGTTGTATCTTCACTTCGTGTTTCTCACTCTGCTTCAGATAATGGATGGTCAGCTTGCATCTACTCAAGAGATACAAAGGAATTCTATCACTCAAAAGAATACAGAGTTCATCCTATTGTTGACCGCGTTGGTGGTGGAGACAGCTTCGCAGGTGGTGTAATCTGCGGCATGCTTGACGGTAAGGACTTTAAGGCTGCGCTTGAATATGGTGTTGCAGCTTCTGCTCTTAAGCATACTATCCCCGGGGATATGAATATCGTTACCCGTGCAGAAGTTGAAAATCTTGTTGGCGGTGACGGCAGCGGTAGAGTTCAGAGATAAAATTTGAAAGGATGATAATATAATGAATATAATGCAGGAAATTTCAAATATCGGTATTATTCCCGTAATAAAAATTAACGATGCATCGAAGGCTGTTCCGCTTGCAAAGGCACTTATTGATGGTGGTCTTCCCGCAGCAGAGGTTACCTTCAGGACAGATGCAGCTGAAGAATCTATCCGTGCAATATCAAAGGCATTTCCCGATATGATTGTTGGCGCAGGTACAGTTCTTACGATTGATCAGGCACAGCGTGCACTTGATGCAGGTGCTAAATTTATTGTTAGCCCCGGTATTAACCCTAAGGTTGTAGCATGGTGCCTTGAAAAGGGCGTTACAGCCCTTCCGGGATGCACAACACCCTCTGAAATTGAGCAGGCACTTGAACTTGGTCTTAAGGTAGTTAAATTCTTCCCAGCTGAGCAGAGTGGCGGTCTTGATAAAATAAAGGCTATGTCTGCACCTTATGGAAATGTAAAGTTTATGCCCACCGGTGGTGTAAATCTTGATAATGTTAACGATTACCTCAGATGCAACAAAATTGTTGCATGTGGTGGCAGCTTTATGGTTAAGGAAAGCTTTATCGACAACGATAATTGGGATGAAATCACAAAGCTTACAAAAAAATCTGTTGATGTTTTGCTTGACTTTAAGATCGGCCATATTGGGATTAACAATGAAAATGCTGATGAAGCAAAGAAAACTGCACAGATGCTTTCAATGTTTATGGGACAGGATATCGAGCGTGAAAGTGAAAAATGTATGTTTGTAGGTGCTGAGTTTGAAGTTATGAAGGGTAAGGGCCCCGGTAAATGCGGACACATTGCTATTTTTACAAACAGTGTTGATAGAGCAGTTTATCACCTTTCAAGAAAAGGCATTAAATTTAATGAAGAATCTGCAACATTTAACGCAGATGGAACAAGAAAGTTCATATATCTTCAGGAAGAGTTTGGTGGATTTGGTATTCACCTTCTTCAGAAAAAATAAATTTCAGCCACGATTTTTAAAATCGTGGCTGTTTTACTTGACAAGCTTTTATGTGTCTTGGTATAATAATACAAGTAGTTGCAAATAAGGGGGTAGAATATTTTGGATAATATAAGAAGTCGTTTAGAAGAACAAAATTCTTCACGTAACAGGAAATTTTTAGTTGGCACAATTGCAATTGTTATTATTGTGCTGTTTGCAATTTTACTTGAAAGTGCGATTGGTGAAAGAATTGATGATGTTGAAATATATAAAGATTCTATTACTGAAGAAAAAGCAATTTTTATACCCATAAAAAAATTGGACACTGAAATTATTGCAGTTAAAGCAACCGATGGCACATATAGGCTTGCTTTTAATGATTGTCTTGGTTGCTACCACACTAACGGAAAACACGGAAGATACCATAATAACGAAGATAATACAGGGCTTGTCTGTGATACATGTCATTTTGAAATCATGTATGATGAAATGGGATTTATGCCCGAGGAAACTATGCCGTATCCCATTACAGAATCAGAAATAATTTCCGATGAAGAAAAATTTATAATTCCGGAGGAGTATCTCCAAAATAAAAAAAAGATTTTAAAAAAATTTCGTAGTGGTAAAATTGAAAATAATTATAGTGTAAGTCCTGACAATAACTAAATTTTCACAGACATTAAACACTTTCTTTTGATTACAATAATTAAGAGAAGGTGTTTTTATTTATGAAAAATATAATTTTAATTTTAATTTTGATTGTTACTCTTTGCGGATGCGAAAATAGTAATGCAAAGCAGTATGCCTCCGAAAATGTAAAATATGAATACAAAGAAGACAAGGAAGACAAGGAAGAGGTAACTGTAGATACTGTCATGGGTGAGTCTTTTACGATAATAAAAGATAAGGAAAGTAACAGACTTGATAATATAGCACTTTCGTGCAGCAGTACAACAGAAAGTATTATTAAGCCAAATACCGTCTTTAGTTTTAATGAAAAAACAGGAAGAAGAAGTAAGGCTACAGGCTATAAGGAAGCCAGTGTTATTATAGATGGTGAACACGAAAGGGGCATAGGCGGGGGAGTGTGCCAGGTAAGTTCAACCATTCATATGGCGGCAGTGAATAGTGGACTTGAAATAGCTGAGCGTCATCACCATAGTAAGCCGGTAGGCTATGCACCGACAAATCTTGACGCAACTGTAGTATATGGTAAAAAGGACTTGAAAATAAAAAATAATACGCCTGATGATATAACCTTGTATGTGTGGACAGATAATGAAAATATTTATGCTAAATTTGTAAAAAAAACTATTGACAAATCATAAATGTATGCTATAATCAAATTAATAATAGTAATTATTATTATTTATAAAGGAGAATTGCAGTGAGATATAGTAGACAGCGTGAGGCACTCTGTGAGCTGCTTCACTCCGTAACAACGCATCCTGATGCAGAGTGGCTTTATGCTAAATTGAAGGAGGAGTACCCCAATATATCTCTTGGCACGGTTTATCGTAACCTTCGCCAGCTTGTGGAAAGTGGGAATGTGCTTGAAATATCCTGTGGTGATTCCTCTCATTTTGATGCAAATGCTAAAGAACATTATCATATGCATTGCATAAATTGCGGAAGACTTATTGATGCACCGATGGAGAAAATTTCTCTTAATATAGATGAAGCTATAAATTTTGAAATTATTGGCTGCACTCTTATTATCAATGGCATATGTCAGGCTTGCGCAGAAAAAAGTTAATCATTTTGTTTTATATTTTTATTTTGAAAGGAAGTATTATTTATGAAAAAATTTGTATGTCCGGTATGTGGTTATGTTCACGAGGGGGACTCGGCTCCTGAAAAGTGCCCCCAGTGTGGCGTTTCCGGGGAAAAGTTTACAGTAATGGAAGATGGCTCACTTAACTTTGTTTGTGAACACGTTATCGGGGTAGGTGCAAAGGGTAAAATTGAGGACGATGTATACGAGGGCCTAAAGGCAAACTTTAAGGGTGAATGTACAGAAGTTGGTATGTACATAGCTATGAGCCGTCAGGCAATTCGTGAAGGTTATCCGGAAATCGGTGCTTTTTATCTTCAGGCAGCACTTGAAGAAGCAGAACATGCTGCAAAATTTGCAGAGCTTTTGGGTGAAGTTGTAACAACATCCACGAAGAAAAATCTTGAGCTTCGTTCAGAGGCAGAGTGTGGCGCAACAGCAGGAAAGTTTGAGATTGCAAAGCGTGCTAAAGAGCTTGGATACGATGCGATTCATGATACAGTTCATGAAATGGCAAAGGACGAAGCAAGACACGGAAAAGGCTTTGAAGGTATGCTTAAGAGATACTTTGGTTAATAATAAGACGTGTGGATGTTAAATCATTCACACGTCTTATTATATAAAAAAAGGAGAATGTATATGAAAAAACTATCTTTAGTAACGTGCCTGGTATTGTGCATTGTAATTTTTTCTGCATGTGGGGCTAATAATAATCCGGCAAATCCCACTGAAGAACCCAACTATGAAAAAGAACTTGACGTAACTGAAAATCAGCCCACTTCCCAAAATCCCCCACAAGAGAATAATACGAATAAGAATGAAGTATCCACAAATCAGGGGCCTACGAGTAATGAACAAGAGCTTATCGGAGAAGAAAAGGCAAAGTCAATTGCACTAAAAAAGGCAGGACTTTCACAAAATGAGGTAATCTTTGAAAGGGTGCAACTTGAGAAAGATGACGGAATATGGCAGTATGAGATTGAATTCAGAAAAGGCACAACAGAATATGATGCTGACATAAAGGCTGATGACGGAACAATCCTTTCGTGGGATGTAGATATAGACGATTAGTTGTTTTAAAGAAAATTTATAGCAAGTTGCTTTAAATAAGCATCTTGCTTTTTATTTTCGTGAAATGTAACAAAAATGCTTGTAAATCTTTATGCATTTTTCCTATTTAAATTTAGAAAAAAATGGTGTATAATGGTAACAAATAAATATATAATATAAAAATGGGGGGAACGACACATGAAAATAAATAATGGATTTTTCAGAAAAATTACGTCAGCGATTTTGTCTTTTGTAATGATGCTTGCTTTTGTCCCTGCGTCTATGACAGCTATGGCAGAAGATAATGCTTGGAAGGACTATATGGCATTTATCTCACCCGAGAGTGCATATGTTAACTTTTATGGGGAGCTAGAAGGGCGTAATATGTCATTCATCGATGGTATTTCTCAAAATATCACCGATACAAATAACCCGCTTTACTTTGAACTTGTAACTCTTGATGGACTTGAAGCAAGAAAGCAGTATAATGCAAATACAACATACATAAATGTTGACAGCTCTTTTTATTCAAGTAGTGACAGAGAATTTCTTGTTTCAATAGTGTACTACGATTTTGGACCTGAAGAGGGAAATTATAAGCTAGAGTACAGAAATTCAACGGGAACAATAAAGCAGTATGATTTTTATAAGCCGGGAACAAACCCCGGATGGAAAGTACACACTGCAATAATTACGGATGCTGACCTTTCAAAGAAATATGGTAATGGTGCATCATTTAGAATTCAAAATAATGCCTATAATGCATGGAGAAGAGTGGAAATTTTGAATTTATCCCAACTAAAAAGAGATAACAAGGTTCCTACAATAACTGCACTGGATATTACAAAAAGAAGGGACCTTGAGAAATCAGGTATTATTACTGTAGGGGATACACGCTTTACTCAGGAAAATCTTGCTAACAAGTGTACATCTTATGATGCTTTAACACTTGCAAATAATATAGCAATGAAAAATACACCGGTTGATGAATCAGAGAAGTTAAAGACCATTACTCAAGCACAGCTTATTAAGATCTTTATGGATGCAATTGGCGTAAGTTACAGTGGTCAGAGTAATATTATAAGCTACGCTACATCAATAGGCTTTATAAAGGCGGACAGCTTTTTCCTTTTTGATGATGCGCCTGCTAATTACTTTAACCTTGGATCTATTCTTGATGATGTGCTTTACTACGAAAAAACAAGCGGAAATCCGTACATCTTTGAAATGTTTGACAGTGAATATTTTGGAAGCCTTGGATTTAGCGAAATAGAAAACCCCCTCTTTAAGGCAAGTTTTTATACAAAGGAAAGAGTTAACCCATATAAAGTAATTACAGACACTGTTACGGGTGTTACTTATAAGTATGTTGACTTTTTTGGAACAATCCTTTACCGTCCTTATCTTACAGAACAAAACTGGACTAGAGACGGTAAGTCATTTGTTTGTGTGGCAACAGATGATGTAACAAGAACGAACTACCTTTATATTTATAATACTGAAACACAGGTTATTAAACAGCTTGACACCGTAAATTACTATTCAAACGTAGTTATGGGTGATAATGACTATGTTTACTTTGTAAAAACAAATCCCTCCACAGGTGTGTATGGGTTTTATCGCAAGTATGTTTACGGAGATAGCACGACAGAGCACCTCTATGATTTTGCAAAGGGTGTAACACCTTCACTTCCTCATATCACAAATGACTGTAAATACGCATCATTTGAGGTTGGATCAGGCGCAAGCACGGTGGCTTTCCCAAGACCAAATAAGACAACGCCTATCGCTCGTCTTAATATTGAAGAGAAGAAAATTGACTATACATACTATTCTTACAATTATTCTAATATTGTAAATCATATTCAGGTAAATCCCGTATACCCGAATTTAGTGTTCTTTGCACATGAAACAGATACGTCACAATACAATTACAGAAATATGCTTGAGCGCTCGAGTATTATGAATATAGAAACTGATGAGGTAACTCCTATATCACAGGGCTTGCAAAATACAAACAGCGGATATAGTATGCTTTTCTTCACGCATGAGAGCTGGTCTGTAAATGGTGATTACTTGTATATAACAAACCTTGGTGGCGATGGCTCAAGTACTACGCCGATAAATGGTGTCATCCGTGTAAATAAGGACGGAACCCATCGTAGGTATTTCTTTAACCCATTAATTAATAGTAGAGGTTACGGAAGTAACCACTCATTTCCAAGTGGTGATGATAGATACTTTGCACTCGATAACAGTTGGGCTTATATTATGAGCGCTGAAACAAATCAAGTTTTTCCGATTTGTAAAACAGCCTTTCAGATTAAGGGGCATCCTTATCACCCACATCCAGTTATCGCACGCCACAAGTATGTTGTGGACTGGGGTATGGAAATAGATAACGTGCTTGGTATGGCTTGGTATGACTTTACCCACATTGATTCGACCGAGCTTGCTGAAGGTGGCAGATTTAAGCTTGGTGATGATGTTGAGTATGTTCGTTATCACGAGAAACGTGCTGGCTATCCAGTTATGGATTGTGACATCACAGAAACTAGCATTGGGGGAAAGGAATGCTTGCTTGCACCCAATGGCACGAGGATATATTTTGATATTGATGAGAAAATAGTTGACGCAGTTGATGAGTCTGTAAAAATTACATTTGATTATTACGATAACTCAACAAATCCACTTGTTCTTACCTATACAAAGGGCGTTAAAAACTCTAATGATCAGTGCCGCTTTGATAATATGAGCACGCAGTTTGCACTCACAAATTCAAATACTTGGAAAACGGCTTCCTTCGTGATTGGAAGCGGTAACTTTGAGGACATTGGTACATACGGAACTGACTTTAATTTTAAGGGTACAAACTCAAGTATTTACATTACAAATGTTAAGGTTGAGCACATGGACCCATCTATCAGCAATGTTGATGTTGATTTTAAAGCAATAGATAAGAGTGCTACAGAGCATACCTTTGAGGGTATCATTACAAAGAAAAACAGCACCATAAATAATGCTACATTGGTTGCCGCAATCTATGATAATGAGGGCAAGGTTGCAAGCATGAAAAAACAATCAGTAGTATTTGGTAAGGATTCTATGACAGACTTTGGCATGACAATTCCTGTAAAGGGAGAGGACACAAAGATTAAATTCTTTGTTTGGAATAACCTAACAGGTCTTCGCCCGATTAACAAGCCGATGGAGGTTTCTGATGTTACGGTAAATGCCAGAGAGGTTGCAAATGGTGTTAAGCTTACATGGGATGCTGTTGAAGGTGCTTCAAGTTACGATGTTTATAAGGATGGTAAGTACCTTGCAACAACAACAACCCCAGCTTATAACGATAAGTACTTTACAGCAATTGAACAGCTTCAGAACGATTATATGAACATATATACAACGCCACATAATTATGTTATTAAGTGTGGTTCACGCGTAAGTAACACTGTAAGGGCATGTGCAGACCCCTCACTTATGCATTACATTGATTTTGAAGGCCTTAAGACAACAGGCTATCAGGTTGCCGATAACTATGGAACAAAGTTTTACAACGCAAGGGTGGAAACAGTTGCTAACCTTAATGCAAAGAGTCACGGTATTACAATTAATACGAGGATTCCTGATAGTAATATAACAGATCTTAAGCCAAGTAGTTCAAGCGCCGACACTGCACCAAGTACAGGTGCGGAGAAGATAAGAGAAGGTTATGACTACTACTTCTACAATTCAGGAAAAACAGGTACATATAAATCAAGATTCTTAGCACAAAAGGCTTGGAACTCATTTTATGCAACAGAGAAGGGACTTTCACTTGTATATGCTTCAGGAATGTCACACGATGCTATGAAATCACTTCTTGCTACTGATCCACAGGCAGGTGCAACTGCTCTGACAGCTATTACTGAAACTTCCGATAAGGGATACTATGCAGCACCCTCAAATCCGTTCGCAACTGTTGACAGCTTTGGAGATACAAAGGCGGAGGAATACGTTGTTGTAATGAATGCTAATATGGCGGTATCTGATGGCGGAAGCATTTTCAACGTTTGTAAGGAAGTACCAGTAAATACAGGAGACGATGCAACTGATACAAGCTGGTATAAGGCTGCAATAGGCGTGCCATATGCTAACGGAACATCAGAAACAATTGATGTAATGCAATATGGTACGGGCAGAAAGGCAGCAAACAGTTATTGTCCTGCAGCAAATAATAAGTTTAATGTACCTGGAAGCCTTGTAGGAAAATTCTACACATATGTGTTTAATATTGATGCATACTTTGGTGATACACTTGTAAACACATGGGTAGACAAGGTTTGGTCAAGCGGTGAGGACTATAATGCAAATATTCGCTTTAATGCAAATGTAAACAATGAAGAAACCGCGACCATTAAAAATATTGGCTTTGTAAGAGCTGATGACTACATAAAGTAAGCTTGTTTTTATTGACATAGTTTGTGCTTCTTGTTATAATCAAGGGGAATTTAAACTATGATTAATGAGGGATGGGCAAATGACGAACTATACAATATGCAATTGCAAGCAGGTTACTTATTTTGATGTCGAGGATGCGCTTCATACGGCAACTAAATTTTCTGATGTAGAAAAAACTTTTGATGAGGTGCAGAAAATCACAAACTGTTCAACAGGCTGTGGTGGCTGTCATCAAAAAATACTTGATGCAATTTCTGAAATAATGAGTAAATAACATAAAACGGATGTGTTTCACATCCGTTTTTTCTTGACCTTTTTGTAACCGTAATATATAATAAAAAAATGGAGGGATGAATATGAAGATGATTAATCTTGGAAAAAGTGGACTTGCGGTGCCAAACATTGCTGTTGGTTGTATGAGAATAGCAAGTAAAAGTCTAACTGATGTTGAGGTTCTCATTAAAACTGCGCTTGAAAATGGGCTTAATTTCTTTGACCACGCCGATATATATGGCGGCGGAAAAAGTGAGGAAGTTTTTTCGCAAGCAATAAAAATGAATGAAGATATACGTGAAAAAATAGTTTTACAGACAAAGTGTGCAATATCAAGGGGAATGTATGATTTCTCAAAGGAGCATATTTTAGAATCGGTAGATAACTCTCTTAAAAGGCTTAACACAGATTATATAGATGTGCTTTTACTTCACAGACCTGATGCACTGTGTGACCCTGAAGAAGTTGCGGAGGCTTTTGATGAGCTATATGCAAAGGGGAAAGTGCGAAACTTCGGTGTTTCAAATCACAATTCATACCAGATTCAGCTTCTGCAGAAGTATGTTAAACAGCCAATTATTGCAAATCAGCTTCAGTTAAGCATTGTAAATTGCCCCATGATAGATGCGGGACTTTATGTAAATACAGAGTTTGATAGGGCAATAAATCGTGATGGTAGTGTACTTGATTTTTGCAGACTTAATGACATTACAATTCAGGCTTGGTCACCTTTTCAGCATGGATTTATAGAGGGGACATTTATCGATAACCCCGATTATAAAGAGGTTAACGATATGCTAAAAGAGATAGCTGATGAGTATAATACAACGAAAACTGCGATTGCAGTTGCCTGGATTTCAAGACACCCTGCAAATATTCAGACAGTTACAGGAACAACAAACCCCGAAAGACTTGTCGAATGTGCAAAGGGTGCACAGATGCAAATTGCAAGAAGACAGTGGTATGATTTGTATAAGAGTGCAGGTAAAAGAATAATATGACCCGAAAATAGGATGCAAAGGGACTTTGCATCCTATTTTTAGTATCATTCATTTTGTTGACAAACATAAAAAAAAGTGGTAAAATTAATTATCATACTTTAAAAGAGAGTATAGTGGCTTAGATGGCCCATTATGATATGAAAGGAAAACAAAATGTATAAAAAATACGGGAAAAGGATTATTGATGTAATCCTTTCAGCAATTGGAATAGTTGTTTTAGCAATACCAATGGCAATCATCTCAATTATAATAAAGCTTGATTCACCCGGTCCTGTTATCTTTAAACAAAAAAGAATAGGCATTGGAAAAAGTGAGTTTGAGATTTTTAAGTACAGAAGTATGTACACAAAAACACCTGAAAATATGCCAACGCATTTACTAGAATCCGCAGATTCTTACATAACAATATCAGGTAAATTTATTAGAAAATATTCACTTGATGAGCTTCCGCAGTTGTTTAACATTTTCATTGGAAATATGACGATAATTGGCCCAAGACCTGCACTTTGGAATCAGTACGACTTGATTGAAGAGCGTGACAAGTATGGTGCAAATGATGTAAAACCCGGTCTTACAGGCTGGGCGCAGATAAATGGCCGTGATGAAATTCCTAATGAACTTAAAGCAAAGCTTGATGGTGAATATGTAGAAAACTTAAGCTTTTTGTTTGACTGCAAGTGCTTTGTTAAAACAGTTTTTTCGGTTATTAAGCACGAAAATGTTGTTGAAGGCGCAGTATTAGAAAAAGAAACTGTAAGGAAGTAAAGCTATGATTACTGTAGTAACACCTGCTTACAATGCAGAGAAAAGCATTGAAAAGACTATACAAAGCGTGATAAATCAAACGTATACCGATTGGAAAATGATAGTGGTTGACGATTGCTCAAAAGACAACACCTGTGAGATTGTGCAAAAGTTTGCAGATATTGATGAAAGAATTATTCTTATAAAGCACAAAAAAAATGGTGGTGTTGCAGCGGCGCGAAACACTGCACTTAAAGCAGCAAAGGGTGATTATATCGCTTTTTTGGACAGTGATGATCTTTTTCTTCCTGAAAAGCTTGAAAGACAACTCACCTTTATGCAAGAAAATGATTATGCGCTTACTTATACGAAATATCAATATATTGACGAAGAGGACAAGCTTGGTAAAGAAATAACAGTGCCAAACGAAATGTCTTACACAGATATATTTAAAAACACTGCAATTGCTTGCCTGACAGTTATGGTCAACCGTAAAAAGGTGGGTGAGTTTTATATGCCACCCCTCAATCATACGGAGGACCAGTGCACATGGCAAGAAATTTTAAGTCGCGGATACAAGGCATATGGGCTTTGTGAAGTGCTTTCACTTTACAGAGTAAGTGCTAACTCAATGACAGGAAATAAACTAAAGGTTATTAAGAGACAGTGGTATACATATCGTGGATATCACAAACTTTCACTAATGAAAAGTGCTTATTATTTTATGTGTTATGCTTATAATGCAGTTATGAAAAGGAAAGGTAAATAATTATGAAAATTTTAATGCTTAACCCACCATTCTTAAACAAATACTCGAAGAGCTCAAGAAGCCCAGCTGTTACAAAAAGCGGTACAATATATTTTCCGCTCTGGCTTTCGTATGCAACTGGTGTGCTTGATAAAAAGGGCTACGATTTAAAGCTTATCGATGCACCGGCAAAGTGCCTTGATAAAAAAGGTACAATGGAAATTGTGTGCGATTTTAAACCACAGCTTGTTGTAATTGATACATCAACGGCAAGCATTAATAATGACCTTTCTTTTTCAGAAGAGATTAAGAAAGCTCTTCCTGAATGCAAAATCTGTCTTGTAGGCACACATGCAACTGCTTGTGTGAGTGAAATTATTCCTGCAAATGCTGCAATTGACTTTATTGCACGACATGAGTATGACTATACACTTCCCGAGCTTGCTGAAGCAATTGAAGGGAAGATGAGTCTTTCAGATGTTAAGGGCATCAGCTATGTAGAAGACGGTGCGCTTAAAGAAACAGAGGAAAGAGAGTATATACATAATCTTGATGAACTTCCCTTTGTAAGTGAGGTTTATAAGAAATATCTTGATATCAAAGACTATTTCTATGCACATGTAAGCTTTCCGACAGTAAGTATCTTCTCAAGCAGAGGATGCCCGTCAAAGTGCTTCTATTGCATGTATTCTCAGGTTATGTTCGGCAAGGGCTATCGTAAGCGCAGCGCAAAAAATCTTTATGATGAGTGCGTGTACATAAAGAAAGAGTTTCCAGAGGTTAAGGAAATTCTTATTGATGATGATAACTTTGCAGTTGATCAGGAAAATGTGCGTGAATTCTGTAATTTATTGATTGAGAATAAAGTTGACCTTAAATGGGTTGTTCAGTGTAGAGTAACACTTACATACAAAACAATGGTGCTTATGCGTAAGGCCGGTTGCAGACTTGTAGTTGTTGGATTTGAAAGTGGCAGCCAAAAGATTCTGGATGGAATGCATAAGGGAATCACACTTGAGCAATCTCTTGCTTTTAATAAGGCTGCTAAAAAAGCAAGAATGCGAGTTCACGGATGCTTTATGGTAGGCAACCCCGGTGAAACAAAAGAAACAATGAATGAAACTCTTGAGTTTAGTAAAAAGCTTCGTCTTGACACAGTTCAGTATTTCCCGCTTATTGTATATCCGGGAACAGAAGCGTATAAGTGGGCTAAAGAAAATAACTATATAACAGCAAAGAGCTATGACCAGTGGCTTACAGAAGATGGCATGCATAACTGCGTGCTTTCAACACCCGAGGTTTCTGATAAGGAACTTGTTGAATTCTGTAACTACGCAAGAAAGAAGTTTTACCTTCGCCCAGGCTATATGTTTATGAAGCTAGGCGAATGCCTTACAAATAAAGAGGACTTTGTAAGAACATTTAAGTCATTCAACACATTTAAAAAATACTTGTTCAAAAAGAACTAAAAATTTTGGCAAGAAATTTTTAGCAGTTGCAGGAAAACAAATAAAGAAGGGTTCGACCCTTCTTCGCTAAAGGTGGGAAAATTTAATGAAAATAGCAAC
>CAZYYT010000019.1:0-1991 GCA_964651775.1 uncultured Oscillospiraceae bacterium | reverse complement strand
CTTAACATATCAAAGACATGATAATATCGGGGCAATGCTCCAGTGCTATGCACTGCAAAATACTATTATTAAAAAAGGCCATGAAAACGAAATAATAGATTATGTGTGCGATGCTGCAGATCGTGCCTTTTGCTTAGAATCCCTTAAAACCAAGGGTGTTAAGAAGTATATTACAAGCTGTATTGGTGTTATGACCAGACTACCCAAAAAGCCTGCCTTTGTAAGCTTTAGAAAAAACAAGCTTTATCTAACAAAAAAATACAACGATAAGAATATAAAACAAATTGGGGATAAGTATGACGGATATATAGTGGGCAGTGACAATGTGTGGAATTCAAAACTTACGGGTCTTGATATAAACTATTTTCTTGATTTTGTGGAGGATGACTCTAAGAAAGCAAGTTATGCCGCAAGTATGGGACTTTCTGGAATTCCTGAGGGTGAAAAAAAGGTATTTAAGGAATGTCTTGAAAAGGTTGCAGTTTTAAGCTGTAGAGAAAAAATAATTGCAGATGACCTTAATAGCTTTGCAGACGTTAATGCGTTTGACACATGTGACCCAACTTTTTTCCTCACTGCACAGGAGTGGGATAAGCTTGCTGTAGAGCCTAAAAGAATAGACAAATATATTTTAGTGTATCATATGTCACCATCTGCATCATTTGTTAGATTTGCAAGTGATTTTGCAAAGGCAAAGGGTCTTCCGCTTGTATATGTTCCGTTTCCAACGGGATTTTGCAAATGCAGTATAAAGCCACATATCGGCCCTCTTGAGTGGCTTGGATACATGAAGCACGCGGAATATGTTGTAACAGATTCATTCCATGGAAGCGTTTTTGCTTCTCTATATGAGCGTAATCTTATAATCAAAATTTCACAGCTTGGCGCGCGTATGCATAACCTTGCTGAAAAGCTTGGTATGCCGGAGCGTATTGTAAATACCGTGGAGGAAGCAGTGGCACTTCCTGAGCTTGACTACACACAAATTCGTGAAAAAATAGTGGAATACAGGAATCAGGGCCTTCGTAATCTTGATAAAATTTTAGATCAATTTGATAGTAAAAAAAAAACGGAATAGCTGATAAAACATACTGCACAGGGTGTTTAGTATGTAAAAAGCTGTGTCCTAAAGATGCAATTGAGATTGCACAGGATGAATTAGGCTTTTCTTATGCCCATATAGATGGCGAAAAGTGTATTAAATGTGGCAAATGTGAAAAAATTTGTGATTCTCTTGTAAGAAATTCAAACGAAAGGGAAAATCAAAAATATTATGCGGCGATTAATAAAAGCAGTGATATTGTAAAAAATAGCGGCTCCGGTGGTATGTTTAATGCCATTGCAAAATATATGCTTGGAAATGGTGCAACAATCTATGGAGCGACTTATGATGAGGGATTTCATATATCACACAGGCGCGTTGATAGTATTGATGATATTTCTACTGTAATGGGTACAAAGTATACTCAAAGTAAAATCTTTGATGTGTATGACCTTGTAGTTGATGACCTTAAAAATGATAGAGAAGTGCTTTTTGTGGGCACACCATGTCAGTGCAGCGCAATAAGGCAATATGTATCCCAAGAAACGGTGAGTAGTGAAAAGCTTTATGTGGTGGATATATTCTGCCATGGTGTATTCAGCCCGAAAATCTGGGATGAATATATAGCATTTCTTGAAAATAGATTTAATGAAAAAATAACATATTTCTCCTTCCGTGACAAAGAAAAGGGTTGGAGAAACAAACAGCTTAAGGTACTTACAGAAACGAAGAACCTCTCCGATTTTTGTAATTATAATGCATCTGTATTAAGGGTGTATGAGCAGAATTTGTCATTTAGGGATGTTTGCTACAAATGTAAGTATATGAACTTATCGAGGGTGGGGGATATATCTATCGGTGACTTCTGGGGCATTGAAAGAGTTAAGCCAAGCCTTGATAAAAATACAGGTGTTTCAGCAGTGCTTGTAAATACCAAAAAAGGTAAAGA
>CAZYYT010000018.1:0-22212 GCA_964651775.1 uncultured Oscillospiraceae bacterium | reverse complement strand
ATTTGGAGTCTATTTTCTTTTTTATTTGTCACCCATCAATTGTATCACAACAAATTTGCAAATGATATATAAGGCACAGCCTTATCACCACATAAAGCGCCGGGGGATGCACTTATCTTCGCACTTGAAGGAAGTGCAGTTATCGAATACGATGGCGAAGAGCATATCATTAGAGCCGGGGTCTTTGTGTAAGCATCGCTGAAGATATATTTCGTATGAATGATGAGCATAACAAAGCAGAAGCATTTGGCGAAGTAACATCCGAGAATATTGATAATGCCCGGGAAGCGGCAGACTCCTGTCCTGTAGCAGCTATTGAATTGGAGGTCTAATCAATGAAAGCCAGTTATAGGCTTTCCGAGCATTGTAGCATCACCACATATAGATATACCTGCGCCATTCGGGCATAAAAATGTTTTATCGGTAGAATTCGTTGTATATATTCCAATTCGCTGAATTATTTCACCGTTGATTTTTTGTTGTACGTCGATCACTTGCTACAACAATTCCTTCATTCACTTGTACGGCCGAAGTATTATATTTCTCGGAATATACGGAGACCAATTTCCGCGCCATTTTGCTTCGTGCGTTGCCCAATGACCACACTTTTAAAAAACAATATTATTAAATAAGTTTTTTATATTTTCCTCTTTCAACAAATTCAATGAATCCTTTGTTTCTTAAAAGCTGTAACTGCTGTCTTATTTTTGCTTCTATATTATGATTATCTATATATTTGTTATGCAATATTTCAACATATTCATATACATCAGAAAGACTAAATTCATTGTATTTTATACTATTAATACAGTTTAAAACATCAAAGAGCCATCCTCTGTTCTCAATATTGTTAGTCTGTAATTTTTTAATTTCCTTATATGTATTAACAACTTCAGACTTATCACAAAAATTTTTGTTATCTATAATTGCAATCCGTCCCTGCTGAGGAATATCAGAATAAAGAATATTACACCCCACCCATCCAGCTCTGCGCGCTGTTACAGAAAGCGGTTTTCTTTTTTCGATAATTTTTGGTGTAAAGAAAAACTTAGGTATTATTGATAAATTTAATACTTCTAAATTATCCGTATATTGCATAACAAATAAATCTGGATTGCTAATGCTTGTAATCCTGTTTATCATGGTAACATAAGCACCATCAGATATTTTATTGCCGATTTTGCCCTTTTTGCTTTTTAATTCAAAAATTTCTCCACAATAGTCACATTGAAAATCTGCAACCGGTAGATTGTTTTCCATATTATGAATGTGAGTGTTCCCACATACAGGACAATATACATTTTGCGATACCCAATTTTCACTCATCACTCTTACTTTTTGAGAATTACTTTTATAATCTAATGCAATAGATTCATCAAATCTAAAGTTCATTAAAACTCAGTCCATTCCGTTGTTTCATTTTTAGTAGAAGTTATTGCCATTTGCTTTGCTATTAAATTACCGGGAGAAAGTACAAATTCTCCTGATTTGTACTTTTCCTCTGCTAATTCCATAGCTTTTTCAACACTTTCGGCATATACATCAAATTTTTCAGAAACTATTTCTTCAATTGTTATTTCATATTTCTTTCTTTGCATTATTATTCACCTACCTTGTATCCGACTCTAGAATTACTAACCACGACTTTTGTACCCTTTTTATCAAGATATTTTACATATTCAGCAAGTTCAATTTGAGCATTATCATCAAATAAGTTCTCTGTGTACGATGTAAAACTTGCGGTTTCTGTAAGAGGTCTATATGGTGGATCAAAATATGCAAATGTATTATCATCGATAAATTTATCAGAATCCTTGTAATCACCGCAAACAATGCTTACATTCGAAAGTGCTTTTGAAATATTCAAAAGATTCTTTTCATCACATATACAAGGATTTTTATATGCACCCATAGGAACATTAAACAGTCCTTTTTTATTAACACGATATAACCCATTAAAGCAGGTCTTATTTAAGAAAATAAATAATGCTGCCTTTTCAATGTTGATAGATTCATCACCGTTTATTTTTATATCATTAAATCTTTCACGTTTTTTGTAATAATACTGCTTTCTGTCATCTGTTTCAAGAGGTACATATTCATTCTGCATATCAGAAAGCATCAAAATAAGCTTTTGTGGCTGCTCCTTTATTATCTTGTATGCATTAATAAGCTCCGCATTTGTATCACTTATATACACTTTTTTGAGATTATAATTTGACAAGATATCAAATAAAACAGCTCCGCCACCTACAAACGGTTCAGCGTATTTTGTAATACTTTTACCCAATTCACTTGTATATGTTTTTCTTATATTTTCAAGCAACTGACCTTTTCCGCCTGCCCATTTTACAAATGGTTTTAATGCAGAAGTTGATTTTTCATATCTGATAGTTCTTGCATCCACAGGCTTTTCAGCGTTACCGGGGATAAGCCACATGTTACCAATAATTGTTGCTCCATCAATTCTATTCTCGCTGCATAAAACCGATACTCGTCTTTGAGATATGCCCCATTTTTTTGCAGCATCATGTGCAGACATTAATTCCATATAAAGCACTCCTTGTCTTTTGTAAATAATATTATATTCCAAAACTCGAATAAAAGCAATACCGTTTTTACATTTTCTCTGTTTTCAACAAATAATTTTTTTATCAAGTTTTTATCAATTTACCAAATCAATTTCATAGCTCTATTTAACCAACTCATACAGGTATTTTTGTCTTGCTATTTCTTTTTCTTTATTAATATTTTCCCTCTGATTTTAGCCATTTTACATTAATAATGAGGAAGAAAAATAACCTTGTTTCAAATTGGAACAAGGTCTTAAATGTTTAAATATCTATAACCGTCAGACTGTTTTTCTTTGCATATTCCCTTGTGTAAAAGCTGCCGCCTGTATTTTTGGTGCAGTATGAAATTATGTACTTTGAATTATCAACCATAAATCTGTTTCTTTTATGCATACAGCCACGGAAGTAGCTTTCGGAAGTATAGATAACTTCATCAGCACCTAAAACAAGGTTTTCATATTTTTTCTTTTCCTCATTATTAAAATATTTATCTTGATTTTTGCAAGGAAGCGCAAGAATTAGCCTTATATTTTTATCGTATACTTTTAATTCTGATACGATTTCACCGCATAAATTATCAAACCCAATAGCACCACCGCAAATAAAGTTTGTTGTACCGTTTTTAATAAGTTTTGTTATTTCTTCCTCAATTTTATTTTTAATATTTTCAAGTTCGCATATCGGTATTTGTCTGTGTCCCGTAAAACAACATGTATTTTCTCTCATAATCATCCTCCAATTTATTACGCTTATGCGTACATCCTAACATATTTTAACGGTTTACGCAAGTGCGTATACGCATAAATATATAATATTTTAAAATAATAAATAAGAGGTGCTTATTATTATGGGAATTAAAAACGCAATTGTAAAAAGGCTAAAAAACATATGCAAAGAAAAAGACATAAAATACAATTCTTTAGCAACTAACTCCGGTATCACTCCGTCTACTGTGTATAGTATTTTTGATGAAAGCAGAAAAGACATCGGTATTATTGTTTTAAAAAAGTTGTGTGATGGTCTTGACATGACAATTACAGAATTTTTTGATGATGACATTTTCAGAAATATAGAACAAGAAGTAAAATAACCTTGTACCAAACCAGAACAAGGTTGCTATGTTTTACATGATTATAATGATGGCAAGCTTCCCACTTGTGTACACAAGTAAGCTAATTTATTGGGTACGCCCAAACCCTGTGATACTGTAGCGATACTAAAAATTTGTACTCAAATTGCACTCAAAAGGCAAAAAAATACCCCGAAAATCCACTTATATCGCGGACTTCGGGGATTAATTTTTCTACTCCCACTCAATAATAAAAACACCGTTGCTCGATTTGTACTGAGAATTGCGGTTTTATTCATAAAGCTTCCCGGAAGATGTGGAGGTAATTGCCCTTGCGGTGGTACGCGTTACCTTGATAATGCTGCCCCTTTATCCTCATTTTGTTTTATTACAAAATGTTAAGAAATTGATTGCTAATCGTTTTATTGAATTGATGCGAAGGCGGGGCACCTAATTGCAAAGCAATTGGTTGTGCCGGTATAGGGCTATGTCCCTAAATCCCCCTAAGGGGAAGGGGGGGGGATTACGAAACGCTTCTTGTGGCAGGCAAAAAGCATCCCACACTTTGTTTAAAGCCTGAAGGGGTAGCATCGGTTGTGGCATAATATCATAAACCATAATCTTTTACCCAACCAGTTTTTTTACCCTTACAGACAGTTCCCTTAAGTTGTCACGGTTAAATACAAAGTAAATGAGAAATGCCGAAACTACTGTGATAGTGGCTGTAGGAATGGCTTTAAGCACCCACATATGCCACGAATTAATATTATAATCAATAAAAAGATTGCACGCGGTAAAGGAAACCGCCACAACCAAGGCATTTATAAAAAACATTCTGAAAAATTTACTGATAGGTCTGTAAACAAGATGCTTTTTAAGATAAAACAGGTCAAAAAAGCATCTTATGACAGCCGAAAGCAGTGTACCTATAGCTACGCCCAAAATTCCAAAAGGCTTTATAAGGGCAAGCGAAATCAAAAGATTTGAAAGACACTCTGCGATTGCACCTTTTTGAGTTTCTTTGTACCTGTTTGCATTGAGAGTTACCGTACTGTATATGTATCTAATGCAATAAACTATGTGAGCTGATATCAAAACATAGGCAAAGGCAGGTGCAATGTAATTAATATCGGTAACACCCTTTGTATAAAGTGATACAAAGGGCACTATCATAACCGCCGTTATTGTGTACATAACCGATGCAATACCGCTTTGGACAAACTCAAACGTGTCGAGAACTTTATTTAAAGCCACCTTGTCCTCCCGCGCAACTAAATTACCCATTCCTGCAGCACTGCCGTTAGCGACAGACAAGACGATACTTTGAATACCCGATGTTATCGTATAATATACCGCATAAACAGAAACATATTTTATATCCATAAACAAGGTTATGAGCATAACATCTATACTGGTTTGAACGAAATATGCAATATGATGCACAAGTCCGTTCCATTTTTGTTTAAGCTCACCCTTGCCGGACGCCTTATAATCAAGGGCATAGTTTTTCCTTACGTAATAAGAATAATATACAGGCTTTAGTGCAAAAACCAAAGCAGATACAAGCTTTACTATATGGATACTAGCACCAACCATAATTAAAGCAAAAGAGGTTAAAACGTTTAACAAAATTGTTATGGTTGTTATTATATAGACAATTCTTACCTTTTGGTCGGCCCTTAAAAGTGCCGTATAGGGCACCGCAAAATAATACTCAAGAAGTGTGCTTATGCTTAGAATAATTATCATAAAAACGGTATATGGCACGTCAAAATTGCTTTTACTAATAAGCGGATAAATAAAGCAGAGCGCCACTATGTAAAAAAGAAAAATGGCCGCTATTTTATGATAAAAGCTTTTTGCCGCACTTATTACCGACGAAACCTTTTTAAAATCCCCACGGTCAAGCGGCTTATATAAGGAAGCCGACATAACACCACCGATTCCTGCTTCCAGTAGAGAAATGTAAGATAAAAACTGTATTATTGATGCCATTAGTCCGTTAACATCAGAGCCAAATTTTGCAATCACCAGTCTTGGAACCACAAGTCCGCTTACAATGGTTGCCCCTTGTGCAAGCAGGGTGAAAAATATATTTAGCGCAGCATTTTTTGAACGGCTCATTTTTTTCATTTACTTACCTCTTTATTTATAAATTTTCCAAAGAACGGCCCAAAGCCTCAACTTTACAATTGCAATATATATTCTTTCTTTAGGGGAAGATTTATAAACCTTTGCCCTTATAATTCTTTTCATTATATCCTTTTTTATATTTTCATTAAGGCAGGAGACAAAGTCTTTTTTGTTTTCAAAAAACTCTAATCCCCTTTTTATATAATGACGTGTGCACCTTAACGCATAGACATTTATATTGCTTTCGTATTTTTTATCAAGTATGCTGCTTAAATACATGCAAACTTTTTCAATATCCATAATGCCCTGTGGGTTAAAACTATGCACCATAGAATCTCTATTTCTTCTGTAGTAATATCCCGCAAAATCTAAGATATATAGCGAGCTACACCTCGTTAAAACATTTGCCGTAACAGACAAATCCTCCCCCATTGAAATATCGTTTGGAACACTCATCTGCGCGTCAAAAAGCATCTCACGCTTTATTGCCTTTAAGCATGTCCCATATGACATTCCACTGGAATTTATGGACTTTAAATTACAATCATATATTATATAATCAGTAACAGTTTTTAATTTCTGTCCCTGATACAAACCATAGTCGTACAAAACCTTTACAGTCTCTTTTTCATTTTCATCAAAATATATGTAATCAAACGATATTATATCGGGTGAATTGTGTTTGTTTATAACCTCATAAAGCTTTTCAAGAAGTGTTTGGTCAATGTAGTCATCAGAGTCCACGTTTAAAATATATTCTCCTAAGCTTTCTGAAAGTCCCGCCTTTCTTGCGCTGACAAGACCGCCATTTTCCTTGTGAATTACCTTTACTCGGCAATCCTTTTCTTTAAACATATCAAGCATTTTCCCAGAGTCATCGGGGGAACCGTCATCCACAGCAATTACCTCAAAATCCGTAAAGCTTTGATTTATTAAACTTAAAAAACACTCGTCAAGATATTGCTGTGTTTTATATACAGGCACTATTATTGAAAAAAAAGGCTTTTTATTGATATCCGTCATTTTAATCTATCCCTTTTCCTTTGTTAGTAGGGTTTTCATCCCAGGTAATTTCGCCCATCCTTTTTTCGTGACCGCCCCTTCCCTCAATCGGGGGCGGGGTCATATAGTCACCAAACATTTGGCTTAAAAATTCATGGTAGCATGATGGAGCGGGGTAAGTACTGTCTTCAAAGGGCAAAAACACTTCTTCGCCAATTATTACATCCTTTTTCATTACCCTTCCGCCTTTACAAAGAAGGTACACATACTCACACTTTTCAAGCTTATGCAAAGCAAAAATCCCAAAGCTAAGATTAACAAAAAAGTGTCTTAACCATATAGGAACATACTTTAATAAGCGGGTAATTAACCCCAAATCATCTTCAAACTTTGTCATTTCCATCAAAAGCATTTTTCTGCCTGCTTTGAAAAAGTTTATCTCTGCACTTCTTATTATTCTATTATTACTTAGACTGCACATAGGAAAAAGGTCAATCCCAATGCCCCAATGTATGGGTAAATCCTTGTATCTTTTGGGGATTGATATGGTGTTATTTACTCTCATCTTTGTCCAGGTTAACGGATAGTGCTTTTCCAGTCTGTGGTTTTTTAAAACATATTCCTTTCCAGCCTCACCATCAAACACCTTAATTAGTCTTTTAAGCTCCGCCTGGGGAATGATTACATCAACGTCGTCATCCCAGGGGATAAACCCCTTATGCCTTACTGCCCCCAGCAAGGTTCCTTGTGCAATAAAATACTTTATGTTGTTTTTTTTGCATATGCGGTCAAGCTCTTTTAGTATTTCGTTTTGCATTTTCTGTATCTCATACAATTCCATTTTCTGCTCCTTTGATTATCGTATTTACATATTTTCTGAAACCTGCTCCATAAATCCGACTAATCTTTCATCAAATACTCCACACTCACCGCTTTTTATCATTTTCATTACCTTTTCCCTGGAAACACCTTCTCTGTACACCCTGTCCGAAGAAAGTGCATCGAAAACATCACATATGGAAACTATCTGCACATAAAATGTCAAATCATTTTTGCAAGCATATCCGCTTCCGTCAATTCTTTCATGATGGTATAAAACTATATTTGAAATTACCTCGTATTCATCCTTGGTAAGCTCGTTTTCGATGGCCTGGAGGCCTTTTTTGGTATGTGCCCTTATTTCTGTCTTTTCGTCGTCAGTCAGATATTTCTCCTTTGTCATTATGTAGTTGGGTACATTTAGTTTTCCCAAATCGTGTAAAAGGGCGCCTTTGCATATAAGATCAACGTCCTCTTCTTTAAACTTTGTAACACTGTTTTTATTTGCTATATCAATCATCTCCATCGTCAGCTTTTTAACCCTGATGGAATGATAAAAGGTTTCCGAGCTTGTTTTTTTAAGCTCTTGCATCAGTTGTTCAAGTCTTTTATTTAGTTTTATCATCCTTTAGACCGCCACCTTACCATAAATAATTTTTTCACCAATGAAACAGGCAAAAGCAAAAGCCCAAAGGTTATTATTTTATCCTTTAGCAAACTTTTATTTTCCCCTATTTCTCTAAAAGCTTTTCGTGCCTCTTTCTTTCTTCCGTCTAATATATAATGACGGCATCTTCTTATGGTAAACCACTGCATAACTTCCCTTATTCCTTTTTTGGTTTTTTCAGATATAGTCCTATCTTCTAAAATATCATTCACATCATCAAAAAAGAACCAATCCGGGTCAAAGGAATTATCTTTTGTGGCACTGCTGTTTCCTTTTTCATAACTAGAAGTAACCTTGGCGCTTAAAGCTACCGGGTAGTATGCTGCCGCAGTAAGGAAAAATGCCAAATCTTCTCCTATCTTACAGCCATTTTTAAATCCTCCACATTTATCTTTCGCAGCCTTAGTTATGCAGGAACTGGTGCAATTATGCGTTTTTGCCCTTTTGTCCTTTGCATATTCTGCGAAAAAGTCCTCTATATAAAGCACTTGGTCGTCTAATTCTTTATTATCGAAAAAAGAGCGGTTTGATAACGTCTTTCCGTTTGGAAAAGTTATTTCCCCAAGGGTTGCATATGTACCGCAATGGGGGTATTTTTTTATCATATCATAAATTACTAAAAGGTGATTTGGTCTCCACAAATCATCTGCATCAATAAAAGCAAAATAGTCATAGGATGCGTTTTCCATGCCTGCATTTCTTGCGCTGGATACCCCACCGTTTTCCTGGGAAATGATTTTTATTTTGGGATTATCACAATATTTTGAAATTACCTCCATTGTATTATCCGTAGACCCATCATTTATTATAATAAGCTCCCATGAGGTAAACTTCTGAGCCAAAACACTTTCGATTGCCGTTTTAATAAATTTCTCTCCGTTATATACAGGCAATATAATAGAAAACATTGTTTCACAACCTTTTTTATATAAAGTAAAACATCATAAACGGCCAATCGATATAAAAATCAACCGTCATCCCAAATACTATAAAAGCAAAGGCGATGATAAGCTGAATTATTTTTACATCCTCGCCCTCATACCCTTTTTTACTGTTTAAATGCTTGTTAAGTCTGTATCCGAAAACTGAGAAAAGGGGTATATAAATCATAATTGTTCCGATAATGCCAAAATTCATAATACTTTGAATATAGGAATTGTGACATGCAACCTTTGTTAGGGCAGTATCAAATACCATAAAGGTAATTACATTTCCGCCTATAAGCTTGCCCCATAGCGATTGTTTGCCAAAGTAATTAATCATCCTTCCCCAGATTGCCGTTCGATTGGTTGTTAGCAAGTCCCATCTTCCTCGCGGAATATACGAAAGTTTTTCTTTAATTCGTATTAAAAGTCCGGATATCATTTCAACTTCCTTGAATTGAGGTACAGAAAGCATAATTGTAAGCCCCGTTACAGCTACTATTAAAAGGGTGCTTAAAATTATTATTGATTTTGCCCTAAACTTAAGCACTATAAGAAAGCAGGACAACACGAAAAGCACCAAAATGGCGGAAAGTGAAGCAGTCTGTAAAAGTATTATCAAAAAAGTTCCGCCAATAACAAGCCTTGCCCATTTGGGAATTCCCTTTATAACAAACGAGATGATAACGCAAAGACTGTAAAAAAGACCGGCGTAGTTTGAGTCGTTAAGAATACCAAAAGTTCGGTTTACTGTATGCGCTCCTGCGCCACGGATGTTAATATCTACCGATGCCTCTTTGGTAGTCCAGCCATATATGCCGGATGCCATACCGCCTAATAAAAAAACGTACATAAACTTTCTGAAAAGTCTTTTCTCCGACAAAATTTGCAACAAAATTATGTAGATAAGTGCACAGTCAACAATTACATTAAGACCTATTCTTAAACTTGCAACCTTCGGCACTGCAAAAACGCTGTGTAAAAAAAATACAAAAAGTGCAGGAAGATACAAAACTCTGAATTTTGTTTTAAATATTACAGTTAAAAGCTTAAGCACCACCAGATATGAATACACACGAAATACCGGTGTATCTCCGATAAGCATATCGTAGCGCATATACAAAAACAGCGCCGCATACATATAAAAGTTTTCGTCAAAAAAACTTATTACGATGCAAAGAGCCAGGCCAATTGATGCCACCTTAGTCATAGAGGGAAAAGGACCGATTACAAGACAGCAAATATATGCAGCGATAAAAACAAAGTCATAGAATTTTCTTTTTTTGCTATTTATAAAAACAGGCCCGTTTTCAAGCGGCTCATTTAATATATTAGCGGATTTTACTTCGCTTATGCTGTAGCTCATCGCCTTTTCCTCCTTTTTTATTTTTCAAATAAATTGTTCATCATGTCATAAAAGGCTTTAATTTCTTTTTCGTTTCCATATTCTCCGTTTTTAACATTTTCTGCCATGGGAATTAGCTTGTCTGTGTTTTTTAAAAGCGCCTTAAGTCCCTCATACAAGCCCTCTTCGCTGTTTTCAAAAATAAGTCCGTCAAACTCATTTTTAATCTGTTCCTTGGCCGATGTGTAATTTGTTACAACAGGCACTAGCCCCATAATAAATCCCTCGGTAACAACCATGGGCGTTCCTTCATGTTTTGACGGAAGAAATAAAATATCAGACTTTTTCATATATGGTATAGGATTTTTCTTAACTCCCAGAAGAAAAATTGTATCCTCAAGCTGTTCCTTGGATATTAAAGCCTTCATCGCATCAAATTCGGGGCCTTTGCCGATAATCACCCATTTTACCTTTTCTAAAAGGTTATCGTCCTTAAGCCGTTTAAATACCCGTAATGCTCTGTCTAGTGCCTTCGCGGCAAAGTTAACCCTTGCAACAGTGATAAACGTAAGGTTATCCCCCTCAAAAGGCATGCTGACCTCTTCGGCATTTCCCCTTTCTCTTACGAATGAGGAGGTGAGAAGATTGGGAATATAATATGCCTTTTTATCATAGTCCTTGTATTTTTTGACAAAGGATTCCCTGACCCCTTCACTTACAAAGCACAAAGCATCTGCCTTTTTAAAGGATTTTTCGTCAACCTTAAAAGAAAGTCCTGCATTATTAAAGTCGTTATGCATCCACAAAATCTTCTTTTTTGCCTTTACTCTATATATAACATAGTTAAGCGCCCATGAGGATTCATAGGCAATAGCCGCATCGTAGCTTTTACTTATGTCAAAGGAATATCGGCACCCGACCTTTGCCATAATCTGCACGGCTTTTTTCTTGTTTTTTTCTATCTTACGGCAATATGTTGCCCTCATCTTTGCCACCAGGTAAATGGGATTGAGTGCTTTTGTAAAGATATTTTTCAAAGCGAATGTGGTGTGCGTTTTTCCCTGGGGTAAAATGTTTATTCCCTCTTTAATACCGTAGCGCTCATTTTCGTTTTCATAAAAAATTAGGTCCACATCATAGGTATCTAAATCAAGCGCATTTAAAAAATTTACAAGTGATGTCTGCGCCCCGCCTATATGTGCCTGAATAAAACAAACCAGAAGCTTTTTCTTCCTTCCGCTTGTGTCCTCTAAATCGATTTGATTATCCGATAGCCATTTTTCATCTATAAAGGGATGGGGATGTGAAAGCTCGTTATCGTATAAGGCACCGTCTTTAATTATAGGGTGCGTCATAAGCTCGACCTCGTTTTTATACAAAAGGGGAGCTTCAAGCTTTTCGTAATCCTTGGCAGAGCAAAAGTATTTTGTTAAAGACAACCTTTTTTCGCCAACCTTTAAATGATTAATATATCTATTAAAAAGTCCATTATAAACCCTAAAGGGCAGTGAAAAATCGTTTTCGGGTAAATTACGGCTTATTCGCATAGAATAAAATCCGTATTTTTTCATAAGCCTTTTTATACTTAAAAAGACGCTAATGTATGTATGGATGCAGTTATGAGAATCAATGTGCATCAAGCTAAATCCCATATCCAGAAACTTTTTTATTTGTGCTTCACATTCTGCTGAAATTGCATTTCTTATTTCTTTGTTTAAATAAATTCTTGATTTAAAGGGGATGTGAAAGCTCCCCTTAAAAAACCCATTTTCATCACAAAGAGAGGATTTCGCGCATCTTTCAGACAGCGCCCTCCCCTCGGTTAAATTTATATGTAGTCCCACACAGGAAAAAAAGCCACCCTCTTTTGCGACTTTTGCGGCATTATCGGCATGAGGCATATTTACCATGATTGTAGTACGGTTAATAAGCCCTCTTTTAAATGCTTCTTTTATGGCTTCGTTAACATTTTGTGAATATCCGAAACCGTCAGCATTGATAATCAAAGCTATCCCTCCCTATTTTCTCAATCCGAAAATTTTACCCGGCAAAACCGAGCTTTGGGGAATAAAGTAAAAAATTATATACATAAGTTTGCGTTTATAAGAAATGCCCTTTCTTTTTATAGCATGAGGAAAGCTTTTTCTATAAATTCTTAAATACTCTCCGCTTGTCAGTGCGTTATCTCTGTATTTTTTGGGAAGAAACATCTGCTCGGTATATCTTAAAATAACGTCCGTACAGATTTTCTCATAAGTTCTTAAAACCTGCTCGGCTTTTCCTTGTTTTTCAAAAAAATCAATTCTTTCTTTGTAAGCATCAAGCCAGTTAAAAAGATGATGATTGTTCTTTAACCCTCTTTTTATATCGTTCATTATACTCTCGCCATGCTGATAGTAATAATATAGCTTTTCGTTTGTTACAGCTACACTACTACTGTTGTAAACTATTTTATAGGTTGTAAATTCATCCTCATTTAAAACCCCAATCGGAAAACTTATTCCCTCCAAGCAAGAAAGCTTGTACATTTTTGCCCAGCTTTGCGATTTTAGTCTTTGGTCAAGAAGCATGTTTTCCGGTGATTTAGAAAAGATTGTCGGTGTAATAGTTCTTAAAGCTAAAGAAAATTCGTTTGCTTCACCCTTTTCATAATCACACTGAACACAGTCTGCCCCAAAACTTTCGCAAATGGAAATTAAGCGGGAACAATAGTCTTCCCACACAAAGTCATCAGAATCCAAAAATGTAATAAAATCGTCTTTGTCGCCGTTTTCCATAGCATATAAAATGCCACTGTTTCTCGCATCGGAAAGACCGCCGTTTTTCTTGTGAATTACAACAATATTGTCATATTCCCTTGCATACTCGTCGCATACTTTTGGGCAGTTGTCAGGGGAGCCGTCATCAACAAGAACAATTTTTACTTCTTGATACGTCTGATTTAGCACCGAGTCTATACATCTTTTTAAATACTTTTCCGTTTTATATATAGGTATAACAAAAAAAATCATAATTCTATTACTCGCTTTCAAGAATTATCGATAACGCTTCGGGTGGATTGAAAAGCCTTCTTTTGCGGGGGTTTTTATCACACCCACCGCTTACTATCATAGCGGAGGAATTCTCCTCTTTTACATAACCGTATTCATAAGACGACAGTCCAAATTCCCCTGGGGGCTTTATAATTCCACCCAAAAAAGGTAGTCTTATGCCACCACCATGAAGATGCCCTGACAAAATCAAATTCGCACCTGCATCTTTAAGCTCTGGGTATAAATCTGCCCGATGGTTTAGAAGTATAGAGTAGAGCCTTTCCTCACTTACTTTATTTTCAACAAATTCGTTCATTTCCGAAATTTTTTCGCCGGTCACCTTGTTTTTTTCAGGGGACTCAAGCCCCAAAAGCATAATTGAATCATAATCTCGCGATATAACTTGGTAGTTATCTTCAAGCCAGATAACACCTGCATAATAAAGCGTATCATATATATCCCAATAATGTTTATTTTGCCTATCGTGATTACCGCTTATGGCATACACGGGGGTTTTGCCTTTAAATTCCTCGGCAATTCTTTTTGCCTCACTCACATTATGGTCCGGAAGCTGAACCATGTCACCCAAAAAAACAATTATATCGGGAGCTTCTTTTTTTATCATCGAAATAAGCTCTTTTGAAAAAGGGGCATTATGTAAATCGGAGATTGCGAAAATCTTAAATCCCTTAAAAGAAGGTGGTAGTTCCTCATCCCTATATGTATATTCTGTAAGGGTGACCTTACTATTTGCCCAGCTGTTAAGTAGCAGTGTTAATGCCATAGCTAACAATAAAACACAAATAATCTCGACGGCTATTTTAAGTTTTTTTCTCCTTCTCAGCATAAAAACCCCCTTCAAAAATTATTCCTCTTCTAATGTTTTGGGCTTATTGTAGTAATATCCCTGTTTGAAGTCAAAATCAAGCAAAGAAATTGTGTTTTCCTGTTCCTTGTCTTCTATACCGCAAATACAAACCTTAATATTGTTGGCATGACACTTTTTAATAACATCAGAAAGATATTTAACCATTGAAAAAGCTGCATTCAAAAAGTCCTTTTTGGTTGTTGCATACATATCAAAGTTTAAAATGTCAAGGCTCATTTTAACATATTCAGGCTTAATTACACTAATAATTTCGTCATTTTCCTCTGAATTTTCAAAACGGTCTATACATACACCAACACCCATTTTCTTAACCAGCATTATCTCTTCTAAGGATGCCGAAATCTCCCCTCCGTTGAGTTCTAAGCAAAGGCATCTTGCAGGAGTTTTTGTTTCCTTAAGACATTTTAAGATAATTCCGTAAATTGCAAAGCTTCTAAGCTCTGAATGAGGACAATTGATATGTATAACAGGAACCTTTTTGTATTTTTCTTTTATTAATGTAACATCTTTGCATGCCTTCTTTATAATCCACTCATTTAATTCATCGAAAAGATCAAGCTCTGATATGCAGTCGATTATCTTGCCTGGTGCAACAGCGCCAAGCTTTTCATTCTTCCATCTTAAAAATGTTTCCATATGAATTTCGTCCGTTTCCTTGGAGGAAACCATTTCCTGATATACAAGATAGAATTCATCAAAACCATTTTGATACTGCTCGTAAATTAGTTGATGCAAATCATCAAGATTTGCCACATCAATTACTTTCTTTTCGTTTGAGACTGTCTCTTCTTCTTCAGCCATAGCCTTAATTTCGTGATTTTTTACAAACTTCTTAGCTATATTTGTAAATATAACAACTAATAAAATAAATCCGAAAGCAAAAATCATCATAAACACCGTAAGAAGTTTAACGGGGATATCCGAGGTAACCTCAGGAGCTATCAGGTACTGAAGATCCGATGTTACAATAGAATTATAAAGCTCGTCAATACTTTCGTTTGCTATTTCGCTATACTCCCCCGAAAGAACTGAGATTTCTTCGAAAATCTTTTTGTTTTCTGAAATAAGTCTATCTTTTGTATAAATATCAATATTGTCGTTTGTATAAGAGTTTATAATGTTGTTGTAATAATTAATTGTATGAATGGCGTCGGTTTCCCTTGTGGCATAATCAACATAATTCATAACAACCTCATCATAGGTGTTTCTGTGGTCTTCTAGGTCAGCATCGTAGATAATTGCTTTGTCACGGTTGTTCGAAGCTTCTGTGCTTGCCTGAATATTTTCCGCCTGCCGGTAAAGTCCGGCATCTTTATATGAGTTATAAAAGCTACTTATGGAGTCTTTATAGTTAAGGGCAATGCTTGAGCTTACGCGTACAATTTCCTCTTGCTCTTTAACCTTTGTCTGATAGCTTTTTATGACCATTTCCGAATCCTTTGCAAGATTTGCGGCACGAATGTTTCCGTAAAACTTTGCATACTGAATATCACGTATATTCGTATAAAGACCTGCTAATTCTGCAAAGGAATAACCTGTCGTTTTGGATCGAAAATCGGGATAATTTTCTGCCATTGAGTTAAGATACTCTACATCTTCGTCGATTTGATCACTCATGATAGTAGCAATATCTATATATTCTGCCTTCGAGTCCTTTACAATTTTTGCAAAATCGGTTATTGTATCCTTGTTATAGTATTTTTCAAGCAAATATTCGTCATATTCACTTATAATGGCATTAAACATTTTTGCCCCAAAATTTTCACCAAGGGCTGATTTGTATTTAAAGCTCATTTCATATTCCGTGATCGGCGCTTCATACTTTTCTCCGTTTAATGCAGCCGATTCTGTTACTTCGCTGTCAAGCTCTGTGACAACCTTATAAATCGAAACGTTTTGTCTTATTCCCCTTGCATCAAGGTTTGCTTTTGTATTTCCGCCAAGGGCATCTATAGCACCTTGTATTACAACAGGATTTTGTATTTCATAAGGGTCAAGCTTGCTTTCTCCGTCAGGCGCAAGTCCATTTTCAGCGCCCTTGTGATTATACTTAAAGGAAAGCACACAGGTATAGGTTTCTATACGACTGGCAACAAGAAAGGTAACTATACCAACAGCGATAGACATAGCTAAAATTTTTGTAAACTGCTTTTTTATAAGCGATATGATTTCATATATATTAAAAAGTCCCACCCTTATGCTCCTTTCTCTGTTAATTTGATTTTCTTAAGCATATTTAGCTTACGCTCAACTTCAAATCTGTCTTTTAATATGGTATAGAAAATGTATATCACAAACATACTCATAGCACCGGATACAAACAAAATACCAAGCTTTATAAGAAGCGTAAGTGAGAAAATGCTTGTTTTTTCTACCTCATATGCCATATAGCCCTTGTTTGCTTCTCCGAGTGTCTCTGACACAACCTCACGTGCAACCTTTGTAAGCTCATTATAGTCTTTATCAACATCATTAAACAGAGCTTCGCATTTTTCGATTAATCTTGCTCTCTCCTCCGGGGATTGTTCAAAGTTTGTATATTTTATAAGGTCTTGTGCTAGGTTATATAAAACTTCTTCGTCCTCGGCCTTTTCTTCTTTGAATGTGTTCATCTGCGAAACAACTGTATCAAAATATGTTTTCGGTCTTGCCTGATATAATCCCTTAGATTCATCCTGTATAACATTAATCAAATTCTCGGTAAAGGTCTGGTCGTAATTTTTCATGGCATACTCATTTACAATCGTCTTATCCGAGGTTTTGCTATAGGTTAAATTTGTGTTTTCTATATTTATCCTAAGCTTATTTGAAACAATTTCAGGATTTTTTGAAATGCCTGACGCATTTACAAGGTTTGATATACTGTTAAGTTTGTTTGTTATAAGAAGCTCATATCTTCCCATCACATCCTTAATTGACATATCGTACTTTTTGGATTGAAATCTTGCAGACGTCTTTTCTAAATTCCTTAAATATTTGGTGATTGCATTTATTCTGGATTTATAAACATTTATTTTTTCGTCATAATCGTAGCCACTCATATCACCAAGCTCGGATACTGTCTTAAATCCGTCAGCTCCACCCTTTGCATACGCCAGATGCTTTCTGTTAATCTCTGATAGAATCTTCAAAAACTCGTCACTGTAGTCGGGAGTAAATATCCTTTGAAAAAAGTTCTTGTTTTTATAATCATGGGGCTGAATAAATTTTATTTTGTATTCATTGGCAACATAGCTGAAATCATTACCCGCATTACGAAGCGCAGAAACGCCCGAACTTGCAGAAGAATCAAGGGAGCTTGATACGGAAAATGCATTTCTTAAATCCTCAACAGTATAAGTAAGGTACTTTCCCTTTTTTTGCATTATTTCAAGTGCTTCCTTTAAATACTCCTCATTCGTAAGATCATAATATGTAAATCTGCTTCCGTCGGGGTATCGGGAATTTGCAATTTCAGAGTAGCTTAAAACGATATTAGCCTTAGACGATGCATACTGTGTATATCCAAGAACGGATAAATACCAAAACGAAAACGCAAATCCGCCTATAAGCATCCATGCAATAGTGCGTTTAAACTTGTCTATACGTTCCACGTAAAAAGCCTTTTTTAGGATTTTAACAGGTTTCCTCATTTCTTTCATTTAATAGATCCCCTTATTTTATTTATATTCAAAGCCCTGATAACCTATATGCCAAGCTTTTTTTCACTTACTTCATATGTGGTCGTCTTATCCTTAAAGCTATCCTCACCCTCTGCCGAGGATTTTAAGAAGATAGTCTTTGTAGTAAGTAAAATGATTTTTAAATCAAGGAAAAAAGAATAGTTTGCTATATAATACAAGTCATAGTATGTTCTGTCGTGAATATAGGTTGAATATCTTCCATACACGTGGGAAAGGCTTGTAAGCCCCGCTTTAACAGCAAAACGGTAATCATAGTTTTCAATTTCCTTTTCAAACTGATTAATAAACACCGGTCTTTCCGGTCTTGGTCCTACAACGCTCATATCCCCGAGCAATATATTTATAAGCTGAGGAAGTTCGTCCAATCGGCAGGCTCTTAAAAACTTCCCGATTTTTGTTATTCGTGGGTCGTCCTTTTCCGCAAATTTCGGACCAGTGAGCTTTTCTGCATCGGGGACCATTGTACGGAACTTATACATCATAAATTTTTTCATTTTGATGGTCATTCTCTCCTGCTTGTAAAAAACAGGTCCCGAAGAAGTTAATTTAATTCCCAAAGCGATTATTCCCATGGGGATAGCCATAACTAAAAGCGTAACACATGCAAAAACAATGTCCATGGCTCTTTTTATGAAATGTTCAACGCCCGAAATATAATCTGCAGGAACATGAACTGTTAAAACGTCGTCAAAGCGGATCATTGTAGCATTGTGCATGCCAACATCCACCATATTCGGAACAATGTATAAATCCTTATTATGTTTTTTCGCAGATTTCATTGCTATGGAATACTTTTCCGCATCAAGGCCGTCTAATATACAAATTGCGTCAAATTCAGCAAATTTAGTATCAACAAAATCCTTAAACTCCATGGCCACAAGCTTAGATGTATCCTCGTACCAGGAGTCGTATGCCCCCAGCGTACCATACTTAATTCTTTTCATTCTAACAAAGGTTCTCTCTTCAGAATTAATAATAAGTAGCCTTGGATTTCTGTATATTTTAGTGTTTTTTACTACCCTTTCAAAGATCCAATCATTAAGCATCAAAAGAAATACCGAAGTCAGCATTAAGTATATATCTGCCAGTAATCTTATCTTCGAGTAAAAGAAAACCCCGTTCATCGCCATCATTATAACAGAAGCATAAAAAACTGAAAGGACATTAGTAACTATTTTTTCGTAAAGTCCGGAAACTGATATGGTATACTTCTCCAGTGCAATCATAAAAAAGCTTACTATTCCGGTAAACAAAAAATTCATAAAAAGCATATTTCTTGTGCCGACCTTAGTACAAGGGGGGAGAAGAAGCCACAAAATAACCGAAATTGAAGCAAGTAACAATACGTTTATAAAAAAAGCATATTTGCTTTCTGCACCCAAATTTCTCGTCCTAATTTCTTTTGTCATAAAAAACTCCCCTTCACTTAGCGTTAAATGTAAACTCTTTACATTACGCTTTTATCCGCTTCTCACGTATCACCCTAAATATCTTTGAAACAATGATTACATATGGTCTTGATAAACTAAGCAGTCTATAAAACAAATTGTCCATTTCCCAAAAAGGGAGCATTTTTACCATTGTTTTGGAAACCCTAATATTACATTTAAGCCTTGTCCTTACCGAAAGCCCGGCCCCTGTAATTGAATCCTCGCTTCTTATGTAGTGGTACAGCGCCTTATCAATAAATACATATTTTTTAACATTCTTAAACATTCTTACACAAAACTCCAAATCCTCTGCGGTTTTTAGTGTTGTGTCAAAATACAAATTCTTTAAAAGGGATGACTTAATTAATTTTATACATACATGATTCATATTAATTCCTGTCATCATTTTTATAAAAACTTTTTTAAGTCCTTTACCCTCTAAAACCACATCGCCTTTAAATGCCCCCTTGGGCAAAAAGGTCTTTTTGTCCGAAAAGTCATAGATAAACCTGCACTGAACAATGTCAGCGTCGTTTTTTTGTGCCTGTGACAACAACACAGAAAGCATATCACTTTCCCAGTAATCATCAGCATCAAGAAATGCGACATATGGGGCATTTATCTTTGAAAGGGCGGTGTTGCGCGCACCGGATGCACCTTTATTTTCATTATATGTAATGCAGACGAATCTTTCATCCTCTTTTGCATATTTCTCAAGCAAAGCAAGGCTTTCATCTGTAGATGCATCATTAATAAGTAGTGCCTGCCAGTGGACATAATCCTGATTTTTTACGCTGTTTAGGCATTTTTCTAATGTTTTTCCCGCATTGTATACGGGAATTATTATCTGAACAGTTTCTTTTTTCATTTTTTCACCTTTTTAAACAAAAAAGTTGCAATCAATTAAATGTAGATTGCAACCAGACTATCATAGCTTAAGCGCCTTAGATTCTCGGCTTTGCGTCATCGGTTTTCGCCGACTTTGCCCAAAATATTTTTTTGTAATACTTAATCGATTTATTTTACCATGAAAGTAGAATTTTGTCAATACATCTTTTTGTTTTCTTTTATCTTATGAAATTTATTCCATTTTTAAAGGCAAGTAGGCACAGCGGGGCTTTCCTATTAAGTGCTATGAAAGTTTTTATCCTACCCCATGAAAAAATGAACGTATAAAATTTTTTTTCGTCCATTTTTGTTTGACATTATCTTTTAGTTTTGGTATAATTAACGAAATGAGAGGGTGTTTAATATGAAGCAGGTTTTTGTAAATTTTGGTGAATCATTCGGCAAAATTAAGCCGATGCACGCAGTTAATAATGGCCCAGTTTACAAGTTTGGCGCAGGGCAAAGAGTAAGTAATATGGACGCTTATAAGGCGGCAGGTATCCCCTACGCAAGAACGCATGATGCTTCCTTCGACCCTACATATGGCGGGGAGCATACTGTTGACATAAATGCAATTTTCCCAAACTTTGATGCTGACCCCTTTGACGAAAACTCCTATGATTTTGCGATGACCGATGAGTATATGCGTGTTATAGATTTTGCAGGCACAAAAATCTTTTACAGACTTGGCTATAAAATAGAGCATGGAATTAAAAAGTATAACATTTTTCCGCCCAAGGATTTTAAAAAGTGGGCAATTATATGTGAGCATATTATAAAACACTATAACTATGGTTGGGCAGACGGATTTAACTATAACATAGAGTACTGGGAAATCTGGAACGAAGCTGATGACCCAAACCCCGACGATAGCAGGCTTACCTGGGGCGGTACGAAGGAGCAGTTTTTTGAGCTTTATCGCACAACTGCTGTCCATTTGAAAACGTGCTTCCCGGAGCTTAAGATTGGTGGTCCTGCCTCAGTATTTCAAGATATTGAGTGGAATGGGGAGTTTATGAGAATCACCAATGCCCCACTTGACTTTTATTCATGGCATATCTACACCACAACTCCCGAAGCAGTTATCGAAATGGCAAATAATGTGCGTGAGCTTCTTGATAAAAATGGTCGCACCGAAACAGAAAGCATATTAAATGAGTGGAACTATGTTAAGGACTGGGAGTATGAGGACTGGATTGAATCTCTTCGCACAGAGAAAAATATGAAGGGTGCCGCATTTATTGCAAGCACAATTCTTTCAAGTCAGCATTCAACAATTGACCTTCTTATGTATTATGATGCACGCCCCTGCGGTATGAACGGAATGTTTTGTACCGATATGGTGTGTGACCTTCTTAAAGGCTACTACCCCTTCTATATGTTTAACACACTTTATCAGCTTGGCACATCCTATAAGGTTAATATTAAGGATTCTAACATATATGCTTGTGCGGCAAAGGGTGAAGGCGGCGCTTCTATAATGCTTGCACATTATAATGACGATGACACTGCCCAAGATGAAGAAGTTGAAATAAATGTTTCTGACTTTGGATTTGATGGTGGAGCCAAGCTTGAGTATTATCTTTTAGATGAAGCGCATGATTGTGAGCTTATTAAGAAAGAAATCTTTACCTCAAACAATTTTACTACATATATAAATATGCCAAGAAACTCCTGCATACTTATTAAAACAGCTAACTAAAAAGGCTCTATAATAAATGTTGGGGTAACTAAGTAGAGCCTACGAAAAAAATTAAAA
>CAZYYT010000017.1:13724-22695 GCA_964651775.1 uncultured Oscillospiraceae bacterium | reverse complement strand
ATATTTGGAGTCTATTTTCTTTTTTATTTGTCACCCATCAATTGTATCACAACATTTTTATGCTAATCTGTGTTTTTTATAAATAAAGGTTGAAATTCAGCCTGATTTGTGTTATAATTTTGGGTGTAGTTCTATACCTTTTCCACAGATTTTTTGTTGATTTTTAAGGTTATTAACAGTTTATATTGAAATACCACTGTGTTTTTGTTGGTTACTAACAGTTTTTACTAACAATCATGTTAATAACTTTCTAATAATTTTATTTTAAGGAATGTTAAAAATTATGTCTGATTTAATGAAAATTTGGACCGAATGTCTTATTATTTTAGAGGGTGAGGTTACGCCTGTTGGCTATAACACCTGGATTAAAGACATTAATCCTATTAATGTTAATGATTCTGCCATTACACTTGGCGTTGATAGTTCAATTATAAAAAACATGGTTGAGATGCGCTATACTGACCTTATTAAAAACACTATAAAAGAAGTTACGGGAAGAATTTTAAATGTTGAATTTGTTTTAAATGATTCTATCCATACCGTTGTTCAAACTAAAAACGAAGTTACTAACAAATATAGAAAATATACCTTTGATAATTTCGTTGTTGGAAGTTCTAACAGATTTGCACAATCGGCTTCTTTGGGTGTTGCGGAGGAGCCGGGTTATTTTTATAATCCCCTTTTTCTTTATGGAGGTGTTGGTCTTGGTAAAACCCATCTTATGCATGCTATAGGAAATTATATTAAAGACCAAAATCCTGATGCTAAAATTACCTTTATAAGCGCAGAGGATTTTACGAATGAGCTTATAAACTCTATTAAGGATAACAAAAATCAGGAATTTAGAGATAAGTACAGAAATATTGATGTTCTTTTGGTTGATGATATTCAGTTTATTGCAGGAAAAACCGCGACAGAGGAAGAGTTTTTCCATACCTTTAATTCACTTCATGAGGCTAATAAGCAGATTGTTCTTACAAGTGATAGACCACCAAAGGAAATTAAAAGTTTGGCAGAAAGATTGCAGTCACGCTTTGGCTGGGGACTTACCTGTGATATACAGGCACCTGACTTTGAGACACGTATGGCTATATTAAAGAAGAAAGCTCAAACTGAAAATATTATTGTTAATGATGAAATAATTGAATTTATCGCACAAAAAATAAAAACCAATATTCGTGAGCTTGAGGGTGTTTTTAACAGAGTTATTGCATATCGTGGTCTTATTAATAAAGAAATCACTCTTGATGTTGCTATAGAAGCACTTAAGGGCTATGGTAATATGAAAGAAAAAAATATCACACCAAGCTATATTATTGAGGTTTGCTCTAATTTTTATAATGTTAAAAAAGAAGATATATATTCAGAAAAGAGAACAAATGAAATTGCTTTTGCAAGGCAGGTAGCAATTTACATAATTAAAGAGCTTACAAATTATTCATATCCAAAGATAGGTGATGTTTTTGGAAAAGATCATACTACAGCTATTTATGCTATCAAAAAAATTAGATCTTCTATGGAAAATAATTTAAGTGTTAAAAATAATATAGAAGGTCTTATAAATGATATAAAGGGTGAAAATAACTAACACTTTACTGTTAATTAACAGAAACCCTAAAAAGTTATTATTTTCTTTTAGTTATTTTTAAACAAGTAAATTTTCTTTA
This sequence comes from uncultured Oscillospiraceae bacterium, assembly GCA_964651775.1. Taxonomy (GTDB): domain Bacteria; phylum Bacillota; class Clostridia; order UMGS1883; family UMGS1883; genus UMGS1883. The sequence continues at coordinate 21,028 of CAZYYT010000017.1, read as the reverse complement.
AAATGGCTTTATATAGAGCTTGTTTGTAGTTATTAACATAACTAACCGTACTACTTAAACTTTATTATTTATTATTATTATTATTAAAGAAGATTGGAGATAATTTTATGAAATTTTATTGTGATACAAAGTGTCTATTAGATGCTATTAATATTGTTTCTAAAGCAGTTTCCCCAAAGTCAACAGTTCCTCATTTAGAAGGTATTTTAATTGAGGCAGAAGGTGGAAAAATTACTCTTACAGGTAATAACCTTGAAATATCTATAAGAACAACTGTAAGTGCTAATATTTCTGAAGAAGGAAAAATTGTTTTAAACTGTAAAATGCTTTCAGACATTATAAGAAAGCTACCGCAAGATGTTTGTGAGATTATAACAAATGATAACAATAATGTTTCTATTAATTGTTTAAATTCCGATTATAAAATTGTTGGTCTAAATGCAGATGAATTTCCGCAGGCACCGGTTGTTGCCGTAAATAGCTGTATTAGATTAAGAAGTGGTCAGCTTCGTGACATAATAGGAAAAACACTTTTTGCAGTTTCACTTGATAATGCAAGAAAAATACTCACAGGCTCACTATATGAGATTGAAAATAATGTTTTAACGGTTGCTTCCGTTGATGGATATAGACTTGCACTTATTCATAATGAATTAGATGGAAATAATAAAAATGCAAGACTTATTATTCCGGGAAAAACACAAGGTGAACTTTCAAAGCTATTAAATGCAGATGATGAAGAAATGATTGATATTTGTTTTTCGGAAAATTACGCCCTTATAGAAACAAATAACATTATTATTACTTCAAGACTTATTGAAGGTGAATTTTTCTCATACAAAAACACAATTCCTTCAGAATCAAAGTATGTTGTAAAAACAAATACCTATGATTTTAATAAGGCAATTGAAAGAGTTGAGCCGGTTATAGATGAGGTAAGTAAAAATTGTGTTAGGCTTAAATTTGAAAACGGAAAAATTTATATAAAGTGCGAAACAATCCTTGGTAAAGTAAATGACTGTGTTGATTGTGATTTTTATGAAGAAAGCTTTGAAATGGGATTTAACTACAAATATCTTCATGATGCTACATCAAGATGTGAAGGTGAAGAAATCCTTCTAAAAATGAATTCTCCCTTTAATCCGCTTATTATTAATTCTGTTGATGATGATAAGTGCTTGTTTATGGTGCTTCCTGTAAGAATTTAAGGAGATTATATGAAAATTAGTATTAATACGGATTATATAAAGCTTGACAGTGCTCTTAAATATGCAGGGGTGGCGGAAAATGGTGCATTTGCAAAAGAAATGATTTTAAACGGTGAGGTTTTGGTTAATGGTGAAAAAGAAATTCGCCGTGGAAGAAAGCTTTATAAAGGTGATGTTTTTAAAATTTTTGATGAGGAATTTATAATAGAATGAAAGTTTCAGAGATTGAGCTTTATAATTTCAGAAATTACAAAAATGAAAAAATCAATTTTTGTGATGGAGTAAATATTATTTGTGGCGATAATGGTATGGGGAAAACAAATATTTTGGAAGCGATGTACCATTTTTCATATGCAAGAAGCTTTCGCGCAAACGGATATGACATTATAAAGGATGGAGAAAAAGAAGGAAAAATAAAAATATTCTTTTCAAAGGGTGAGAGGGAGCTTGAAAGTGAAATAAAATTTCTTACAGGAAAAAGAAAAGAAGTGTATCTTAATGAGATAGAGCTTAAGAAGACAAGCCAGCTTCTAGGAAATTTTATTTGCGTTATTTTCACGCCCGATGAAATGAATATTGTAAAAGGACTTCCAGAAATCAGAAGGAAATTCTGTGATAGTGCTATTATGGTCCTTCGTCCTCAATATATTAAAGAATTAATAAAGTACAGGCAAATTTTAAATCAAAAAACTGCACTTTTAAGAAAAAAAAATTATCAAACACTTCCAATATGGAACGAAAAGCTTTCGGATTGTGGAAGTAAAATAATGATGATGAGAAAATCATACCTCGAAAGAATAAATAAAAAGGCAAAAAACCTTCAAAAGGAAATCTCATATGGTAAAGAAAATTTAGAGATTAAGTATAATCCATCAGTAAAATTAGGTGAAACAAAAGAAGAAATTAAAGAAAACTTCTTAAAAAAGCTGACGGAATGTGATACAAAAGAAAAAGAAAATATGTTTTGCTTGGCGGGGCCCCACCGTGATGAAATAAATATTGACATAAACGGGAAAAGTGCAAAAAACTATTCCAGCCAAGGTCAGATAAGAACAGCCGTTTTATGTCTTAAGCTTGCACAAACAGAAATTATAAAAGAGGAGTCCGGCTTTTCACCGGTCCTTTTATTAGATGATATTTTGAGTGAGCTTGATAAGAAAAGGCGGGAATTTTTAATATCACATATAGAGGGTAAGCAAATTATTATTACCTGCACAGATATTGAAAATTATTTTAAAGATAAAAATATTATCAATATAAAAAATGGTAAAGTAGTTTAAAAATATGGAATTAAAGGATGATAATATGTTTCTTCATATAGGTATGGGAAAGATTGTGAATAAGAAAGATATTGTAGGAATTTTTGATTTGGAAACCACTTCTACCGAGAAAAAAACAAGAGAATTTCTGAAAATTAACGAAAAAAAAGGTCTGATTATAAACGTTTCAGAAGAAATTCCAAAGACATACATTGTGTGCGAAAAAAAGAGGAAAAAAGATATATTTATATCACAGATCTCCTCACAGACTCTTTATAAGAGGGCAGAAAGGAATGAAAATTTTGGATCAGAAAATTAACACTGCTTATGACGAAACTCAAATACAGGTGCTTGAAGGGCTAGAGGCTGTAAGAAAAAGACCGGGTATGTATATCGGTTCAACCTCTATAAGGGGTCTTCATCACCTTGTTTATGAGATTGTGGATAACTCTATTGATGAGGCGCTTGCAGGCCACTGTAGTGAGGTATCTGTAACGCTAAACAAAGACAACTCTGTTACCGTAAAAGATGATGGTAGAGGTATGCCACACAAAATTCATCCCAAAATGGGCATTTCTACTATTGATGTAATATTTACAGTGCTTCACGCCGGGGGTAAATTTGGCGGTGGAGGATATAAGGTATCGGGCGGCCTTCACGGTGTTGGTGCGTCTGTTGTTAATGCGCTCTCTAAAAAGCTTGAGGTTAAGGTTCACGATGGTAAAAACACATGGTTTCAAATTTATAAAAGGGGTATTCCGCAGGGGGAGATTCAAAATATCGGCACAACCGATATAACGGGCACTGAAATCACCTTCTGGGCAGATGATGAGATTTTCGAAGAAGTATATTATGAATATGATACACTTTTAAAAAGACTTCGTGAGCAGGCATTCTTAAATGGTGGTATAAAGATTATTTTCACTGATGACAGGCAGAAAGAAAGGGTAGAAGAAGTTCTTCACTATGATGGTGGTATAAAAAATTTCGTAACATACCTTTTTAGCGAAAAAAAACAGAGAAAAGATACACTTGAAAGCATCCATGATGATACAATATATATAAGTGGTGAAAAAGACGGAAGTATGGCGGAGGTTGCGCTTGCTTGGAACACAGGCTATGATGAGATTATTGAGTCATTTGCAAATAATATCTCAACAACTGAGGGTGGTACACACGAAACAGGCTTTAAATCAGCACTTACAAAAGTGTTAGTTGATTATGCAAAAAAATATAAGATTATAAAAGATAATGAAGAGTTAACAGGTGAAGACGCAAGGGAAGGACTCATAGCTGTTGTTTCAGTTAAGCTTGAGGAGCCGCAGTTTGAAGGACAAACTAAGACAAAACTCGGAAACTCTAGTATTAGAACACTTGTTGAATCAATGGTAAAAGAAAAGCTTTCTGATTTTCTTGAGGAAAACCCGGATGTGGGCAGAGCAATAATAGAAAAGGCATTGATGGCATCAAGGGCAAGACTTGCCGCAAGAAAAGCAAGAGAAGCAACAAGAAAAACTCCTCTTGGCTCAAGCACACTTCCCGGAAAACTTACAGATTGTATTGTTAAAGACCCCACAAAGACAGAAATTTATATTGTAGAGGGTGATTCTGCGGGCGGTAGTGCAAAAAATGGGCGTGACAGTATGTATCAGGCAATACTTCCGCTTTGGGGTAAGATGCTTAATGTTGAGAAGGCAAGGCCGGAAAAAGTTTATGGAAACGAAAAACTTACACCGGTTATTCAGGCACTTGGAACAGGTATTGGTGAAGAATTTAATATAGAAAAGTTAAGATATGATAAAGTTATAATTATGGCCGATGCCGACGTTGACGGTGCACATATTCAGACGCTTCTTCTCACATTCTTTTTTAGATTTATGAGAGAATTGGTTGATGAAGGCCATATTTACCTAGCCAAGCCCCCTCTTTACAAGCTTACAAGGGGCAAAAAATCGGCGGTTGTCTTCAGCGATGAGGAAAGGGACAAGATAAGTGAAGAATTTAAGGGCGATGATTTAAACGCCAAGGTTGAAATAAGCAGATACAAAGGTCTTGGTGAGATGGATCCGGAAGAGCTTTGGGAAACAACTATGGACCCCAAGAACAGAGTTTTATTAAAGATAACTCTTGAGGATGCACAAAAGGCAGACGAAATTTTTAGTGTTCTTATGGGTGATGAGGTTGAGCCCAGAAGATTATTCATCGAAGAAAATGCCCAGTATGTAACATATCTTGATGTATGATTAAAACTACAAGTTTTAATTGAAAGGAAATAAAAAAATGGCTAAAATTAAAAAATACGAAGATTCTCATTTTGAAGAATACTTCGATACCCAAACAATTGTTGATATAGATATAGAAAAAAGAATGAGAGAGGCTTTCATAGACTATGCAATGTCTGTAATTGTAAGCCGTGCACTTCCCGATGTAAGAGATGGTCTTAAGCCTGTTCACAGAAGGATTCTCTATTCAATGTATGAGGAGCATCTTACAAGCGATAAGCCCTTCTTTAAATCTGCTACCACAGTTGGTAACGTAATCGGTAGGTATCATCCTCATGGGGATGCTTCTGTTTACGATGCAATGGTAAGACTTGCACAGGATTTCTCTATGAGATATACTCTTATTGACGGACATGGTAACTTCGGTTCTGTCGATGGTGACCCGCCGGCTGCCTACCGTTATACTGAAGCAAGGATGAGCAAGCTCTCTAGCGTGCTTTTGGAAAATATCGATAAAAACACTGTAGATTTTGCACCGAACTTTGATGAAAAAAGGACGGAGCCGGTGGTTCTTCCCACAAGAATTCCTACTCTTTTGGTTAACGGAAGCTCTGGTATTGCAGTTGGTATGGCAACAAATATTCCACCACATAACCTAACAGAGGTACTTAACGGAGTTGTAGCACAGATTGATAACCCCGATATTACTACTGAAGAACTTATGGAGTATATAACCGGACCGGATTTTCCCACAAAGGCGACAATCATGGGCAGAAGTGGTATAAGAAGCGCATATAACACCGGTAGGGGCAGGATTATTATTCGTGCAAAAGCCCAGATTGAGGAGCGTAAGGATGGCTCATCCTCTATTATCGTGACAGAACTTCCGTATCAGGTTAACAAGAAGATGCTTGTAGAATCTATTGCAAACCTTGTTAAGGAAAAGAAAATTGACGGACTTTCAGATATTGATGACCACTCTTCTGACCGTGTTGGTATCAGACTTGAAATTTTCTTAAAGCGTGATGCAAACCCACAAGTTGTATTAAATCAGCTTTATAAATATACAAGGCTACAGGATAGCTTCTCCGTTAATATGATTGCTATTCATGACGGAAAGCCAAAAACAATGTGCCTTAAGGATGTAATTTCGCACTTTATCATATTCCAAGAGGAGATTGTAACTCGTCGTACACAGTATGAACTTGATAAGGCAGAAGCAAGAATGCATATTCTTGATGGCCTTCGTATAGCACTTTCAAACATTGACAGAGTTATTGAGGTTATCAGAAGTGCATATGACGATGCAAAAGAAAAGTTGATGGAAACCTTCGGTCTTTCTGAAATTCAGGCGCAGAGTGTGCTTGATATGCGTCTTGCACAGCTTCAAAGACTTAATGGTGAGAGAATTGATGAGGAATTTAGCGAGCTTACAAAAAGAGCAGAAGAATACAGAACTCTTCTTTCTGACCGTCACCTTCTTTTGGAGAAAATTAAGCAGGAGCTTTTGGAAATTCGTGACAAATTTGGTGATGAAAGACTTACAAACATCGAAAATGTAATGACTGAAATTGATATAGAAGACCTTATTGAGGAAGAGGAAAGCGTTATCACACTTACTCACTTTGGATATATAAAGAGAATTCCCGCGTCAACCTATTCAAGCCAAAATAGGGGTGGTAAGGGTATTAAGGGCCTTTCCACGCGTGAGGAAGACTTTGTTGAGAGCATTATTGTTTGTTCAACACATTCAAATCTATTGTTTTTCACAAATAAGGGAAGAATGTATAGAATGAAGGGCTACCTTATCCCGGAGGCATCAAGGCAGGCAAAGGGCAGTGCAATTGTAAACCTTCTTCCAATTGAAAAGGATGAAAAGGTAACAGCACTTATTTCCGTACGTGATTTTGAAGCAGATAAGTATCTTCTTATGTGTACAAAGGGTGGTATAATTAAGAAAACAACGCTTACCGATTACGACACATCACGCAAGGGTGGAATTATCGCAATTTCACTTGATGAGGGTGACGAATTAATAAAAGTTGAAATGACCGACGGTCAAAATGATATCATCGTAGGTACACACAGAGGTATGGCAATAAGATTTAGCGAAAAAGATGCTCGCTCTATGGGAAGAGTAACGCGTGGCGTTAAAGCAATTACACTCAGAAAAGATGACTATGTTGTAGGCATGTGTGTTATTGATGAAGAGGGAGAGCTTCTTGCAGTTACCGAAAAGGGATACGGAAAGAGAACCAGCTTTGACGAGTACAGAATTCAGATGCGTGGAGGAATTGGTGTAAAGAACTACAAGTGCAGTGAAGCTACGGGAAGAGTTGTTGGTATATATTCCGTAACAAATGACGATGATATTATACTCATAACATCAGAGGGCATAATTATAAGACTTTATGCTTCACATATCAGCTCTATCGGAAGAAGCACAAAGGGTGTAAGACTGATGCGTTTTGCAGATGATGTTGAGATTGTGTCTATAGGTAAAACACTTCACGAAGAAGCTGAAGAAGAATCAGAAGAAGAAGCTACACAAGAAATTTCAACAGAAGAATAATTATGTGGGGAGGCTGGCTGTATGGAAAATAATAACGATAATT
>CAZYYT010000017.1:0-13714 GCA_964651775.1 uncultured Oscillospiraceae bacterium | reverse complement strand
GGCGCAAAACAGGGAGGAAAAAGCGAAGCTGAAATAATTCAAGAACCGAAAAATTTAATCCTATAGAATCACGACAAAAGTCCGAAATAAACAGAAGTGAAAACGATGCCTATAGTGAGGCGCGCAAGACACCCCAGTATGATTTTGACGAATTTGCTGATGTAGAAGAGACTGAGGGCAGTAATAAAAAGCTTGTTTATTTAGTAATAACGCTTGCGTCTCTGGTTGTGTTTGTTTGTCTTGTGGCAGTTCTTATTGTAAACACACTTTCAAGTAATCATTCAAAAAATCCTAAAAAAGAAGAAGTTACACCCCCTGTAAAAGAAGAAGAGCAGGTAGAAGAGGAAAAGGCACCTAAAGAAACAAAATTCAATATTGTTTTCTACAGTGAAAGCATAATTGAAAAGGAAGATTACGTTTCTATCCTTGCCGACCTTTATGATGATGACATGAAAAAGAAGGATAACACAAAGGTGAAAATTGATTCTGACACTGACATTATTGTAAACGGTGAAAGAATATCTTTAAATAGCCTTATATACATTGTACAAAGCCTTGCAGGGGAGCAAATTGTATTTGACGGGGTTTTAAATGAGAAAGAAAATGTCTTAGTAAGCCTTTCTTATGAAGGTGATATAGGGCCATCAAACTCCGGTGAAGTTGAGGAGGAACCGCTTTTAGAGGAGCCCCAGAAACCAAATACACAGAAACCAAATACACAGAAACCGAATACACAAGAGCCAAATACACAAGAGCCAAATGTAGAGGAAAACACACCGATTCAAAATGGTGTAATCGACGGGATATAAATTTATCCCCTGAATTTACTTGACAAAAACAAAAGAGTTTGTTATAATACAAACAAATTTATAAATTTTTCCAGAAAGGTAGGGTATGGTATGATAAACATTTCTGCAACCGGTATGAATATGATGATGTGCATGGAAATTGCCATGTGCATGCGTTGTGATGCAAGAAAATATGCCGTATCCTATAGTTCTGTTCAATAAAAGTCAAAAAAATTTGTTTTTGTGATTTATGATCGGGGAAGCGGCGTAGCTTGCCCGATTTTTATTTATTTATATAAAGTTGTGAGGGAAAATTATGATTGAACTTAAAAATTTAAATAAGGTCTTTAAAACAAAATCGGGTGATATTACAGCCCTTAAAAACATAAACCTTACTATAAGTGATGGTGAGATATTCGGAATTATTGGACTTTCGGGTGCGGGAAAAAGCACGCTTGTAAGGTGCATAAACCTACTTGAACGCCCCACAGAAGGAATCGTTTTGATTGATGGTGAGGATATTACAAAAATCGACAGAAGAAATCTTCTTAAGATACGTCAATCAATTGGTATGATATTTCAGGGATTTAACCTGCTTGAGCAGAGAAATGTTCTCAAAAACGTTTGCTATCCGCTTGAAATTGCAGGCATAAGCAAAGAGGATGCAGTAAAAAGGGCAAAGGAAATGCTTGAGCTTGTAGGTCTTTCTGACAGGGAAAAATCATACCCGTCTCAGCTTTCGGGTGGGCAAAAGCAAAGGGTAGCTATAGCGCGCGCCCTTGCAACAAACCCAAAATACATACTATGCGATGAAGCAACAAGCGCACTTGACCCTAACACAACAGAATCCATTTTGGAACTACTTAAAAAAATAAATAAAGAGCTTGGCGTTACAATCATCGTAATAACACATGAGATGAAGGTTATAGACAAAATTTGTGATATGGTTGCAGTTATTGATAAAAGCACTATTGCAGAGGTTGGAAAAGTAAGTGATGTGTTTATAAACCCAAGGTCTACTATTGCAAGACAGCTGATTCTTCCCGATGAAGGGAAGCTTACGAAAATATCGGGCAATAAAAAAATAAGAATTATATTTGATGGCGAATCATCAAATAAATCTATCATTTCGGATATGGTGCTTTCTTCACAGGCAAGGGTAAACATAATGTTTGCCGACACGCGTGATATTGACGGCATTGCTTACGGGCAGATGCTTGTTGAGCTTCCCGATGATGAGGGAAAGGCTTCTAAAATCATAAATTGGTTAAACACTAATAAAATTAAGTATAGTGAAGAGACAGGCAAAGGGGGTAATGATTAATTATGCTTTCAGAAACACTTTTTAAGCTTATAGACAGAGGCGTTTTACAGTTTGGTATCTGGGAAACCATATATATGACGCTTATTTCAAGTTTTATATCCTACATAATTGGTCTTCCGCTTGGTATTTTGCTTTGTGTAACAGATGCAGAGGGTATTTATCCTATCCCGTGGCTTAATAAGGTATTAGGTGTTATAGTAAATATCTTCAGAAGTATTCCGTTTATTATTTTAATGGTTGCCGTGCTTCCTTTTTCAAAGCTTGTTGTTGGCACAAGCCTTGGAAATAAGGCAATGATAGTAACACTTATAATTGCTGCAGCACCTTATATAGCACGTATGGTGGAGTCTTCTATTAAAGAGGTTGACAAGGGTGTTATAGAAGCGGCACAGGCTATGGGAACTTCATCATTTAAGATTATTTATAAGGTGCTTATTCCTGAGGCAAAGCCTTCACTTATAGTTGGCGGCGTAATATCAATGGTTACTATCCTTGGCTACAGTGCAATGGCAGGTACAATAGGTGGCGGTGGCCTTGGTATGATTGCTATCATGCACGGGCACCAAAGCAGCAACCCGGATATAATCTGGATATGTGTTGCGCTTACAATTATTATCGTGCAGATTATCCAAGAAATCGGTATGTTTCTCGCACGTAAAACTGATAAGAGAATTAATTAATTGAAAATATATTAAAAAAAGAGAGGTATATGTTATGAAAAAATTCACATCGGCATTACTCGCACTTACACTTGTGTTTACAGCTACTTTCTTTGCAGGCTGCGGCGAAAAGAAAGCTACTAACAATGTTATCACTGTTGGCGCAAGCGCAACACCCCACGCAGAAATTCTTGAACAAGTAAAAGAAAGTCTTAAAAAAGAGGGCTATGAACTTAAAATAGTTATTTATGATGACTATGTTCTTCCTAACACAGCACTTCAAGACGGAGAAATTGATGCAAACTACTTCCAGCACAAGCCATATCTTGATGACTTCAACAAAAAGAATAGTACAGACCTTGTTTCTGCTGCTCCTATTCATTATGAGCCTTTCGGAATATATGAAAATGGGCTTGAGTCTCTTGATGAAATTTCAAAAGGGGCAACAATCATTATCCCCGCAGACGACAGCAACGAAACACGCGCACTTCTTCTTCTCCAGCAGGAAGGTCTTATTAAGCTTCCCGAGGATGCAAGCGCTATAAAGGGCGTAACAGTTCTTGATATCGTTGATGATGGTGGTTTTAAGATTACTGCTGTTCAGGCAGATACTGTTCCCGCACAGCTTAAAAATAGCGATAAGGGAACAATCGCAGTTATTAATGGTAACTATGCAATTCAGTCAGGCCTTAAGGTTGAGAATGCGCTTGCTATAGAGGATGCCACAGGTGATGCTGCGCAAACATATGGTAACATCATCGCAGTAAAAAAAGGTAATGAAAAGAGCGAAAAAACACAGGCACTTATTAATGCACTTAAATCTGAAAATGTAAAAAAATACATAGAAGAAGAGTACAAAGGTGCAGTAGTTGCCCTTTTCTAATCTAAAAAATTAAATAAGGTGTAAAAATTTCTACACCCATTGGCGGTACAATATAGGGATTAATTGATTCTTGGTCAAATAATTCATCGGTTGTATCGCCTTATTTATTGACTTTTGTGGCTGTAAAATATATAATAGAATTGACGAAAGTCAGAGGAGGATAAATTAATGAATATAAAAAAAATATTAGCTTGTGCACTTGCATTTTCTATGATGACAATCAGCGCATCTGCAGCAGTTGTAGAATTTAAAATTGATGACACAAAATTTACTGCAGAGAACAATGGCACTGTAGAAAATAAGACGATTGAAGCAGCGCCCTTTATAGAAAGCGGTAGGACAATGGTACCCGTTCGTGCTATTGCAGAAGCTTTTGGAAGCAACCCGGTGTGGAACGCAGAGGCGCGTGAGGTTATTATTAAAAATGAAGCAAGTGAAATTAAGCTTTATATCGATAATAAGACTGCGTATGTTAACGGACAAAGCGTAACGCTTGATGTTTCGCCAAAGATTGTTTCGGGAAGAACGTTCGTGCCACTTCGTTTTGTAAGTGAATCGCTTAAATATAACGTAAACTACGTTAACACAACAAGGCAGGTTGTAATTGATGACACACCTATTGTAGCATCATGTGGCGATAAAACAGTTACCCTCGCAGAAGTAAAAGAGCTTTATAATATATATAAAAACACTGTTAAAAACGACGGAAGCTATTCAGACAGTGAATTTGAAGAAGCTATTTTTATGAACCTTATGCAAGACCTTTCTCGCATAACAATGTTTTCAAATGCATTCTCATATTTTAATACAACACAGGAGGAGTATGCGCTTGTAAAGGCAAACATTGACGGTATGAAAAAGCAATATACATCACCCATGGAAGGGCTTAATTCGCTTGTTCTTGAAAAGTATTTATTATGGGATTCAAATTTAGTGCTTGACCATATTGCAAAAACAGAAAACCATGAAGACATTTATAAAAAGAATTATGTGTGTGCAAAGCATATTTTAGTTGAAGATGAAAAAACCGCAAACGAGGTTTATAATTTGACAAAAACAAACAAAGATTTTGACGCGCTTATAAAAGAATATGGCAAGGACCCCGGAGTGGAAAAAAACCCTAACGGATACATTTTCACAAAAGGTGAAATGGTAGAAGGATTTGAAAACGCCGCATTTTCACTTCGTGAGGGGGAAATAAGCCAACCTGTTAAAACAGACTACGGCTACCATATTATAAAGCGCCTTCCTCTTCCGACTGAAATGCCTGATAATATTAAAGGTGGGGTTGCATCTTTGGCAGGAGCAGAGAAGCTTGAAAATGCAGAGGAGTCAAAGCTTAACTACTCACAAGAACAGCTAAAAGGATTACTTAAATAAAAACGTAAAAGTTTATTATATAAGAAAAAAAGCTTCGCTCATGCGAAGCTTTTTGATTTGTATTTTTATCTAAAAAAATAGACAATATTAACCTAGGGAAAGGGTTATACTGAAATTTTTTAGCTTGTTTTTCATATTATTTCGTAAAGTTATGGTTATTATATTAAAATAAAAGAAATATGTTTCTACAAGATTGAAAGAAAAAAACAAGAATATAAAAATATATGTAAGTTAATCCTACCCCTGCAAAAAAGCCAGTAACTAATCTTCGAATATTTGTTGACTGTAAAATATTTAAATACTGTATAAACCAATCTATACCCATAACAATTTGGAATAATATCGAATAATATATACTGATTTTAACACCCATTATTAATAATAATACTGAAAGTATTTCACCTATAATTACTCCTGTGCATCTAGCACATACAAAAAATTGATAACCAAATAAATAAAAACTTCTTTCTTCTAGTTGGTGGCAACCAAGTTTTTTTCCGTAGTTCATCAATCTGAGCCAATAGACATCGGATTTCTTATTTAAATTTGCCATTTTCTACCACAATTTCTGCAGACCCAATAGCTAGAACTATTGATTTGTCTGCCTTTCCCACATGCACCGCACAAAAGACCTATTGGTCCCAGTAAAACAGCACCACAACATCCTTTGGATGCGGAGAAATCCTTTCCTGAGGAAGTTGTTAGGCTAATGACCTGACAATTTTCACTTTTACAAGTTGGACATATCATTTGTAACCCTCCATAATTTTTTTAACATTATATCACGCATTTTTGTAGAAGTCTATAAATAATTTACAAAAAATGTTAAAAAGCTTCGCAAATACGAAGCTTTTTGATTTGCAAGAATAGTTAAATAATTTCACATAGAGTTTATAACTTTTATTTTTTTGCGGAAAAATTATGTTTGATGAAATATCAATACATATATTTTATTTCATATCTTGCTGTTTTAGCTTTTAATAAATCATCAGAGATATATAAAGATGCAGTCTTCGTTTCGCCTTTTTTAAGATCATTTGATATAGTTCCAAGTTCTGCAACACCTATACGTTTGTCGTTTTCATCAAAAATGAAATTGTAAACATCACACCTTCGATTCCTTTTTGAGGGTTATTTTTTACTTCAACTCTGCAAAAATAAGTATCAATGTATTCTTGCTTTTCTACCGACAACTGACTAAAATCAAAACCGTCAACGGTTACATTGCCATCTATTTTGATAACACTATTAACTTCATCTTTAGCATCTCCTACCTCTACATGTTTTAATTCATTGTTCTATTTAACAGAAATGCCAAGGGCATCCCCAATAGCACGTAACGGCAAATAAGTTCTTCCCTCAACAACAAGTGCTGGTGGATCGGATACAAATAAACTCTTCTCCATTTACTAAAACCTTAAAATTAGCAGGATTTGCAACATAAGAAGCCGCTGATACTCTATCATTGAAAACATTATCTTCGTGGATTTGTATTGACAAACAAATTATTATGATATACAATTATACAAAATATGGAAATAGAGGAGGATGTTTTATGGAAGATGATGTTCAAAAAGTTACTATTGTAGATGGCAAAAAAAGTGGCCTTGCAACCGCAAGTATGATTTTAGGTATTATTTCAATTATAGGTTCGTGGATACCTTTTCTAAATGTCTTTTCAATTTTTATAGGTTTTGTTGGACTTGGTTTAGGAATACCATCATTAATTATCTATTTCAAGAAGAAAAAAGGTTCATTAGCAAAGTCAGTAAGTGGGCTGGTGTTATGTATATTGACTTTAATAATCGGAATCAGTATGAATAACGCTGCTGTAGACTCTATAGATAAAGCACTTGGAAGCGATGCGGACAGCAAGTTAGAGTTTGCGTATGGTGAAGCAGCTGAATTAGACGGAGTATCAATTAAGGTGTTAGATGTAGAACACAGTGGTGGTTATACAGAGAATTATATTAGTGTAAAGCCTGATAAGGATGGAAATGAATTTGTTATTATAAATGTAGAACTAAAAAACAATTCAGATGAAACGAAAACATATAATGTACTTGACTTTGAATTACAGACAGGCAATGGTGATATACAGAGTTCTGGTTTCAGCATGTATGATACAGGCAGTGATTTGGATTCTGGTTCATTAGCAAGTGGAGGAACTAAAACAGGTAAAATTGTATTTGAAGTACCAAAAGGCGATAACAAATTAATGATGATTTACAAAGGAAATTGGATAGATAGTAAAGAAAGGAAATTCAAACTACAATAAATATTTAAAAGTAATCACCATAAATAGATTCTAAAGCAATTTCAAAAAGGCATAAAATAAAGAAAAACCCTTGAAAACACTGGATTTTCAAGGGTTTTAATGTTAATATTGTTATCTCTTTGAGAACTTCCTGAGCTTCAAAAAGCCTGATTTTACGGGGTTTTTGCTAATTTTTGTTACTTGTGTGTTATTTACACAGAACTACTGATTACTGCATAATACTTTTATTTACCAATTTCAAGTTCTTTATGCAAATTCCTTTTTCAATTGAAATGTCCTCACAGGATGTATTGCCAATTTAATTTTTTTAAAGCCATTTGGGGACGTACATTATTTGGCTCAGATAATGCATTAGAAGCGAACAAATAATTTTGCTGTGTTTCATTAGCTATTTATAAGATATTCAAATTCCTCTCTATCTTTCTCGCTAAAGTCATTATATGATGATAATAGTTCAATTTGTCTATCTTCAAGCAAAACCTCTATTTCTACCATAACAAACTCATCACCGTTTTCTTCTGCATAGTACGAAAGCAAATTATTTTGAATATTTAATTTACAAAAAACTCTTTGCGTATAGTAGTGACCTACAAAATAAACATAATTTCCTTTTTCTGTGAAACTGTAAATTTTTGTCATAACACACTGATTATGCTTGCAATTAGCAAGCATTTCAACAGCTTCATTATCCCACGTTTGGTGAATAACTTGATAATTACCATCCCCAAATGCCTCTACTGTGTCTTTCCATTGTTCATATTTAAGACCATCATCACAGAAGTGAAACAGAATTAACATTATAGCTAATAAAAACAACAGCTTTTTCATATGAAGGTCTCCTTTTAATATTCTTTTGAATAAGTTATCTCTACTCCAACAGGATCCAACAATCCCCACTTTTGGTCATAATACGCTACATTATTCACTGTCCATAAAGCGCCCTTAATCACTGAACCTTGTTTTAAAGGGTTTTTAAAATCAGTAAAGTCAAAATCATCCGTAACTGTTACATTAGCAATCCAAGGGCCTTTTTTTTTGTTTATTTGCATTAACCTGTATATTTACCCAATGTAATGCTGCACCTAAATCTCCGTTTCCCAATGGTAGTTCATATGGGATTTTTGAGACGCTAATATAACTCTTACCCTTATTTGTTCCATACTCCTGAATTATACTTTTGACCTTCTTATTCAATCCTTTGTCATTTTTCAGGAAATCTGATGCATAACTTCCTTCTTTCGTCTTATAAGTATTACCGCTTCCGCTTGCCGCCAATTTCAGCAAATCACTTGTCAGGTAATACCCCACTTTATCCAATATTGATGCACCTGATTTCCAAATAGTATCTTCTGCAGCATTCCACACTTTATAAACGTGATTATTTTTGCAGACTATTTCATAGTATTCAGCAAGAGAATCGGAAAATTCCGTAACCTTTGATTTAATCCCATTTATAACTGAGTAACTTTCTTTTCTCGCTTCCTTTACCTTTTTTTCATCAACGCCATCCCATAATGACATTTTTGCAAAAGCTGAATACAACTTTTTCCACTGCTCGTCGGTAAATTCAACCTTACTGTTACCGAATAGCCGTTGAACTTTCATAACTCCATCTACAAATTTTCTGAAAATAGCTGCTCCCATTTTTGAAAGTTCACCTGACACTCCTAATATTTCTGCACAACGCCAGCCGAAAACTGCATTGGGGTCAGATAATACTCTGTCACATCTTTGACATCAGTTTTCCAAATCTTTTTCACCTCCATAAATTAAAATTTTTCTTGCTTTTAATTTACGGATATGCTAAAATACAATCGTGTTAGGATTTGTTTTTGCATATCCGTAATTAAGTACATTGATTAACTGTTCCAGCAGTTATCTAATGTACTTTTTCTTCATATTACAGCCGTTGTTTCAAAACATTTGTTCGCCTTTTTTATTATAGCACAGCTAATGACGAAAATCAATCCCACGTGCAGAATATTTTTTGAGCCATTTGGGGACATACATTATTTGACTCCTAAATTTAGTAACAGAAGTTTTAGATGAGTGCTAAAAGTTTGCTGATAAAATTGATGTTGATATAAAGCAGTATTTAGTAATATAAGAAAACAAACAGGAATATTAAAGACTATCTGTAATTAAACGCAGATAGTCTTTTTTTCATTTCTATATTATTTGTGGTAAAACAAAAAAAAACCCAGAAACGCAGTGTTTCTGGGTTTTGTAATAGAAAAAACTATCTCTTACTAAACTGTGGTGCGCGACGAGCAGCTTTAAGACCATACTTCTTTCTTTCCTTCATACGAGGATCACGAGTAAGGAAACCTGCTTGCTTAAGAATAGGACGGAAAGCCTCCTCATCAACTTCAAGAAGTGCTCTAGCTATACCGTGACGGATAGCACCGGCCTGTCCTGTAAATCCGCCACCGTGTACATTACAGAGAATGTCAAATTTACCTTCTGTTTTTGTTGCAACAAGAGGCTGACGAAGAATAAACTTAAGTGTTTCAAGACCAAAGTAATCGTCAATATCTCTCTTATTAATTGTAATTTCGCCTTTACCGGGAACAAGGCGAACTCGAGCAACTGAATTTTTTCTTCTACCTGTACCGAAATACTGTGTAATTGCCATTATAATTCACCCTCCCTTATTTAATATCGCGTGTCCATACTTCAGGTTTCTGAGCCTGATTTTCATGCTCGCCACCCTTGTATGTTCTGAGTCTTGTAAGTGCGCTTCTGCCAATTGTTGTAGCAGGAAGCATACCCTTAACTGCAAGATACATAGCTCTGTCTGAATGTATTTGCATCATTTTCTTTGCAGAAATTGACTTAAGGTTGCCAATCCAACCTGTGTGATGATAATAAATCTTATTGTTAAGCTTATTACCTGTGAATACTGCCTGGTCACAGTTAAGAATGATTACATGATCGCCACAATCTACGTTAGGTGTGTATGTGGGCTTTTCTTTACCACGGAGAATGCTTGCAGCAGCAGCAGCAACTCTACCAACGCTCTTTCCTGAAGCGTCAATAATGTACCATTTTCTCTGTACCTGACCGGATTTTTCCATAAAGGACTTCATTCGGAATCTACCTCCATAATTTAATCTATTTTTCAGCAATTGCTATTTTAATACATTTAAGCTCGTTTGTCAACACTTTTTGAAAATAATTTTAATTTGCGATTTAAACGCTCTCGTTTTCTCTTGTTTTCTCATGAATGCTCTCGTTTCCTAAAAAGGCATTTTCAAAATTTTCTTGATTTTTTTGAGAAGTTAAAGTATAATACAATGCATGGAGTGATGTTATGCAGAAGTTTTTAAGTTATCTTCGCCGCGGTGTTGATGACTACCAAATGATAAACGAAAATGACCACATTGTTGTGGGGGTATCAGGTGGCAAAGACAGCCTGGCACTTTTATATGGACTAAGTAAACTAAGAGAGTTTTATCCAAAAAAATTTGACCTTACGGCAATTACACTTTCAATGGGCTATGAGGATATGAATTTTGATGGTGTAAAACAGTTTTGCGATGATTTGGGCGTTTGCTATATATTAAAGGAAACTGATATTGCAGAAATTCTTTTTAATATCAGAAAAGAAACAAACCCCTGCTCACTTTGTGCGAAGATGCGCCGTGGCGCGCTTCACGAAGCGGCGCTTGAGGTGGGAAGCCATAAGGTGGCACTTGGCCATCACTATGACGATGTGCTCGAAACCTTTATGCTATGCCTTGTTTATGAGGGAAGGGTAAGCTGCTTTTCGCCGGTTACTTATCTTGACAGAAAAGATATTACACTTATCCGTCCAATGATTTACACGCCTGAGCTTTATATTAAAAGCTTTGCGAAAAAGTATGAGCTTCCTATTGTAAAAAATTCGTGTCCGTCAGATAAACATACAAAGCGTGAATATGTGAAAAACCTTGTATGGCAGCTTGAAAAGGAAAACCCCGGCTTAAGGACAAGGCTTTTTACTGCCATTGAAGGCTCACACGCGGGTGGTTTTGGTGTATTTCCTGATAAAATTTAGTTTACCTATCATGAGGACTTGGTAAAACAAAATTAATGTAAAGTATTGAAAACAAATGTAAAAAGTGGTATCCTAATATCTATGATATAATGAAAGGAAGTTTTGGTATGGCAAAAAAGCAGTTTAAGGCAGAATCTAAAAGGCTGCTGGACATGATGATCAACTCAATCTACACACACAAGGAAATATTTCTTCGTGAGATAATTTCCAACTCATCAGATGCACTTGACAAGCTTTGTTACAAGTCACTTACAGAGGATGGCGTGGGCATTAGCCGTGAGGATTTGTTTATTAAGGTTATAATTGATAAACAAAATCGCATAATTAAGGTTAGCGACAATGGTATCGGCATGACAGAAGAAGAACTTGAGAAAAACCTTGGCATTATAGCAAGAAGCGGTTCACTTTCTTTTAAAGCCGATATGGAAAAGAAGGAAGATATAGATATAATCGGCCAGTTTGGTGTTGGCTTTTACAGTGCCTTTATGGTATCCGATAAGGTAAGGGTTATAACAAAGGCGTACGGCGCGGATACTACGTACGAATGGGTTTCTGACGGGACAGACGGTTATACAATTACCCAGGCAGAGAAAGATAGCTTCGGTACAGATATTTATATGCACCTTAAGGCGGATACCGATGATGAAAAGTACAGTGATTATCTTGAAGAATATATGATTCAGGGCCTTATTAAAAAATATTCTGACTATATCCGTTATCCAATTAAAATGGACCTTGAAAAATCAAGAAAAATAGACAAGCCTGACTCGGACAAGCCCGAGTATGAAAAATACATTGAGGAAGAAACAATAAATAGTATGGTTCCACTTTGGCAGCGTAGTAAAGATAGCGTTACAGAGGAAGAATTAAATAAATTCTATAAAGAAAAATACTATGATATGAAAGACCCCCTTCTTACAATTCGTGCAGATGTTGAGGGAAGCTTTTCATACAAGGCGCTTCTTTTTGTGCCTGCAACCACACCTATGGGCTATTACACAAAAGAGTATCAAAAAGGACTTGAGCTTTATTCTTCAGGCGTTATGATAATGGAAAGCTGCGAAGATATTATTCCTGAGCATTTTCGTTTTGTAAAGGGTGTTGTAGATTCACAGGATTTATCACTTAATATCTCGCGTGAGATGCTTCAGCACGACCGTCAGCTTCTTTTAATAAAAAATAATATTGAAAAGAAAATCAAGCAAGAGCTTAAGAAGCTTCTTACAAATGACCCCGAAAATTACGAAAAATTCTGGGCAAGCTTTGGCCTTCAGCTTAAGTATGGCATGGTAGCTGACTATGGTGCACACAGAAACCTGCTTCAGGACTTGCTTTTATACTACTCATCAGGGGAGAAAAAGCTTATAACACTTGAGCGTTATATGGAGCTTATGGGCGAAGACCAAAAGTATATCTACTATGCTTGTGGTGCAACTGTTGAAAAGATTGATAATCTGCCACAGACGGAGCAAATTAAGGACAAGGGCTATTCAATACTTTATATGACGGATGAGGTTGACGAGTTTGTTGTTAATATGATTGGTGAAATTGACGGCAAAAAGTTTAAGTCAATTGATGATAAGGACCTTGGCATCGAAAATGAAGAGGATGTAAAAGAAACCGAGGATAAAGAGGAAGAAAACAAGGTTATGCTTGATTATCTTCGTGATTTTTTAGGCGGTAAGGTCGCTTCCGTAAGGCTTTCACATAAGCTTAAGAGTCACCCAGTATGTATTAGCACCGACGGTGATGTAAGCCTTGGTATGGAAAAATACTTTGCGACAATCCCCGGTGACCATCCCGAAATTAAGGCACAGCGTGTGCTTGAAATAAACCCAAGCCACAAGGCATTTTATATGCTTTGCGACACTTGGCAGCTTGACAAAGACAGATGCGCAAAAATTGGGGAGCTTCTTTACAATCAGGCACTTCTTATCGCAGATATGCCGATTGACGACCCTGCAAAATATACAGATTTATTCTGGGATATTCTCTGCTAATTTTATTTAGGAGGTTGTTTTATGCCATTAAGTGAAGCGCGTAAGCGTGCAAACGCAAAGTACAACCAAAAGGCCTACGACAGAATTGAGGTTAAGGTGAAAAAAGGTGAAAAAGAAAAAATCCGCCTTTATGCCGAAGCAAATGGCGAAAGCTTAAATGCATTTATAAATCGTGCATTAAATGAAGCAATGGGTGAAAAGCCCAAGGCAGTTCAAAAACCTGCTGTAGTAAGAAGAAAAGAAATCTCGGTAGAATTATTATAAAAAAAAGGGATGTTTAAAAAATTTTTAAACATCCCTTTTTTTAGTGGCTCTTTGTCAATAGTTGGGGTAAAAGTTAAAATAGAATTTTTTCACAAGCAG
>CAZYYT010000016.1:0-23746 GCA_964651775.1 uncultured Oscillospiraceae bacterium | reverse complement strand
CGGGCATCAACGGCATCGAAAGTACTGCATGGGATAACATTACCAGTAATCAGTGTTTCGTATTCTTTCAGGTATTCTTTTACTTTCTTGAGCAATTCCTTGATGCTGCTGGCAAAGTTGGGCAACACATCGAACATCACACCACCAGGTGTAATGTAATTCATGGTAAGACGATTACCTGTATTGCCTTCGAATATTTCGAGAATACGCTCGCGGTCGCGGAAAGCAAGGAAGAAAGGCGTAACAGCACCAAGGTCCATAGCCTCCTGGGGGTTTACTGAACAAAGCATTGCATAGCCTGTCTGACGGCAAGCATAAACGTCCTGATGGTCACCAAATATTGAAAGTGCATGTGAAGCAAGTGCACGTGCAGATACGTTAATAACTGACGGTAAAAGTTCACCAGCAATCTTATACATATTGGGAATCATAAGAAGTAGACCCTGTGATGCTGTGTAGGTTGTTGTAAGTGCACCGGCTGTAAGAGAGCCATGAACTGCACCTGCAGCACCACCCTCTGACTGCATTTCTGCAATCTTTACAGGTCTGCCGAAGATATTTTCCTTTCCTTTTGCTGCCCATTCGTCTGTAACCTCAGCCATGTTTGAGGAAGGCGTGATGGGATAGATGGCAGCAACATCGGTGAATGCATATGAGACATATGCCGCAGCGGTGTTACCGTCCATGGTTTTTTTCTTTCTTGCCATTTTATGTTACCTCCTAATATAATAACAACGTAAATTAAATAATCAATTTATTTACACTTCTTCTAGTATATAACTTTTAAGCCAATTCGTCAAGTTTTTTGAGAGAAAAATGGTCAATTTTTCAATTCTTTTGTTTAGAAGAGAATGGCCATTTTCTTTTAAGGCATAGAGTCTTGATTGTATTTTTTTACCATTTCTTTTATATATACCTCAATATCCTCAAGTTCTTTAATAAAGGCAGATGCAGGGAGCCTTTGTGCACCATTTCCGAGAATTATCATCTGCTCTAAAGCATCTGATGTTGCAACCCTTACAATGTGCTTTTTACCAAGCTCACGTGTTATTTTTTCGATGTAGGCATCGGCTGTTTC
Organism: uncultured Oscillospiraceae bacterium; assembly: GCA_964651775.1. Classification (GTDB taxonomy): domain Bacteria; phylum Bacillota; class Clostridia; order UMGS1883; family UMGS1883; genus UMGS1883. The sequence continues at coordinate 22,668 of CAZYYT010000016.1, read as the reverse complement.
CGCTTCCTTTGTGTATACAACAGAAATGTTTCGAATTTTTTCTATTTCTCTTACAGTGCCTTTTACCCTATAAGCGTCAAAAACAAGGATAATATTGTATTCATTAAATACACTTAAGTCACAAACGCTTTCTATAAGGGCGTGGCGCGCATCCTCTAGGTTATCGTTTGCAATTTTTGAAAGTCTATCCCAAGCAAATATAATATTATATCCATCGATAAGAAGATATTCGGGTGACTTTTTTTGTGGCGAGGAGCGCACCTTTTTAACATCACTTAACTTTTTACGCACACGAATGGCATTGTAGTTTTTATGCTCTATCTTTCCATAGGTACGCTCAAAGATTTCCATTAACTCCTCATCAGTATATGATTTACAGGTAGTTCGCGTTTTTAGTGGCTTATCTATAATATCCGACTTTACGCTCATTATACTTTCAAGGTGCATATGTGACATTGCATCTTCCCATGAAGCACTGTAGCCTGCCCCGTGAGAGCAAAATACTGAATCTGCAGTATTGTTTAAATCACCATCACAATCATAGCCTATTGTTTCTATCACATCTTCGGGATTTTGACACTCTTCATATCCGCCTGACATAACAGATAGCACACCAAGTCCCTTTGTGTATTGGGTAACATCCCTTTGATAGTGGCAAAGCTCCTTTACAGGTGCCCTGCCGGTAAGGGTAGTTTTATTTTCATTTATAACGGGCGGGTTAATACTTGCGCCCATCTTCTCAAGGTCTGTCATTGCGCGACCTGTCGATTCTGAAGGTATCTCAAGTGTAAAATCATAGAAAGGTTCTAAAAGTACAGACTCCCCACGCCTTAATCCGTGACGCACTGCACGATATGTTGCCTGGCGAAAATCTCCACCCTCGGTATGCTTAAGATGTGCCTTACCTGATTTAAGTGTTATTTTTATATCAGTAATTGGTGAGCCCGTAAGAACACCGACATGCTCTTTTTCTTTAAGATGAGTAAGAATAAGCCTTTGCCAGTTACGGCTTAGTAAATCCTCACTGCAGTCTGCTTCTATTACTATGCCACTTCCACGAGGAAGCGGTTCTAACAAAAGGTGCACCTCTGCATAGTGTTTTAGTGGCTCATAATGGCCTGCACCCTCTACGGGGCTTTTGATTGTTTCTTTATATAGAATGCCACCCTCATCAAAATCTGCTTCAAGATTAAATCTGTCCTTAAGCATTCGTTTAAGTACCTCAAGCTGAATTTCACCCATCAAAAGAAGGTGAATTTCACCAAGCACTTGATTCCACGACACACGAAGCTGTGACTCCTCTTCTTCAAGCTTTTTAAGTTGACTCATCACAACACGCATATCAGCCCCCTGCTGGGGAATTATTTTGTATATAAATGCCGGCTCAAGTTTTAGGGTGGGGGCATCCTTTTCAATGCCCAGGCCTTGTCCATTATAGGTATTTACTAGACCACAAACCGCACAAACATCACCGGGGTAAACCTCCTGCACATTTTTATATCGTGCACCGGAATATATACGGATTTCGTTTATCTTTTCATTTTCACTTCCAACCTCTATTATATCCTTTACAGAAAGTTTACCGCTTGTAATTTTCATAAAGCTGAGTCTTATTTTACGCTCATCCTCTGAAATTTTATACACACGTGCACCAAATTTTTCCCCTTTGTTGTAGGGTTTGGCGTACAATTCAATCCCCTTTAAAAGCGCATCTACCCCATCATTTTTAAGAGCAGAACCGAAGTAGCACGGGAATATCCTTCTTTCTCTTATTGCCTTTAAAATATCTTTGTCATCAAGTCTTGTGTTTTCAAGAAAACTATCCATAAGTCTTTCATCATAAATTGCCGCTTCCTCATGAAAATTATCAGACGTAAAGTCAACAAATCCGTCACCAAGCTTTTTTGATAGGATTTCTATAAGTTCATCTTTCTTTCGGTGCGATATATCCATTTTATTAACAAAAACAAACACAGGTACCCCATGCTCTTTAAGTAGCTTCCATAGAGTTCCCGTGTGACTTTGCACGCCGTCAACCCCACTTACTACGAGCACTGCATAATCCAGTGCCCAAAGCGCACGCTCCGTCTCTGAAGAAAAGTCCACGTGGCCAGGCGTGTCAAGAAGGGTTAACTTTGTATTATTCATATTTATAATTGCTTGCTTTGAAAAGATTGTAATACCACGCTCTTTTTCAATTAGGTCAGTATCTAAAAAGGCATTCTTGTGGTCTACCCTGCCTATGCTTCGAATTTCCCCGCAGGAATAAAGCATTGCCTCGGAAAGGGTTGTTTTTCCTGAGTCTACATGTGCCAATATTCCCATTACAATTCGATTTATATTATCCACAATCAGCCTCGCTCAATTCATACTTTTTTTTGCGACTTCTAAACACAATAATAAACAATGTGTAGTTCGCAAGTGCAGTTAGCGCCCAAGTGACTGGGTACGATATGTACAAAACATTAAGATCTTCCAGCGTGTGAAATGGTCCATAAAGGAATATAGCCAAAAGCCTTCCTCCACATATTGTTATAATAGAGATAATCATATTTCTAAAAGACAGCCCTAGTCCACGAAGTGCGCCAACGCTTGTTTCCATAAGTCCAAGTAAGAAATATATCGTTATCATATACCTCATTCTTATTGCGCCTGCATTTATAACAGCCACATCTGCAGTGTAAAACGACATGAAAAATTCTGACAGCGCTGACACCCCAAGTCCAAGGATAAGCCCTGCTACAATTACGCTTGCGCCACTTGCTATAGCCCCACGCTTTATTCGTGCAAACTTTTTTGCACCATAGTTTTGGCTTATCAATGTTAGGGTGACATTATTAAAAGAATTCATAGTTGTATACAAAAAGCCTTCTATGTTTCCGCCCGCAGCATTTGCCGCCATCGCAACCGTACCAACACCATTTATTGACGACTGAATAATCATATTTGAAATTGAAAACATCGCGCCTTGTATGCCCGCGGGTATACCAAGATACAAAATGTCTTTTAAATCATCTATATCGACACGAAGCTTTTTTAAACATAGCTTGTAACATTCATCCGTATGAATAAGTGCACGAAGAACAAGCACTGCTGATATAACCTGTGATATAAGCGTAGCTATAGCAACACCATCGACACTCATCTTGCACACAATAACAAAGAAAAGGTTTAGCACCACATTTACAATTCCCGAAAAGGTAAGATAGTAAAGTGGGCGCTTGGTATCACCCACCGCACGAAGAATTGCCGCACCAAAGTTATATACAAGCATTGCAAGTGCACCAGAGAAGTAAATTCTTACATATAATACAGAGAGGTCTATTACTTCTTTTGGTACATTCATCATTTTAAGAATAGGCTTTGCAAGAAACACACCTATAACACTTAAAAATGCACCACCAATTATACTGACTGTCATAGAGGAGTGAACTGCCTTTGACACACCCGATTCGTTTTTTGCACCAAATTTTCTTGATACCATAATACCTGCTGCCATTGCCATTCCAATAAACAGATTGATCACAAGATTAATTGCAGGCCCCGTTGAGCCAACTGCAGCTAGTGCCAAATCCTTTTGACTTGAAAACCTGCCGACAACAATCATATCTGCTGCATTGTAGAAACACTGCAAAATGCCCGTAAGCATTAATGGTATAGAAAATTTAATGATATGTCTGAAAACGCCACCTTGTGTCATATCGACAGTATGAGTTTTTCTTTTCATATTGTCACCCCTATTCTTTCTTATTATAAACCTTTTGACCGCAATGTCAAGGCACAGAACCTTATAAATTTGTTTTATTTTGACGAAAAGTTTTTGGCATAAGCTACACCGTTTGACAAATATTTCCATTTATTCGTGGTAGAATTATTTCATCAGGTTTTGTTGAAAGGATGGTACTACAAATGAATGGCTTCACATTAAAGCCGCTTGTTAAGCGAGAAAAGAAAGAGCACAAAAAAAATAAGGACTTTCTACTGTGGAAAAAGTTAAAAGAACGTTATTCTCACAAAACACTTATACGATGTGTATGTGCATTTTTACTCTCGGGAACAAAGCTTATAGGTGGCGTTACTCCACTTGGATTTGCTTTTTTTGCATCAGTTTTTGCAAGTGGAGATGCCCTTTTATGTATGATATTTTCAGTTCTCGGGTTAATTATCCGTGGGACAAGCTTTACGATTATCGGTAAATACATCATATCAGCAGTTATTTTTTCACTTGTATATGATAAGCTTATAAAAGGCAAGCCAAAAGCAAGAGAAAAAAGCGCCCATCTTGCCCTTATATCACTGATGGTTTCAGGGGTATTTTTGTTATTTGCCACAATGTCCTTCGGCGGGTATCCTCTTATTTACGATTTGGTTGTATTGATAGTTGAGGGTGCTACCGTTTGGCTTGGAGTGAAGGCATTTTTAATTGCAGAGCCACTTATATTTTCTTTAAACATTCGTCGCACGCTTACAACAGAAGAGACGGTTTCTCTTGCCTTTTTAGTAGGTGGTGTAATTTGCGGCTTTGGAGGGGCAGGCCTTGGAAATGTTTTCTCCTTAACGGGTATACTTTGTGTTTTATCAGTGCTTGCGTTTGCTACATGCTTCGGCAGTCTTCACGGATGTTGTGCAGGAATTATAATGGGAATGATTTCGTGCTTAAGCCGCGGAAGAGTTGATGCCTGTGCCGCTTCCTTTGCATTTTCCGGACTTTGTGCCGGCTTTTTCTCCAAGTACGGAAAGTGGGCAAGCTGTGTATCTTTTATAATGGCAAATGCGATAATCACCATTTTATCAAATGGCTCTACGGAGGTACTGATAAATATTTCCGACACACTTATCGCTGCCTCCATATTATATCTTATGCCTAATAGAATATATGACGCAGTTAAAAACATAGGCAGTAACACGCATCCCGATTCTGCGGCTGCATCAAGTATAGTAAGCTTTTCCTCAGCAGTAATATCAAAATGCGAAAGAGGGTTTAAGAGCATTTCTGATTTAAGAAGCAATGAGGATTCAAACAAACTTGTTTTATATCACAGAACTGCCAAACGCACCTGCAGTGGTTGTGGACTCAGAAAATACTGTTGGGGTCGTGACAGCGTAGCCACAAGAGAAGCACTTGATAATCTTGCAAAAAAAATGGAGACCGGAGAAGCACTTCACGTAGATTTTGCCCCCGTACACTGTCTTCGTGCAGAGCAGTTTATAAAAGACTTCAGTGCTATGTATGACATATATAAAAATGACTGTATCTGGACAAGCAGAATTTATGAATACCAACACTGCGTGTACAATAGTTTGGGTGCAATATCAGGGATGTTGAAAACAAATTCAGAGAAAATATCTAAAATTGATAGTTGTGATTTTGTAGCAGCCGAAGAAATAAAGAACAGACTGAAAAAAGAAGGCATCGTAGCAGGTGATGTCTTCGTTTGTGGAAACAATGACGAAACACAAGTAAAAATAACGCTTGAAAGCTGCGGTGGATTTGGAAGATGCGAAAATGCTGTCTGCAAGGTGCTTGAAAACAGTACGGGTAAGCCTTATGTAAAATGTGGCCTTCGCAGTTGTGGGGAGTGTTCTCACACCTATGTTATTAAGCCCGAGTTCTCAATTACATCTGCGATTGCACATGCTGTAAAGACAAATAAAAAATACAGCGGCGATTACGCCATCTATGCACTTCTTGATAGACACACCTATGCAATCATACTATGCGATGGGATGGGCAGTGGTGAAATAGCACGAAAAGAAAGTAAAACATGCGCATCACTTCTTATGAAGCTTTTGGAAACGGGGCTTTCACCACAGGAGGCGCTTAATATGATAAATTCTTTGCTTGTATTTTCGTCAAATGGCTCTATTGCCGCTATAGACCTTTGCCTTATTAGTCTTGATGACGGAAGCAGTAAGTTCTATAAATGTGGCGGTGCCGATACATATGCTAAATGCGGTGAGGTAGTTACTCATATCGATGCACGTACCCTGCCTGCAGGAACTAACGCTGTAAGCGATGCTTCAGTTTTTACTGTTCCGTCATCACATGGAAGTATGATTGTGCTCGTTTCAGACGGGGCGTCGGCACTTGACGAAAGTACCCTGCCTACAATCAAAAGCACGATAAAAGAATATGACGGAATTGAGCCTGAGGCACTTGCACAAAAAATACTTAAGCTTACAAAAGCAGTAAATAAAAACATAGTAAAAGATGATATAACTATTGTTGCGGCATATATTGAATAATTATATGTTTATCATCACCAAGGAGTGTGCATAATGTTAAAAAGGAGTGATTAATATGAATAACAACACGCGTAAAATAGTAGTGCTCAATAATATTAAGTCACCTAAAATTGAGCAGGCAATATTTATCCTTCGTGATGATGCAGATTTTTGCGAATCTGATGCCGTTTCAGAAGCAGAAAAAATTGTAAGCCTTTACTTAGATGATTTAAATAAGCCACTTTACAGTCCACCCAAAATCAGAAACAAAAATTTTTCAATTATTATCGGAAGTGTAATGTGTGCATTGTTTTCATTGGTTACTGCGCTTTGTATTTTAAATCTTATTAAATAATATATACACAAAAAAGCAGAGTGAAGTTCACTCTGCTTTTTAATTTACCAAGACCAGGTGTTTTTTTTAGTTATCTTACGAAGTTTGCTTTATCCAAGAGATTGGTAAATACATCAGTACCATCAACTCTAAAGATTGCATCTACGCCCGTGATTTTTTTTGTTGTGCCAAGTTTACCATCTGTACCAACGGTACCATTTTCTATTGATAAGCCAAACTTAACACTACCTTCAACATCAACTGCAGGTGTCTTAACAATTGTATTTGAGTAAAGTCTTTCGGTTGGTGTAACAAATACCCATTTCATTCTTGAAAGCTTACCCTTGGGAAGTGTTGCGGAAATTGCTGCGCCAACATACCCCTTTTGTCCGGGTGCGCCGATAAACTGGACATTTGTAAGCACAAGCTCTGAATTTGTCAATTCTTTTTCATCAAGGGCATCCAAATCAACATAAGACTGAAGCTCATCAAGCTTCGGATCTGCTGATTCTAGAAGTGCTTCCATTGCAAGGCGAGTAATTGTCTTTGCACCATTAATGTTAAAGTGAGTATAATCACCTGTTGTACCAAGCATTGAACTTGGGTGCGATGCAACTGTTTCATCAGTAAATCCGAAGTCATTTTTCATTGTATTCTTTGTCATATGCATATCGTTTTTATATGCAGTTGGAAGTGCGTCACCTGCTACAAGTCCGTCCTGATATGTATCAATATACTCAAGGTTCTTAGCACGAAGGTCAATTACCGGAATATTATTAGCTGTTGCAACTTCCTTCATCTTCGCAATGTAATTTGCACCATAGTCATATGTACCACCCCATGTCGGGAAGGTTGCAAATACAATATTAACGCCACGTTTTCTCATATCCTCAATATACATTTTAAGGTTAACTGCGTATTCTGAAAGGTCAGCGCCCTTCTTGTATACCTTACCATCATAGCCTGTGATAAAGCCCTTAACAGGGTCTGTATTGTTTGCATAGCCCATATCGTTTACGCCAAGCGAAAGGATAAGGTAATCACCGTGATTAAGAAGCGGTCTAACAGTAGGCATATACTGAGGAAGATAATAGAAGCTTGCAGTTGTTTCACCTGAATAAGCAGTGTTATTTACATTTGCTTTTTCAAAATACTGATAAAGATATGAACCCCAGCCCTGATACGGGTACCATTTTTGACCAAAACGCGTCCAGTCAAACATAAGTGAGTCACCCGCGGTGTAGATGGTGGGCTGAACAAGTTCTGGCACCATAAGCTCTTTAAGAGCTTTAAGTGTTGCCCCTTCGCCATTATATATTCCCTGCTCTACCCAGCGTGAAAGGGTTCTTGCACCTTTCACTGTGAAGTGGTAGGCATCGTCATTCTTATCTACGCCATAGTTTTGAAGCATATTGTACATCATAATTTCGTTTTTAACGAATTCAGGAACAATCTTACCTAATTTCTCTGCTTCAGGTGTGCAATCAAGTGATTTTACATACTTAATGTGGTCATTATGTGCCCTGTTCAAATCAACAAGGTCAACATTGTTTATTCCGGCAACCTCCCTCATTGCATCAACATATGTTGAGTAAGTGTCATAGTTATAGGTGCTATTTGCCATAGTTACAAAAATCGGATAAGCACCCTTTTCACGAATCTCATCAATATATTTCTGAAGGTATTCCTTATATTCGGGAATCTGCGAGCCAACCATTACATTTTGATGCAGTACGCCTTCTTCATCGGTATAGCTAAATACATAATTCGGGTTATTTGCCTGTGCTGCATCGTTTGTACCAAAGCTGATAATTACAAAATCGCCGGGGAGAAGCTTTTCTTTAATAGCCCTCTTAAATCTTGATGGGTCAATGTAAAAACTCTTCGCGCTGCGGCCACCCTGGGCAGTATTTACAACAGTTGCATTATCACCAAAAAGTGTCTTAAAGTAGTAGCCCCATCCCTGCTGGGGGTAAGAAGAAGTGGCATAGTCACACATATGTGAGTCACCTGCAAGGTAGATAGTGGGTTTACCATCTGTGCCCTTGACAGTTATATTAAACTTTAATTCCTTGCCACCTACTGAGGCAGTAAGAACAGCACTTGCATTTACGGTTGCACGCTTTACAACACCTTCATTTGTGATTGCATCAGCGTTACTTGTTGTCCATACAATATCAAGCTCCTGTCCTTTGTAGGTAATCTTTTTGGGCAGCTTAAGGTCACCCACTACGCTTGCAATAATCTGACCATTTGAAATTGTATCCCAGGTAAGCTTTGATTCAAGAGTTTCTCCATCATATTTTGAAACAAAATCATCAAAGTAAGGCTCATTACCGGAAAAGAGATTAAGCCTTGGGGTTGTAAGTGAAATTGCAGGGATATTGTTCTTTAAATTCATTTCAAACTGGTTTGTGTAGCTTGCTTTATCAGATGCCAAAAAGTAAACCGGAAGACCATCATAGTAAAGCTTATAATATCCGTTGTCATAGTCAAGCATGATAAGTACATCATGCCATGTGCCACCTGTTCTTTTAGTCTTGCTAAATGATACAAGATTATCTGTTGTTGTAAGTCTACCATCTACATCGGGGGTTATGCCAAGGTATGACGATGCACCCTCGGGGATATACACATTTTCTGCATCACCATTATATTCCAAGACGTGGTTCTTATCAACTCTGATAATGCTGTCTCTAAAATAGAACTGTCCTGTCTGACCTGATGGAACCACAATAGTTGCACCATCTTCACCGGACCAATTTTCTGTTCTGGGGTTCATAATTTTAAAGCCTACAGAATAAAGACCTACTACATTTCCCCCAACGGACTTAAAATTACTAAAACTTGGAATTATTACACTAGATTGAGCTGCTTCCCCAACACTAAGATTAGTATATTTGTCGACTTCCTTATATGTATAGGGTGTGCCATCTGCATAAAACCAATATCTTCTTGAGTTTGTTTTTTCTGCAATAACATTACCTTCAGAATCGGCTGCTGTCCACATTCTGCCGCCTTCATTAGTAATCAAGAAATAGTTTTCACCATACTGAACCAAATCGGCATTTTTATCTCCAACTTTATATTCGCTTTTGTCAATTTCAGCCTGTTCTTCTGCGGAAACGTACATTCTTGCAATTCTTACGCCACCTTTAAGTGCCTTGTTAGATGCATTTTCCTCTTTAGCGGCTGTATCAACGATAAAATCTGCAACTAAATTTACGGACTTATCGTTTTCAGTAAAACCAAGCTCTGTAAGGGTTTTACCATCATTTTCTGCCTTGTCAAAATTTTCCGACCATACGATTTCACCTGGCATAGCGTCAATTGTAATCGGGTCCGCCGCAAGTGCGGAAATTTCAAACGTACCAACCAAACTAAACACCATAACAAGAGCCAGAATGGCTGAAATAATTTTCCTCTTCTTCATCTAAAATACCCCCCTTTGTAATTAGTATAATTATACTATAATTCTATTTTTTTATCAATAGACATATTGACCAATTACAAGAGGTTTTTTTTGTGCAAAAATACAAAAGCTTTAGGCAGCTTCATAGGGAATAGTCCCTACGAAGCTGCCTTTAAACAGTCCTATATTTTTTATCCACGGATATTTTTTATCCCTTGTAATATATATCTTTTAGCTTCAATTGCTTTTTCAAGCGGAAGTGCCTTCACACCTTCAAGCGGATAGGGAATTCCTAATTCCTTATACTTATTTACGCCCATTGTGTGGTATGGCAAAACATCAAGAGCCCTTAAATTCTTAAGACCACCTATGAATTCGCCAAGCTTAATAAGTTCTTCGGGTACATCAGTTATATTCTCAATTATAATATGCCTTACCCAAATCGGAATTTTTTTAGCTTCAAGATATTTTGCAAATGCAAGAATATTCTTGTTATCTTTTCCCGTTATTTCTTTATGCTTATCGGGGTCAATATGCTTAATATCAAGCATAACCAAATCTGTATATTTAATCAGTTCATCAAGCTTTTTGATGTAGCCTTCGTTTTCGGGGTTATAGGTAATTCCTGATGTGTCTATGCAGGTATGGATTTTTTCCTTTTTAGCCTTTTTAAACAAATCAATAAGAAAATCAATCTGTATTAGTGGCTCTCCACCTGTTACGGTGATGCCACCCTTTTGATAAAAAGGACGGTTTTTATTAAATTCACTTATAATTTCTTCTGAAGTTATTTCTTTGCCCGTACCTATTTTCCACGTATCAGGGTTATGGCAATATATGCACCTCATGGGGCAGCCCTGCATGAATATTACATATCTTATGCCCGGACCGTCTACAGTTCCAAAGCTTTCCAACGAATGAATTAAACCTTTCATTTTGGTCAAATCTTGTCGTGGAAAGTTCTTGAAATAACCTCATCCTGCTGTTCTTTAGTAAGCTTTACAAAGTTTACTGCATATCCGCTTACACGAACTGTAAGCTGCGGATACCTTTCAGGATGTGCCTGTGCATCAAGAAGTGTTTCTTTTGTAAATACGTTTACATTGAGGTGATGTCCACCCTTGTAAACATAACCATCAAGAAGTGATACCAAGTTATCTATTTGATTTTGTGTTACTGCCATGTTTGTTTCCTCCTTAATTATTTAAACTTCGCTTTAGGCATTATCTGTGTCAAGCCCTTCAAAAAGTGTGGGAATGTTACATGCACCATTTCCACAATCAAGGTCAACATCAATATCCCCTACAAAGATGCGGTCATCTTTACCAAGCGCACCCGGGATGATTGAGAAGGTATTTGAAATACCGTCTTGTGCATCAATAAAGGGTAACTTTGATACTGATGCAAGTGATGCTATTGCACCATGAGTATCTCTATTATGCATTGGATTTGCACCGGGTGCAAATGCCTGTCCCTTCTTACGGCCATCCGGTGTTGCACCTGTATTTTCACCATATACAACGTTTGATGTAATAGTAAGAATTGATGTTGTTGGGATACTGTCACGATAGGTATGGTTCTTTCTGATGTGCTTCATAAATCTGTGTACAATTTCATAAGCGATAGAGTCAACCCTATCATCATCATTACCATATTTTGGGTAATCACCCTCAACCTCATAATCTACTGCAATGCCTGCTTCATTACGGATTATTTTAACCTTTGCATACTTAATAGCTGAAAGTGAGTCTGCAACTACTGAAAGACCTGCGATACCTGTTGCAAACCAACGCGTAACTGATTTATCGTGAAGCGCCATCTGAATCTTTTCGTAGCAATATTTATCGTGCATATAATGAATGATGTTAAGTGTATTTACATATACACCTGCAAGCCACTTCATCATTTCATCATACCTTTTCATTACTTCATCGTAATCAAGGTATTCACTTGTGATAGGACGATACTCAGGTGCAATCTGCTTACCTAAAACTTCATCCACGCCACCGTTTATAGCATAAAGCAAACATTTTGCAAGGTTTGCACGTGCACCAAAGAACTGCATTTCCTTACCAACTCTCATAGATGAAACGCAGCAGGCAATTGCATAGTCATCACCATGAGTAAAACGCATAAGGTCATCATTTTCGTACTGAACTGAAGATGTTTCAATTGAAATCTTTGCACAGTAGTGCTTAAAGTTCTCGGGAAGTCTTGTTGACCAAAGAATTGTAAGGTTCGGCTCTGGCGCGGGACCGAGGTTTGTAAGTGTATGAAGGTAACGATAAGACATTTTTGTTACCATGTGACGGCCGTCAATTGCCACACCGCCTATTGACTCTGTAACCCACTGTGGGTCACCGGAGAAGAGTGCATTGTACTCAGGAGTACGAGCAAATTTTATAAGACGAAGCTTCATAATGAAATGGTCAATCATTTCCTGAATTTCGTTTTCTGTATATACACCGTTTGCAAGGTCTCTTGAAGAGTAGATGTCAAGGAAAGTTGATGTTCTTCCAAGTGACATTGCAGCACCGTTTTGTTCTTTAACAGCTGCAAGATAACCAAAATAAAGCCACTGAATAGCTTCCTTTGTGTCGGTTGCAGGCTGTGATATATCAAAGCCATAGCTTGCTGCCATCTTCTTAAGCTCTTCAAGCGCACGAATCTGTTCAGAAAGCTCTTCTCTTGAACGGATAACCTCAGAATACATCGCTGAAGTGGTTGTTTCCTTCTGTTCCATTTTATCAGTAATAAGTCTGTCAACACCATAGAGTGCAACTCTTCTGTAGTCACCGATAATTCTACCTCTTCCGTATGCATCAGGAAGTCCTGTTATAATGTGACTTGATCTACAAGCACGCATTTCAGGGGTATATGCATCAAATACACCGGCATTATGTGTTTTTCTGTGTGTTTCGAAAAACTCTTTCACACCGGGGTCAATTGTATATCCATTGTCAGCGCAAGCCTTCTCTGCCATACGAATGCCACCATAGGGCATAAGTGCACGTTTAAATGGCTTATCTGTCTGAAATCCGACTATTTTTTCGATGTCCTTATTTAGATACCCGGGAGCATGTGATACGATTGTGGATATTACTTTTGTATCCATATCCAAAACGCCGCCTGCTTCTCTTTCCTTTTCAGCAAGCTCAAGAACCTGCTCCCAAAGAGTCATTGTATCCTTTGTAGGTGCTTCAAGGAAATCCTCATTTCCATCATAAGGGGCATAGTTATGCTTAATAAAGCTTCTAACATTTATTTCCTTTTTCCAGGTTCCACCTTCAAAGCCCTTCCAAGCTTCAAATTCCTTCACCATAATAACATCTCCTTTTCCATCGGTGATTTCATCCAATATAGTAGTAGTAGTATACCACATATTTCGTATTATAGCAAGATCCTTTGTCAAGTTTTTATTGTATTATCCAGCAGATTTATGGTGAACATTTCCAGAAGAATTGTAACTTTTTAATCTTTTTCCCCTTGAAATTTTATCCAAAGTCCTTTAGATTATAGGCTTTGCCACCACCTTCTGTGCATCCGACTCTTGTTTGGCTGAACAACCATTCAAACATTTCCCTGCATTCAAAGGCATTTATCCACGAATTGTGTTTAACGCCCTTACACACAGTAAATTTTACATTAGGATTGTATTTCTTTACTGCATCAACCATTTTTTTGCTTTCTTCAAAAAACACAACATCATCCTCTGTGCCATGAAACGCCCATATAGGAAGATTTTTAAGTCTTTCAGCATTCCAATACATTCCGCCACCGCAAATAGGCACAATAGCGGCTAGCTTTTCGGGCATTGTCATGGACATTTGCCATGTCGTATATCCACCCATACTTCCACCCATAAGATACACCTTGTCTGCATTTACAAATTCAGTGTTTATTACAAAATCAATAAAATCCTGAAGCTGTTCAAAAATGTCAAACCAGGTGTCCGAAAAGCACTGCGGCACAAAGGCAACAGCGTTTTTCCTATACTCCCCGGTTAGTTCAAAAAAGGGATTATCAAACAAAAGATCATCGATATTATTCCCTCTACCGCCCGCACCATGAAGGAAAATTATCGTAGGATATTTCTTATCCTTCTTAAAATCATCCGGAACGGATAAAATGTAATTCATATTTTTATATTTGAAAACTTCCTGTTTCATAAAAGCACCTCTATCAAACTTTAATTTGCATCCATTTTCCTTTATACACACGGATTGTGTATCCGGCTGCGCGCCATATAAAATCTGCCCCACAACCAATTATAATTGCCAAATACCCGTTGTTTGTGATCTCCGAAATAATAAGGATTCCAAACACACGCATAACCCAAAGGCCAATAACATTTGTAATTGCAACATACTTTGCATCCCCTGCACCACGGAGTACCCCCGACATTGACTGCATAATACCGATTGGGATTGCCATAAGCGCAAACATACGCGCAAAGAATATACCATTTGATAAAACACCTGCATCATGAGTGTACAGATTAACAAACAATGGTGCCGCAAAGTACATACAAATACTTATTGCTATAAAAGCTGTGTATATAATAATATTTGCCGCACGTACAAGATACTTTGCCTTATAGGTGTCCCCCTCACCCAGTGTTTTGCTGATCAGTGCCGTCATAGCAACACCCATGGCTAAAGAAGGCGCGCCTAAAATATTGTTTAGATTTGATCCAATTTGGTAACCCGCCTGGAAGGTTGTGCCGAAGCGTATTATGAGAATTGCAAGAATTACAAATCCACCTTGAAACACCAGCGCCTCTAAGGTTGAGGGTATACCGATATTCATAATTCTCTTTATAATTTTTTTATTAAAACCATAAGTATATTTTTCAGGCAATATTTCCTTTTTCCTTGTAAACACATACATAATTATAAATACTGCACATGCAAATCTTGCAGTTGTTATTGCAATACCTGCCCCTGCAATTCCCATTTTAGGTATCTTGAGGCTTTTTACGCCAAATATAAGAATGATACTAAGTATAAGATTTACTACATTTAAAACTGCCGTGGAATATAGTGGCGTTTTATTATCCCCTATTCCTCTAAGATTTGCTCCCACGGTGCACGAAATAGCGGTAAATGGAAGACCAAACATACTATACATATAATAGATATTCATACATTCTAATACATCTTTTTGCGCACTTCCATAAAGAAAACCAATTATCTGGCTTTTAAATATAACTGAAAAAAGAAGCACAACCACACTTACAATTGTATTAAGCTTAAATGCCTGAAACGAAGCCTCTTTAATGCCCTTTTTATCACCATTACCCCACATACGTGCGATGACAACTGTTGCACCCGATGCAAGGCCCGTATAAGCGCACTGAAGCCAGTTTATAAGACCATTACTCATTGCCGATGCGGATAGCTCTGCCTTACCGAGCTGTCCTACAATCATTGAAGAAACAACGTTGACTACTACAAGAAGAAGCTGTTCCAAAAAGCAAGGCATTGCCAACCTTAGGACTTCACCAACATAACCGAAACCTAATTTTTTTGCAATATACTCCTTATTCCACAATAAAACCATCCCCAATTCTACACTTCAAAGCTAAGCGTTACAACAGATGCCAAGATAAGGCATATACCTATAGTTGAGGCAATTGTAAGCACCTCACCCAAAACGACTATACTAAGTATTGTTTGTGTAAGCGGTTCTATCGCAGCAAGTGCCGAAACCAAACCGGCGGGAAGCTTTTTCATAGCCTGTGAATATAAAAATGACGCTAAAAATCCCGTTACAATACCAAATGAAATTATAAGAACCAACCCCACTGTACCTGCATCTGTGATTGTGTTTACCAAAATATCCGGCGGGGAGAAAATAAACGATACAAGTGCAGCAAAAAGAAAGCTGTACAGCGTTGTTGTACCAGACGATGAGCCTTTTTTTACCGCAAGGTTAACACAAATACTGTAGGTTGCATAACAAAGTGCAGAAAGAAGCCCATAAATTATGCCTGCAATATCAAAGCGCATCCCCCCAATAAGTCCCGTAACAAGGGCACATCCTAAAAGCGCAATAAACATTGCAACCCCTTTGCGTAAAGAAAATTGCTCCCCCAAAAAAATTAGTGAAACCACCATAACTATTACAGGCGCCATATTAAGAAGCACTGCAGCTGTAGATATTGAAGCCGCCTGCATTGACATATAGTAAAGCGTGGCCATAGCGTAAAATGTAGTCCCTGAAACTAAAAACAAAAGAAGCTGAATAGGCGTAATTTTAAGACTTTTTTTGTTTGTTAATATCGTAAAAATTAATGCTGCAATAACTGCCACTATACACCTTGCCGATGCAAGCTGAAATGAGTTAAAGCCATATTTTGAAAGTGGTCTTATAAAAAGCCCTGCAGTACCCCATGAGATACCTGCAAATACGACATATAAAATTGATAATTTTTTCATAAGGTTTTTCATTTTGTCACCCTTTAACCCACAAAATGAGTCGCAGTCATAGCCAGTCCTCGGCTTTAACTGCGACTCATATAATTAATTGAGATAGTATACCTTTGCGTTTTTGTCGCCCATAACATCACTAATCTTTTCGTCAGCATTTTCGAAAAACGCCATAATTTCAGGTTCTTTAACTTCGTTTGCGCCAAAGGAAGCCAGCGTCATACCATACTTTTGAATATATGTATTGTTATCCATTTTTGGAAGGCTTTCCTCTTTAAGAGCTACCAAGTGAAGCATACGATATGCACTGCGGTCAAATATATTATCATGAATTGAATACTCTGAAGCAGTGTTTTCATAGCTCCACCCCTTGATGTGTGCAGGTGTATAGGTGTTATGTCTTTGCTGTCCCCAACCGTAGCCTGCAAAACGAAGGATATTCCCACTCATCTCAATATCACGCATAAAGCTTTGGCTTTCACCATTTCTCTTTTCAAGGAAATACTCAATTGAGTATACGCAGTTTTCAACAAGGTTATTTCTGTAACGAATGTTTTCCATTGTTACTTTTTTACCAGTGGTTGTAACCTGATGTGTTATACCTGCATCATACATCTCGTATATGTAGTTATTATCGGCAATATAATCTTCACACCCACCATATATTTCAATACCATTACCAAAGCGTGTTACCGTACCCCTTCTACCCTGTGGGTAGTTCGGGTCAGTACCATAATAGTGCTGAATTGTTCCACCAACCCAACCAATTTCGCAGTTTGTAACATGAAGACCAACAACATGCCCGCCCGCAGTTACAGCGTGAACGCCAATAAACTTAAGGCAAAGGTTGTCGATAGTTACATTAGCGTTTGAGCCAACAGCCATCATTGCTCTTCTCGGTATAGCTTCAATTTCACCAAATACTTCTGCCGGGTTACCCTTATCGCAACGAAGATAAAGTTCACCAAGTGCATCCATGTCCATCACCGGAATCGGGAAATTTTCGCCCTTTGAAGGCTCAGTTGTTGTTTTACCGTCATACTTGCAGAAAAGGTCAAGGTCCTGTGTCATTTCGTTTGCCATAATTAAGGGACGTTTCTCATCATCTCTACAAAAAAACTCACCGTTTATGTATGAAGGAATAAGCTTACGACAATGCTTTTCACCATCGTTAAATACAAGCGTGCCACAGTCTAAAATAAGTTCATTAAGCTTCCATATATTATGCTCTTTGTCAACAAGTGTCCAAAGCTTAGGGTCATCCAAACTTTTGTCCCAACCATAGAGCTTGGGTTTAGGGCCTTCACCATACGCGCAGTATGTTACACCGGGCTTTGTTTTTACCATTCCACGGAAAAGGTCCCCTCTTTTAAAGCGGACACCATCACCCTCACAAAGTTCTGCCTCTGAAGCCTTCTTAAGCGTTTTCCAGGCAGTTTCAGGGGTTTTACCATCATTTTTATCGTCACCTGCATTACTTACATAGTAAGTTGTGCCCTTAATTACAATGTTATCCTTTGCATTTAAAATCTCTTGTTTACGTTTTTCGGCAATTTCATCAAATTGCGCCAAAACCGCTTTTGTTGCTTCAATCATTCTATTTCCTCCAATATTTTTTATTTCAGTATAGCATATGTAATCTTTAAAATCAATTGCTTTATGTCAAAATTTGCACATTTATTGCTTTTTTACCTTTTGTTTTTCAACCACAAAATAAAGATAAAATATTGTTATCACAAGTAAAATTACGGATATAGTAGAAAGCACCTGTTGACCATACATATGTATACCCAAAAATGTATTGTTGTTTTTTTGTATACCCCCTAAAATTTTACTTGCGACAAGCGTCGTTAAAAATCCACAAATGCCACCAATGCTATTTTTTATTGCCATAGCCTGAACAAAATATTTTCTGTTAACATAGCTGTAGACCATATTTGATGAATTTTGGTTTGTACCTGCAACACTTGCTGTAAAAAGAATTGTGTACACAATTATAAGCCACCACGTTTTTGGAGTTGTGAATGCACCGATAGCAAATGCTGTTGCAAGGATAATCAGTGCAAAACGAATGCCTTTAGCATAAGATGTTTTGTCCGAGTATCTACCAAAAGGTCTTGAAATAAATGCCCTTACACCATAACCAAGGATGTTTATTATCTGTACAAGACCGACCGACATCATAAGGTCTTTAGTTTTATAAATTCCCATAAAACCAATTGTCATATATCTTGACATATCAAAAAGAATAGTAAAGATTACAATACTTACAAAGCTTTTATTTCCAAGCGTGTTTTTAAGCATATTCCTAAAAGTAATTTCTTTTTCATCTTTTCTTTCTTCTTCAAGTGAAACACTGTCTTTTTTTATAAGCATAAGAGAAATAAAATTACAGATGGTAAGTATTAAAATTGCACAGCCGGTGAAAACAAAGCCCGCTTCAACTTTATTAAGTTCTGCATATTTATCGATAATCATTCCAATTACAAAGGTGAAAACAATACCTGAAACAAGTGAAACAATCTCTTTTGTTGCGGAATATTCTGCACGCTTATTTGATTCTACGAATGAGTTTGCCCACTTAAAAAGTATGCCGCTTACAGAGTAGCTAAAAAGATAAGCAAGCAGGATAAGCGATATAACCAGCACAGTTTTTACAGTGCGTGAAACGGGCAAAAATGGGGTAACATATAGCCCCATAAAGCAAATAAGGGAAAAGCAGTTAGATACTGTTACCACATTTTTTACGTTTTTAATTCTCTTTGCAATAAAGATAGCTATAAGCTGAAACAAAAAAGCAAATGAAACAAGGGATGAAATGATACCCACAACCCCATCACTTATACCCATATGGCTCAAAAGTGTAGCTAAATATGCATCTGAAACCAAAATCGCAACAAGATATTCAAAGGTACACTGGCCTATGTAGGCGTTTCGCGCACGCTTGTAATCCTTAGATTCGTAAATATTCATATTTCCACCTCATCAAATATAACTCATAATAAGCTCCACCACAAAAACTGTGGTGCACGACATTACTGAGACCTTAAATAGCCCCATACCAAACCAAGCGGAAACAATCCCAACCACAAGGGCCAAAATTCCAGAAACTTTGCTTTGTGTTGTATATATAATCGCCGGGAAGGTCATCACTGCAAGTGTTACATATGGCACATAATATAAAAAAGACCGTATATATTTGTTCTTTATCTGATTTTTAATAAGTGTAAGCGGAAGCACCCTCACCATAAAAGTCACTATTGCCATAATTATTATATAGATATAAATATTATGTTTCATCTTTATCCTCCTTCGGGAATATTATCGCAAAAGCGCTTGAGATAATCACCGTGAGGATAATTGTGCGCACGCCATCCGAAAGAGACGATATAATGGGAAGAACGGTTGCAAGATAACCAAGCACAAAGCACACCGCTATAACACCTTTAATTATCTTATCATTTCGTGCCGGTGGAACAATAATTGCAAGAAACATACCAAATAGTGCAACAGAAAGCGCACTTACAACGATATGTGGCAATATATTCCCAGCCACTGCACCAAGTGCAGTGCCAATTGCCCAGCATGGCGACGCCACGCAAAAAGCGCCATAGGAATAGTATGGATTAATATATCCTTGCCTTGAGATGGCAATACCAAAAAGCTCATCCGTTAGGCTGAAACCAATAATAAGTCTATGTATAAGCGGTAAATCCTGTGACATACGCTGACTTATCGCACAACTCATAAGTATGTACCTTGCATTTGCAATAAGCGTAACAATTAACATCTCTATATATGATGCACTTACCGCGATAAGCGTAAAACCTGCGTATTCCCCTGCAGAGGCATTACAAAGAAGGCTTGCAAGCATACTTTGAAGTGGGGTTATCCCTGCCCGTTGTGCAGCAATTCCCAGTGAAAACGCAACTGCAAAATACCCAAGTCCAATTGGGGAACCATCTCTTAAACCAAGCTTAAATACATTTTTATTTTTTAAGTCTGTATTGCTCAATTTTTCTCTCCCTGTTTATTTTTTTGCAACAAAAAAGACGACAATATCATTTTACTGATTTGCACGCCACTTATTATATACTTTATATATTTATTTTGCAATAGAATAACCACTTTTTTTACATTATTTTTCTTTAATCGACGTATTTTATACGTCCCAACATTTTTACTATATCATATGAATAAGCCCTTTGTAAATACATTTTTAATTTTGCACCTTATTTTCTCCCTTTTGCATAAAAACAGAGCCTAATTTTCTTGCAATATGCCAATTGAAAATAGTTTATTTATATGCTATTCTGTAGGTGAAGAAAGGAAGGTGAATTCCGTTGAACACTAATCTTCAGACTTTAAGGAGTTAACGGATGGATTTGAACACACAAAAAAACACGGCGGTGTAACGCTTAATATAGATGGAAAGGTATATATTGGTTATCTTATCGATTTTAAATTAAGTTCAAATCAGCTTAACTCCTTAAAGTCACAATTCGTTTTTTGAAGCATCACGTTAGACCATCCGGTATTCTTAAGCGAGAATTTATTTAGAAGGAAAATTTAAGGTTATTAATCGTAGATATGCATCAAAAAACACTCTAAGAAAGAGAGGATAACAAAAGATGATAGATATTGATTGTTCACAGAAGTGACCTCTGATTGCCAAATTAAAAGCAGTCAGGGGTCACTTCTATTTTTGCTTTATTTATCTTCTTCTATCATTTGTTTGACATTATCTTCACACTGTTGTAAAAATTCCTTCCACCCTATGGGGTCTATGAAGGGATTATTTTTTTCTGTTAGACTACGCTTATATTTTCCTAATGTATCATTATTTTGGCAGTGGTTTCCAAGAAAAATATCAACATCAATATTTTTAAGTCTTTCTATACCCTTAATAAAATTTCCACGACAATCAAGCGAAAGTCCGTTCTCTATAAGCCATTTGGCTTTCATTGTATTTGTACCAACGCCGCCATGCATACCAACCTTATATGTTTTTCCGTTTTCCACTATATCAAAGAAAAAGGAAATTGTACCGGGTGTATGCCCCGGTGTTTCAAGAATATTTATCTTTATATTTCCAAGCTCTATTATATCACCGTCGTGCATAATGTGGTCGGGTTCAAATGCTTCGTTATACTCATGCCCAACCTCCCTTGCCCAAGTAAGGTCAAGTTTTCCATTTACGTAATTCACATCACCTGCGCCTATAAAGGTTTCTGCACCATACAGCTCTACAAAAGCTTTGGTTCCACCGCAGTGATCAATATGCCCATGTGTATGAATTATGTACTTTACATCACGGGGATTAAATCCCATCTGATATATAGACTCAATAACCAAGTATAAGTTTTGCGGATATCCCGTGTCTATAAGAATTAATCCATCACCGGTGTCAATCAAATGTGAGGATGCTGCCTCACATCCGACAAAATAAATGTTTTTGGTAATTTTAAAAGGTTTCACTTGAAATTCCCATGGCTTTTTCATTTAAACATCTCTCCTTTATAATAGTTAATAACTTTTTTCATATCTTCTGTAAGATGCACCTTCTTTTTCCAAAGAAGATGTACATTCGTATAAACTTTAGGTTCAAAAGAAATTCCTTTAATGTTCGTGGTTTTATTTATTCTTTCTTTAAACAAAAACCCAATTGCATGATTTTGCGAAATTAACTGCTCCATAGTAGATAGCTGAGTTGTATTATAAATTACATTTACAGATAAATTTTCTTTTTCAAACAGCTTCATCATTTTATCGTTATGATAAAAGCTATCGGAAAACATGGCAATAGGCCTGTTTTCAAGGTCCCTCACCTTTATGAATGATTTTTGTGAAAACTCATGTTTTTCTGATACGCAGCAAACGTCCTCATATGTCCTAACTCTCACATTTTCTATTTCATTGGGTAAAACATCCTCATCCATAGGAATCAGCGCCATATCCAAAAGGTTGTCATTTAGCTTATCAAGAAGTTCCCTTCCACCTGCTTCAGTATAGGTAATATCAATCTCAGGATACTTATTTTTTAGTTCAAAAATGTATTCGTCAAGCATAATCGAGCATAGCATTGGTGGTATACCAAAGCTTATTTTTTTATGCTTCTTTGAAAGGTCAAGCATATGTGTTTCTACCCTATCAATGTGACAAGAAACATCCTTTATAAGGTCCAAAAACTCCCTGCCTTCATCGGTCAAAACAAACCCAACACGTTGCCTTTTTATTAAACGCACACCAAATTCCTCTTCAAGGTT
>CAZYYT010000015.1:0-24354 GCA_964651775.1 uncultured Oscillospiraceae bacterium | reverse complement strand
TCCGCCTGTTGTTGGATCAGTAAGCACAGTAATATATAGTAGCCCTTCGTCTTTATGTTTTTTAACTGCACCGCTTACCTTTGCCATTTGCATAAGAGAGAATATACCTTCCTGCATTCTTGCACCACCCGAAGTTGTAAATCCTATAATCGGTAATCTTTCTTTTGTCGCAAGTTCAAAGGCACGAGTGATTTTTTCACCAACAACTCTGCCCATACTACCCATCATAAATTCTGAGTTCATAACAAAGATAACACTTTTGTTTCCCTCTATTTCTCCAATTCCATATCGAACCGCCTCTTTATCACCGCTTGTCTTAATCGCAGCACTTAACTTTTCATCATAATTAGGGAAGTCAAGAACGTTTTCACTTTTTAAATCAGCATCGTATTCCTGAAAGCTATCACAGATTAAGTTTATTCGTTCCTTAGGATTCATTCTGAAATATTCTTTGCATTCGGGACATATCATATTGCTTTTTATTAAATAATCACAGGCAATTTCTTTTCCACATTTTTTACATTCTTTTGTTTTATGTCCAAATAATTTTTCAAGCATTTTTTCACCTACCCTTTATCGACTATTGCAAAGGAAAAATCGGCATTAATGGAAAGCTTACCATTTACATATCCTTTGCCCTCGGCAAAATAAAAAGGTTCTTTCACTCTTGTTATTTTACACTCTGTTTCAAGTACATCACCGGGTTTTACAGGAGTTCTAAATTTAACCTTGTCAAGACCTGTAAAGTACGGTATTGAATTTTTTGTCAAATTATCCTTCATAGCAACACATACGGATTGTGCTAAAATTTCACATAAAATCACACCGGGAACAACAGGATTATTGGGAAAATGTCCTTTCAAAAACCATTCATCACCGATTATTTTTTTCTTTCCGTGTGCAACTCCATCTATTAACTCTGCTTCATCTATCAAAAGCATATTATCCCGTTGAGGGAGTATTGTCATTATTTCATTTTTATTCATCGCAAATCTCCTTAAATGCAAGACAAGCATTGTGTCCACCAAAACCAAGAGATACAGAAAGAGCAATACTAATCTGGGTGTTTAATGACTTGTTTGGTGTGTAATTAAGGTCACAATTTTCATCGGGAACCTTGTAGCCTATAGTAGGAGGTACAATATTATTCTTTAGCGCAAGAATTGATGCGATTGCCTCAACTGCACCTGCTGCACCGAGCATATGCCCTGTCATAGACTTTGTGGAGCTGATATGTACTTTGTATGCACCTTCTCCAAATACCTTTTTAATTGCATTTGTTTCTGTCTTGTCATTCAGAGGTGTACTTGTTCCGTGTGCATTGATATATACTTTTGATGAATCATATACACCTGCATCGGCTATTGAATTTAAAATTGCATTTGCACCGCCTTCGCCATCGGGAGATGGGGCAGTTACATGGTAAGCATCACAAGTGCTTCCATAGCCAATAACCTCGGCATATATTTTAGCACCTCTATTTTTTGCGTGTTCGTATTCTTCTAAAACAATAGCACCTGCACCTTCTCCCATAACAAAGCCATTTCTTTCTTTGTCAAAAGGAATGGAGGCTCTCTCCTTATCGTCACTTTCAGAAAGTGCCATACAATTTATAAAGCCTGCAACACCTAAAGGATTGATAGAAGCTTCACTGCCACCTGCTATAATTGCATCGGCATATCCGCCCTTTATTGCTCTATACGCTTCTCCAATACAGCTTGAGCCTGTTGCACAGGCAGTAACAACCGAAAGGCAAGGGCCTTGTGCATTATATTTAATAGCTATATTTCCTGCCGCAATGTTTCCAATCATTTTGGGTATCATCATCGGCGAAACTCTTGACGGGCCTCTGTTTTCCAAGTTTTTATGTTCAGCTATCATAGTGTCAAAGCCACCGATACCCGAACCAAAATACACGCCAAATCTTTTGGGATTGATTTTATCTACAATATCACTCATCTTTACTGCTTGCTCTGCCGCTACAAGTGCAAACTGAGAAAATCTGTCGAGCTTTCTTACTTCGCCTTTATCCATATATAAAGATAAATCAAGATTTTTAACCTCTCCTGCAAGTGTTGCCTTATAGTCTGTTGTATCAAAAAGGGTTATCTTATCAATTCCGTTTTTGCCTGAAATAAGACTTTCCCAAAATTCTTCCGTATTATTTCCTACGGGCGATACAACACCCATTCCTGTTACTACAACTCTTTTATTCATAGTAATCTCCATTCTGCCGCCCTGCGTCAGCACAAATATTAAATTAAAGCTCTCTTATCGCAGGGCAAAGAATGATAAGAGATTATTTGCACATCGTCGTTTCGACAAAGGCGAAAATTTTGACGGTGCATAAATTCCGCCGGAGGCTTAGTGTGAACTTTCACACTATATTCCTTTCTTACATAGCAATTCCGCCGTCAATACGGATAACCTCGCCTGTAATATAATTTGCATTATCACTTCCGAGGAAAACTGCAAGATTTGCAACTTCTTCGGGATTTCCCATTCTTTTCAGGGGAATCATATTTAATACATCATCATTTTCCTGAAAGCTCTCTGTCATATCCGTTTTGATAAATCCAGGAGCTATGGCATTACAGCATACATTTCTTGATGCAAGCTCTTTTGCAACTGTTTTTGTAAGACCAAGCATTCCAGCTTTTGCAGATGAATAATTTGCCTGTCCGGGATTACCCATAATACCTGCAACAGATGCTATATTGATTATTTTTCCACTCTTCTTTTTCATAAAGTTCTTATAGGTGTGCTTAATCATATTAAAAGCACCCTTTAAATTCGTGTCTATTACACTATTAAAATCTTCTTCGTTCATTTGAAGAACAAGCTTATCACGAGTTATCCCTGCATTGTTTACAAGAATATCAATTTCACCGAAATCGGCAAGAATCTGTTTTACAGTTTCTTCACTTTCCTTAAAGTTTGATACATCGCACTTGTAGATATTACAGCGAACACCGAGGCTATCAATAATCTCTTTGACTTCTTTAGCCTTTTCTATATTGCCCAAGTAACAAACTGCAACATTCGAGTCATTTTCTGCAAGCCTAATTGCAATAGCTCTGCCAATTCCACGGGATGCTCCTGTTACAACTGCTGTCTTTCCCTTAAGCATTTGTTTTCACCGCCTCTATTGTAGCCTTTAGTGTTTCTGCGTTTTCAACCGAGTACACTCTTACATCAGATGAAATCTTTTTAATTAGTCCTGAAAGTGTTTTTCCTGCACCACACTCAATAAAATCTGTATATCCGTCTTTTATCATATTTTCGATGGTTTGATACCATCTTACAGGATTGTTCATCTGCTTTTCTAAAGTGGGAAATACATCCTCATAAGGAGAAGCAGTATAGTTTGCATAAACGGGAATTTCAGGTGTGTTAAAAGAAATATCTTTTATGTAATCTGAAAATTCTTTTGCAGCACTATCCATGTATGGTGAATGAAAAGCGGCACTTACCGCCAAGTCAATTACCTTACAAGGATAGCTCTTTGCCTTTTCATTAAACAAAGCAAGAGCCTCTTTTGAGCCCGCAATAACAGTTTGAACAGGAGAATTAAAGTTTACAGAATATATGTGTTCAATACCCTTGCAAATTTCTTTTACCGTTTCTGCATCAATTTTTAATACCGCCACCATTTTGGTATCGCAATTATCTGCTGCCTTTTGCATAAATTCACTTCTCTTTGAAACAATACTGAAGCCTTTTTCATAAGAATATGCACCCGCAAAGGAAAGGGCAGCAATTTCACCTAATGAAAATCCTGCAATGCCATCGGGGACAATACCATTTTCTTTTAGTGCAAGTGCACTGCAAAGGTCAACCAGGTACAATGCAGGTTGGGTGTTAATTGTTTTATTAAGCTCTGCCTGTTCACCGCTAAAGGACAGTTCCTTTATACAGGGGAATATTGTTTCAGCGTAATCGTATAATGATTTCGCAGATGGACTTGTTTCATAAAGCTCCTTGCCCATACCACTATACTGAGCACCCTGACCTGAAAATACAAATGCTATTTTACCCATTTAGTCGCCTCCTTTAATATACCTTCTGCCTCTATACATATTTCTTCTATAATTTCTTTTGAAGTTTGTTCTTTTTTTATTAGCCCTGCAATCTGACCTGCTAAAAAGCAACCCTTTGCATCATCACCTTCTTTGGCAGCAAGTCTTAATGCACCTACTGCCATACTTTCAAGAGCATCATCTGAAATGTCAGAATATTCCGCCTTAAAATATTCTCTGGAAAATGGTGTTTTTATGCTTCTTACAGGGTGTCCCAGTCTTTTGCCTGTTACAATGGTTGAAATGTCGGTAGCCTTTAAGATTTTCTTTTTATAGTTTTCGTGAATATTACATTCCTTTGCAACTAAGAATCTTGTACCGAGCTGAACACCACAGGCACCAAGCATAAAAGTTGCTGCCATACCTCTGCCGTCTGCAATACCACCTGCCGCAATGACAGGGATTTTAACTGCATCGCAAACCTGCGGAATAAGTGCCAACGTGGTTGTATCTCCAACATGACCGCCTGATTCTCCACCCTCTGCAATAATAGCAAAAGCGCCCATGCGTTCAACCATTTTAGCAAGTGCAACCGATGCCACAACAGGGATAACCTTAATACCTGATTCAATCCAATGCTTTATATATTTTGATGGGTTTCCTGCCCCTGTTGTAACAACTGAAATTTTTTCCTTTGCCAAAAGCTCTGCAACCTCATCTGTGTGAGGACTCATAAGCATTACATTTACACCAAATGGTTTATCAGTAAGACTTCTTGCAATGTAAATCTGTTCTTTTAAGTATTCACTATTTGCGTTCATAGCAGAGATTATCCCAAGTCCTCCGGCCTGTGAAACGGAAGCCGCAAGTTCTCCGTCAGCGATATGTGCCATACCGCCCTGAAATATGGGATACTGAATTTTTAGTGAGTCACAGATTGTTGAATTCAGCATGGAATTACTCCTTTTTGCTATCAATATAAGCTACTAATGAGCCTACTGTTTTACCGACTTCACCAATTACAATTTCAATGCCGAACTCATCTTCAAGCTCCATCATAACCTCAACAGTTTCAAGTGAGTCGATCCCCATATCTTCAAAGCTTGTGTCTGCAGTTATAGTATCCAAATCCATATCCAGGTGTTCTCCGAATACTTTTTTAATTTTTTCAATAGTCATTTTTATTTCCTCCAAATTATTTTAATATTGTTTTTAATTTTTTACCATCTAATTAAGGTCGTTGCGCTTGATAATCCGCCTCCAAAGGCAGAAAGTATAATCAAATCACCCTCCTTTAAATCTTTTGTTCGGCGAAGCTCATCAAGTACAATCGGTATGCTTGCCGCAGATGTGTTGCCACATTTTTCTATGTTTACGCAAAACTTTTCCATAGGAATAGAAAGTCTTTTGCTTGCGTACTGAATAATTCTGATATTTGCCTGATGGGGAACTATGTATTTTATATCATCAAGTGAAATATCATTTTCCTTTGCTATATCGGTTATTTCCGTTGTTATGGTGTTAACTGCGAATTTAAAGGTTTCCTGTCCATCCATAAAGACTTTACCGATTGCAGTTTCTTTTTCATAAAATGGTGAATTGTTAATTCCAGACGGAATTTTAATTACATCTTCATCGCCCTTGGTAGAAAGTTTTGATGCAATATATCCATCGCCAACCGATAAAACAACCGCGCCTGCACCATCACCGAAAATAACACAGGTTGAACGGTCATTCCAATCAAGGATTTTACTCATCCGTTCACTACCGATAACAAGTGCTTTTTTCACTTTTCCTCTTTCAAAAAATCCTGCTGCTGTGTCGAGTGCAAATAAAAAGCCACTACAAGCCGAATTTATATCAAAAGCGATTGCGTTTGAACCGAGCAACTTTTGAATAGTGCCTGCAACTGTCGGGCATATATTATCTCCTGTAATTGATGCAGCAATTATAAGGTCAATGCCTTCAGGGTTCGTATTGCTCATTTCAAGAGCTTTTAGCGCTGCTTTGTATCCCATATCTCCAGCACTTTCATTCTCTGAAATATGTCTTTCAGAAATTCCGACTCTTTGCGTAATCCATTCATCTGATGTATCAAGAGTTTTTGCTAAATCATCATTTGTTACTATTTTGGGTGGAAGATAACTTCCTGTTCCTATAATCTTAAAACTCATAAGGATTTCCTTTCTCAACCTGTTGTTCTGGCAACAAGCGAACTAAAAAAATATATGTTTTGAGCATATTACTTGTTGACTTGACAACAAGCTGATTAAAAAATATATGATGGTGAACCACCATATATTATTTACTAAAAAATGCTACTGCAATCGCACCGGGGCCTGCATGAGTTCCTATTGTGCCACCTACTGTTCCTATTGGAAGACTGTCTGCCGAATTTTTCCATATATGCTCATTATCCTGTATATACTTTCTAAGCATTGTATCATCAAAGCCGGAGTATGCTAACGAATAGGGCATTTCAAAATCAATTCCGCCACACTTTTCAATTTCTTGTGTTAAGAGGTTGTTACCTTTTTTAGAACCTCTTGCTTTACCTAAAATTGCAACTTCTCCGTCTGAAATTGTAATAACAGGCTTTATGGAAAGAACTTCGCCAACTAATCCTGCTGCACTTGATATTCTACCACCTTTTTTTAAGTATTCTAAAGTGCCCAAAAGAGCTATAAGGCAAATGCTTTTCTTCTTTTCTTCAAGCTTTTCTACAATTTCCTTTGCGGTCATTCCCTTGTTTGCAAGAATGAGAGCATATTCAACAAGAACCTTTTCACCTACACAAACATTTTCACTATCAACAACATATACATTTTTATAATCTTCTGCCGCCATTACTGCGCTGTTGTATGTTCCCGACAACTTTGATGAAAGGGTAATAATTACTATTTCATCATATTCTTCTTTTGCTCTGTCTATGACTTCCATGAAATCAAACGGATTAACCATACTCGTTTTGGGCAGCGAATCGGTTTCTACAAGTTTTTCATAAAACTCTTTATGTGAAATTGTGATGCCGTCAAGATAGTCCTCATCTCCAAATGATAATTTCATCGGGAGGACTGCTAAATTTTCTGCACCCTTATTTGTAATATCTGATGCAGAGTCAGTTATGATTTTTACGCTCATACATTTCTCCATTCATTAGTAAATTTTATCTTTCTCCAAAACTGATTTTAATATTGCATCCATCTTTGGATTATCCTTTTTTAAGGGTGCTATTTCTTTATCCTTCAAAAAGCAATGCTTTGATTTTGCTTTTGCAACAACGTTTTCATCGGCTTTGTTTTTCATAATATACGAAACCTCAAGAACAATCCCGTTATACTTTGATAGCCTTGTCTCAATTAAAATCTCATCATCAAATGTGGTAGGGCTTACATATTTAACATTAACGCTCACAACAGGGGATACATAACCCATTTCTTCAACCGACTTAAAGGATAAATTTATCGCGTTTAAGTAAGCAATACGAGCTTCTTCCATCTATTTGATATAGTTAGAGTGATGAGTAATACCCATTTTATCTGTTTCGTAATAATGCACCTTATGGGTATATGTCAGCATGTTGGAATCTCCGTTTTCAGAAACGCTTCCTGAAGCTTACTTTTATCCTTTTGGAATCTCTCAATATTTTCAGCGATACTTCTCATTGAGTGATACATAATTGTTCTTTCATCCTCGCTTATATTTGAAAGAGAAACTACATCAACAATGTCGCAGATAATTTCATTTACTTTATCAATAACTTTTGTTCCTATATCCGTAAGTAGAGCTGGAGTGTTATATCTCTTTGCTCCTGTAAATTCTGAATACGCAATATATTTGTTTTTATATAATTCAGAAAGTCCACGGGAAATTGCACCTTTATCAATCCCCATCAATTCACTAAGCTGAGATACAGTTAAACCATCGGAGTGTTGCCGCAAATAAAAAAGAATCATCCCTTGCTTTCCTTTGAGATTAAACTGTTTCATAACCTCATCTTTAAGTTGTCCAATACCTTTATTGATAATAGAAATATTATTTGTAAATGCTTCAAATCTTTTAATCAAACTATATCACCTTAACCTTGAAATTACTTCGATCAATATACTCATTGAAATGTATTATACAACAAACTTGTTGTCTTGTCAACAAGTTTGTGAAGATGTATTATTTTTTATATTCTTTTAGTAATTTAACTATATAATAAGCAAATTATACAGTTAATAAAATTTTCATTTTGAAGTACCTCCAACATAGATAATTGATACGTTGATAATTTATATTGCACAATGTCTAAAATTATTTATTAAACCGGCCCAGTTTTAAAAGTTTTCTGCCTTTAATTGCTCATTTACGCCTTCAGCTTCTGACATTTTTTGAACAATGCTCTTTTCCATATGAAAAATAATCACCTTCACAGTAAAACTGATCTTCAATCCAATGGCCAAAATGAAACGGATGCTGTGTAGTTAGAAATCTATCAGAAAATAAGAGTTTGATTATATCCATATCGTCAAACATTTCAAATACCCACTCATCTCATCCATCCTCACATAAAATCTCATTACCTTCCACCAAAATTTGTGGTTCTTCCATTATTAGATACAATATGTTCTTCCATAACAATACCTCGTTTTAAGCATTTTAACCAATATATCATGAATTATATCCCAAATCAATAATTCTCAGAAAGAATATAAAAAAATTTATTTTGTTTGAATTCAAACATACTAATGCTGAATTATTTTGTATAATGTGGTTACAAAATAAGAATTACAAGATTGGAGAGTGAAATCATGATTAGAAAAATAATTCATATTGATGAAGAAAAATGCAATGGATGCGGTGTTTGTGCAGACGCTTGTCACGAGGGAGCGATTGGTATGATAAATGGTAAAGCAAAACTGCTTCGTGATGATTACTGTGACGGTCTTGGAGATTGTTTGCCGACTTGTCCTACAGGCGCTATTACATTCATTAAACGTGAAGCAGAAGAGTACAACGAGCAGGCGGTTATAGACAATAAGCAAAAGAAAATGAAGGATAATGATGCTTTAGGGCACGCAGGATGTCCCGGACATCAATTAAGACAGTTTAATCGTGAACAAAGCCCAAAACAAGTGGCTTCCCCCGAAGTAAATGAATCGCAACTCGCCCAGTGGCCATGTCAGATTAAGCTCGCCCCCGTGAATGCTCCATACTTTAATGGCGCAAAGCTATTGATAGCTGCTGATTGCACTGCCTATGCTTACAAAAGAATACACGATGACTTTATGAAAGGCAAAATAACATTAATTGGATGCCCTAAGCTTGACAGCATTGATTATAGCGAAAAGCTAACTGAAATCATTAAAAATAATGATATTCAAAGTGTAACTGTCGTCCGTATGGAAGTTCCTTGTTGCAAAGGGTTGGAAATGGCGGTGAAAAAAGCATTACAGAATAGCGGAAAATTTATTCCGTGGCAGGTAGTAACCATCTCTGTTGACGGAAAGATATTAGATTGAGCAGAATGAATATATGAATAACAGAAAAGCTTGGATTATCGGTTGTGGCTGGGCGTAGATAGTAGAAGTGTTCATGCCTTTATTATCGGTGAACACAAAGACAGAATTATTATCAGGAGGTGGTCAAATCCAAAGCAATCGTTGTAGGTTCACCTACTGTCGGAAACGATATTCTGTCAAGTGTGGCAGGATGGTTGGCACTTCTCAAATCTCTTAAATTTAAGAGCAAGAAAGCAGCGGCTTTCGGTTGCTATGGTTGGAGTGGCGAAAGCGTAAGTATTTTGAAGGAAAAACTTGCAGAGTTAGGCTTTTTAGTAATAGAAAATGAGGTAAAATCCTTGTGGAATCCCGATGATGAAGATTATGATAAAATTCCTGAGTTGGTTAAAAACCTACTCTCTTAAACAATAGAGAGGTTGATAAATAAAATGATGCACACTCCTTTCTGTCTACGAGGTAAGGGTGTGCATCGTTTCAAATCAATGGGCACAACACAAAAAGAACGATTTTTCTGTTAGAATAATCGTTCTTTTTGTGTTGTCTAAAAGTCTTATATAGCGTTTTTTGACCTTGCAGCTATTTTTATGCCACGAAACATTAATAAAGCCATCTCTTACTTTAATTTTCGTTTTCCTTATTAGTTTAAAATCGCCCCCGACGCACCGCCCGAAACCATAGCTGCATAGCGCTTTAAGTACCCCGAGAGTTCTTTATTTTGGGGTACGAAGGTTCTTAACCTTTCGTCAATCTCCTTTTGAGCCACCTTAAGCTCGATGGTGTTTTGCGGAATGTTTATACTGATAATATCGCCGTTCTTTACAACACCTATAAGACCACCGCTTGCAGCCTCCGGTGTAATGTGCCCAATACACGCCCCCCTGGTTGCACCGCTGAAACGGCCATCAGTAATGAGTGCTACGCTATCACCAAGCCCCATCCCCATGATTGAAGAGGTCGGATTAAGCATTTCTCGCATACCCGGACCACCTTTAGGGCCTTCATATCGAATCACAATCACATCACCTGGCTTTATTTCTCCGACATTAATCGCAGCCTGAGCTTCCTCTTCACTGTCGTAAACCTTTGCAGGGCCCTCGTGTACAAGCATTTTGGGTGAAACGGCAGAGCGTTTTACCACACTTCCTTCGGGTGCAAGGTTGCCGCGGAGAACTGCTATTCCGCCAGTCTCACTATAGGGATTTTCGATAGGTCGGATAACATTATAGTTAAGATTCAAGCAGCCCGAAATATTTTCTCTCACAGTTTTTCCTGTAACTGTCATACACTCTGTGTTAAGGAGTCCCTTTTTATTAAGCTCGTTCATAACTGCATAGACACCACCCGCTTCATCCAAATCCTCCATATAGGTCCGACCTGACGGGGCTAAGTGGCAGAGGTTAGGCGTTATTTTGCTTATTTCATTAGCAATATCAAGGTTTAACTCTACACCGCACTCATGTGCAATCGCAGGCAGGTGCAGCATACTGTTGGTAGAACAACCAAGCGCCATATCCACTGTCAATGCGTTCATTAAGGCTTCCCTTGTCATAATATCCCTTGGCCGAATATCCTTTTTAACAAGCTCCATAACAGCCATGCCCGCATGCTTTGCAAGCTCAATACGGGAGGAATACACTGCCGGGATAGTTCCATTTCCGCGTAGTCCCATGCCAAGTGCCTCTGTTAAACAGTTCATTGAATTAGCCGTGTACATACCAGAACAGGAACCACAGGTGGGGCAGGTCTTACACTCATATTCATACAATTTTTCTTCTGTAATCTCACCGGCATTGAATTGACCTACCGCTTCAAACATTGAAGATAGACTTGTTTTTTCACTATTAACCTTCCCTGCAAGCATTGGGCCTCCGCTTACAAGTATTGTAGGAATATTAAGTCTTGCTGCAGCCATCAAAAGTCCGGGGACGTTCTTGTCACAGTTTGGAACCATAATAAGCGCGTCAAATCCGTGTGCCAACGCCATAGCCTCTGTGGAGTCTGCAATCAAGTCACGGGTAACAAGCGAATATTTCATTCCCTTATGTCCCATGGCAATACCATCGCAAACGGCAATTGCAGGAAATACAATGGGCGTTCCGCCTGCCATTGCAACACCTAATTTGACAGCATCCACAATCTTATCAAGATTTATATGTCCAGGTACGATTTCATTATATGAGCTTACAATCCCCACCATAGGTCTCTCAAGTTCCTCCTGTGTCAATCCAAGCGCATGATACAGGGAACGATGCGGTGCGTTTTGAACACCGAATCTAAGCGAATCGCTTTTCATTATGCATTTCTCCTTTCATATTAGGGTGCATCGGCTGCGGATATTAAACCGCAGCCGATATACATTAGTTGTTAATGAGCTTATCTTCGTCACTCCAGCTGTAGAGCCTCCTAATTTCCTCACCTACAATTTCACTTGGGTGCTCACTTGCAAGCCTCCGCATTGCATTGAAATGAACCTGTGAACCAGCTGATGACATATCTAAAAGAAAATCCTTTGCAAAGGTTCCGTCCTGAATGTCCTTAAGTACTTTCTTCATGTTTTTCTTTGTTTCTTCAGTAATGATTTTCGGACCGGTTACATAATCACCGTATTCGGCGGTATTTGAAACTGAATATCTCATACCTGCGAAACCACTTTGATAAATCAAATCAACTATGAGTTTCATTTCGTGTATACACTCAAAATATGCATTTCGCGGATCATATCCTGCCTCAACCAAAGTGTCATACCCTGCTTGCATCAAAGCACAAACGCCACCGCACAAAACTGCTTGCTCTCCAAATAAGTCCGTTTCGGTTTCTGTGCGGAAGTTTGTCTCCAATACACCGGCTCTTGCACCACCGATGCCAAGCGCATAAGCAAGCCCCAACTCTAAAGCGTCCCCGCTTGCGTCCTGCTCAACAGCAATCAGGCATGGAACACCTTTTCCAGCAAGATATTCGCTTCTTACAGTGTGTCCGGGGCCTTTCGGTGCAATCATAATGACATTTACATTCTTAGGGGGCTTGATACAGCCAAAATGAATGTTAAAGCCGTGCGCAAACGCAAGCGTTTTACCCTCTGTTAAGTTCGGCTCAATGCTTTCTTTGTAAAGCTTTGCCTGCTTCTCATCATTGATAAGAATCATGATAATATCAGCGGCTTTTGCTGCATCTGCCGCGGTCATAACTTTTAGCCCTTGGGCCTCTGCCTTTGCCCAGCTTCTGCTACCTTCGTAAAGGCCAACCACAACATTAATGCCGCTGTCTTTAAGGTTCAGCGCATGTGCGTGGCCTTGTGAGCCGTATCCGATAATTGCCACCGTCTTTCCACTTAACTTCTGAAGATCACAGTCCGTTTGATAAAAAATTCTTGCCATAATTTCATTCCTTCTTTCTATAAATATTTTAAAGATTTATTATATTTCTAATGGTTGAACTTCCTTTTTCTAAAGAAACGCATCCTGTTCTGCATATCTCCAGAATTTCAAAATCCCGCATGATGTTGATAAAGTCATCAATCTTCCTGCTGTCCCCCGTCAGCTGTAGTATAATGGAGTCCCTCGCATAGTCCATTGTTTTAGCCTCGTAGGCTTCAGCAGCTGCGCGGATTTCGTCTCTCCCACAAGGGGAGTTCTTCATCTTTATAAGCAGAAGCTCACAGTTTATGGAGCCTTCTCCCCCTAGCTCGCTTATAGAGAAGACATCGGGCAATTTGTAAAGCTGATTGATAAGCTGTTCCTTACCCATCGTCTCACCCTCAAAAACAATGGTTATTCTGGAATATTGATTTGTCTCGGTTTCGCTCACAGTTAAGGCGCTTATGTTAAACTGCCTTCGTCTGAACATACTTGTCACACGATTAAGTACACCAAAGTGGTTGTTCACCAATACTCCCACAGTATATTTTGCCATATCAATCACCCACCTTTACAATAATATCGTCCATCGAGCCCCCCGGGGGAAGCATGGGAAGAACAAATTCATCCTTGTCTATGCTGCAATCTATCAAATATGGCCCGAGGTAGTCAAAAGCTCTGTCCAGGGCATCTTCAAGTTCCTCTTGTGTACTGACGTTTTCGCCATTTGCGCCAAAGGCTCTTGCCAGCTGGCAAAAATTCGTCTTCCTATCAAGAACAGTGTTTGAATAGTGCTTGTCAAAGAACAATGTTTGCCATTGACGTACCATGCCAAGAACCCCGTTATTCATTATCAAGATCACAATTGGTGTCTTATGGGTTACGGCTGTTGCAAGCTCATTTAAGCTCATACCGAAGCTTCCGTCTCCCGTCACAAGAACACTTCTCTCTTTTGTCCCAAAAGCCGCACCAATGGCTGCACCCAAGCCAAAACCCATTGTGCCAAGTCCGCCGCTTGATATAAACCGCCGTGGATTTTTGAAAACAAGGTTCTGAGCCGACCACATTTGATGCTGTCCTACATCCGTTGCAATGGCGGTATTATCTCCAAGGTACTTATTCAAGGTGCAAAGCACATTTCTCGGTGTCAGCCCTTCCCGTACAACAACATTTTTTCTTTCCTCAGTTTTAAAACGGCCGATTTCATCTTGCCACCTTTCATTTGTTGTTGGCTCGATTAACGGCAACATCTTTTGCAGAGTAAGCTTAACTTCGCCCCTTAGCATATGGTTGGCATAAACTGTTTTTGAAAGCTCCGACCCATCTACATCAATATGTATAATTTTTGCCCTTGTTGCAAATTTTTCTCTGTTTCCCGTTACCCTGTCGTTAAACCTTACACCCAGGGAAATTATGCAATCTGCGTGATGCATAGCCATGGACGAGGCATAGTGTCCGTGCATACCCTGCATTCCCAAAAAGCGGGGATAACTTGTAGGAATGGCCGATAATCCCATTAAAGAACAACCGATAGGTGCATCTATCTTTTCGGCTAACTCAAGCATTTCCGCCTGTGCCTCCGCAGCTATTAGCCCGCCACCAAAATATATAAATGGTCTTATGGATTGATTGATACACTGAGCAGCATCGGTTATCCTTATATCCTTTGCCGGCCGCCCCCTATCTGCCACCACTGGTTCCTTTGGTTCGTACTCACATATGGCCATCTGAACATCTTTGGGTACATCGATTAGGACGGGACCGGGCCTGCCTGATGAAGCAAGATAAAATGCCTCTCTTAAGGTGTCAGCCAACTCATCAACATTTCCTACAAAAAAGTTGTGTTTCGTAATGGGAAGTGTAACCCCTGTTATATCCAGCTCCTGAAAGCTGTCCGTTCCGATTTGTGTCGTTGGGACATTTCCGCAAATAGCAACAATCGGGATTGAATCAAGATGTGCCGTTGCAATCCCTGTTACAAGGTTTGTCGCTCCAGGCCCTGAGGTTGAGATTACAACGCCCGTTTTCCCTGTTGTTCTGGCATATCCGTCTGCCGCATGTACTGCTCCTTGTTCGTGAGCAGTCAGGATGTGTTTGATTTCATCCTGATACTTGTATAAAGAATCATATACATGAAGGATCTGCCCCCCCGGATATCCGAAAACAACATCTAATCCTTGCTCTATTAAGATTTTTACAATTATATCTGCTCCAGATAATTTCATTTTACGCCTCCTTTTTTAAATATTCTGATATAAGGCTGCCACACTCTTTGCAGCCTATTTTAATACAGCTTTTTGCCTCAGTTTCATCTGTTGGCATAATATCTGCGGTTCGGTAGCCTTTGTCCAAAAGCTCGGACACTGCATTTTCAATTGATTGGGCTTCTTTCGGCATATCAAAGCTGAAACGGAGCATCATTGCCAAGGAGAGTATTGTTCCAATAGGATTTGCGATATCACTTCCCGCAATATCCGGTGCAGAACCGTGGATAGGTTCATAAAGACCGCATTTTGTAAAACCAAGGCTTGATGAGGGTATCATTCCAATTGAGCCTGTTATCATAGACGCTTCATCGGATAATATGTCCCCAAACATATTCTCCGTTACTATGACATCAAATTGTGCGGGGTCTTTTACAATCTGCATAGCACAGTTGTCGACCAGCATATCCGAAAGTCTGACCTCTGGGTACTCTGCCGATAAGCGATGTATTACCTTTTTCCAAAGTCTGCTTGAGTCCAAGACGTTGCTTTTTTCAACAGAGCACAGCCTTTTACTTCGCCCCATTGCGGTTTCAAATCCGATTTTGCCGATACGCTCAATTTCCGACTCGCTGTATTTCAAAACATCGGTAGCTACATTTTCGCCGTCTGCATTCTCGGTCTTATGCTCACCGAAATAGATTCCACTGGTTAATTCCCTTACGATGACAAAATCAATCCCCTTGTCAACAATGGATTTTTTGAGTGGAGAGGATTCTGATAACTGCGGCCATATTTTCGTGGGGCGGTTGTTACTGTAAACACCCATTCCTTCACGAAGCCTTAGAAGTCCCTTTTCAGGACGCATATCTGTGGGCAAATCATTCCACTTATCGCCGCCCACTGCACCAAGCAGCACACTGTCTGATTTTACACACTTTAGAAGTTCTGAATCGGGCAAGGGATCTCCCCATTTATCAATAGCACAGCCACCCATATCCACCTCTGTATATGTAAAACGATGCCCATAGATTTCGGCGACTCTGTCTGAAACCAAAAGTGCCTGACTGACAATTTCGGGACCAATTCCATCACCGCATATTACCGCTATATTTTTATCCATCGGCTTTCCCCCTCTCGATTGACGCAAGCAAGCCTCCACATTTAATTATATTTTGAATAAACGGTGGAAATGGCTGTGCCTGATAAGTTTTGCCTGTGGTAAGATTGAAAATTTCACCGGTGTCAAAATCTACTTTTATCTCATCATTTGCCGAAATTTCTTCGGCCGCTTCTTTACATTCCAAAATCGGTAGTCCTATATTAATTGCATTTCTATAAAAAATCCTCGCAAAACTCTTTGCAATCACGCATCCAACCCCACATGTCTTGATAACCAAAGGGGCGTGTTCACGTGACGACCCACAACCGAAATTACATCCGGCAACCATAACATCGCCTTTTTTGATCTCCTTAACAAAATCTGCGTCAATATCCTCCATACAATGAAGAGCAAGTTCCTTGGCATTGGGGGTATTGAGATACCTTGCCGGAATGATAACATCCGTATCCACATTGTC
Organism: uncultured Oscillospiraceae bacterium; assembly: GCA_964651775.1. GTDB lineage: Bacteria > Bacillota > Clostridia > UMGS1883 > UMGS1883 > UMGS1883. The sequence goes on along the minus strand of CAZYYT010000015.1, from coordinate 7,691 downwards.
GGGATATTTAAAAACCTTTCCTTGTGTATTCATCTCTTTCATCCCTCCTTGTATTCGGTAATATAGCCAGTGATTGCACTTGCCGCTGCCGTATGCGGGGAAGCAAGATACACTTCACTATCCACATGACCCATTCTGCCTACAAAGTTTCTGTTTGTTGTTGCAATGCATCGTTCCCCGGCTGCTAAAATTCCCATATATCCACCAAGACAAGGCCCGCAAGTGGGTGTAGAAACAACCGCTCCCGCATCTATAAACGCCGTTATGTAGCCCTTTTCAATACACTTTTTGTAAATCTCCATGGTGGCAGGAATAATGATACACCTGACACCGTCTGCAACCTTTTTGCCCTTTAGAATTTTATATGCAGCCTCCATATCATCCATGCGCCCGTTGGTACAACTCCCGATTACTACCTGGTCCATTTTGATATGGGAAAGTTCACATACATTTTTCGTGTTTTCAGGAAGGTGCGGGCAGCTTACTGTCGGTTTTATTTCTGACAAATCAATGCGGATTGTCTTCTCATATTCGGCATCTTCATCCACCGAATACACAATCGGCGTTCTTTCACATCTGCCATTCATATATTCCAAAGTCTTTTCGTCAACCGGGAATATACCATTTTTCGCCCCTGCCTCAATTGCCATATTGCAGATACAAAACCTACCATCCATTGAAATACTTTTTATTCCTTCCCCTGTAAACTCCATGCTTTTATAAAGTGCGCCATCCACGCCAATCATACCGATAATTGTAAGAATAACATCCTTACCACTGCAATTTTTAGGAAGCTCACCAACCAAGTCAAATCGTATTGCGGAGGGAACCTTAAACCATGCCATACCTGTTGCCATTCCCGCCGCCATATCCGTGCTACCGACGCCCGTTGAAAAAGCGCCAATTGCCCCATATGTACAGGTATGACTGTCAGCACCTATAATACAATCTCCTGCCGTTACAACCCCTTGTTCAGGAAGAAGAGCATGCTCAATTCCCATTTTGCCAACATCATAAAAATGACTTATAGAGTGGGTTTGTGCAAACTCACGGCAGGTCTTCGATTGCTCGGCTGCCTTAATATCCTTGTTAGGAACAAAGTGGTCTAACACAACCGCTACTCTGTCCTTATCAAAAACCTTATTAAAGCCTGCTTTATTAAATTCATTTACAGCCACAGGAGTAGTAATATCATTTCCGAGTACAATATCACATTTTGCACTTATAAGCTGTCCTGCGCTTACAGTATCAAGGCCTGCGTGAGCGGCAAGTATTTTTTGAGTCATTGTCATTCCCATTACTCGGCTCCTCCTTTGGTCATATTTTGAAAAGCACTAAGTAGCGCCTTGGTGCTTGCCTTAATGATATCGGTGTCCTTTCCCGCGCCCCAAAACATTTCTCCATTTTCTCGTTCAAGGCCGATATAAGATGCCGCAACACTCTGCGAGCCCTGTTCCTGCATGCTGTGCTGGGTGAATACCTGCAACACATAATCTTCACCTGTGTATTCCCTAAGGGCATTGTTTACAGCACTCAATGAACCGTTCCCTTCGGCTTCCATTTCTGTTTCAACACCGTCCTTCACAAAGGTAATATTGATTCTGACCACTTCGTTTTCACGAGTAAATTCAAAATCATTCACTGTAATGTCGCAGATATTTTCAAGGTATTTTTCGGTAAATAATTGAAGAACCTCGTCAGCCTTAAGTTCTTTGTGATTGCGGTCTGAAACAGATTTACATACATAGCTTAAATGTTCAACCATTTTTGGGGGCAAAACATATCCATAGGTCTGTTCCATAAGATACCCGATTCCGCCCTTGCCCGACTGCGAATTCACACGAATCACATCTGCATCATAGGTGCGACCTATATCCTTCGGATCAATCGGAATGTAAGGAACAGTCCATTTGTGCGAATTATGCTTATGCCTATACTTCATACCCTTTGCAATAGCATCCTGATGACTGCCCGAAAATGCAGCAAACACCAATGCTCCCGCGTAGGGACTCCGCTCATATACGCGCATTCCCGTACATTCCTCATATTTTTCAACAAGGTAAGGCATATTTGAAAAATCAAGTCCGGGGTCAGTTCCGTGAGAATACATATTCAATGCGAGTGTTACAATATCAACATTCCCCGTTCTCTCGCCATTCCCAAAAAGCGTTCCTTCGACTCGGTCAGCACCCGCTAAGAGTGCAAGCTCTGTATCGGCAACCCCGGTCCCTCTGTCATTGTGAGGATGAAGTGATATGGTGACATGTTCACGGTACTTTAAGTTTTTGTCCATGTATTCAACCTGACTTGCGTAAACATGTGGAAGGCTCATTTCAACCGTAACGGGCAAATTAATAATGACATTATTGTTTTCAGACGGCCGGAGCACATCCAAAACTGCATTGCACACCTCCAGAGCATATTCAGGTTCTGTCCCTGTAAAGCTCTCCGGTGAATATTCAAATCTGAAATTGCCCTCATACTCGCCCGCAAGCTTTTTAACAAGCTTTGCGCCGTCCACCGCAATTTTCTTTATCTCATCCTTGGACTTTTTAAACACCTGCTCACGCTGTGCTACGCTTACAGAATTGTAAAAGTGAATAATCGCGGAGGGTGCACCCTCACAAGCATCAAAGGTTTTTCTGATAATATGTTCTCTGCACTGAGTAAGCACCTGAATCGTTACATCATTAGGTATCATCTGGTTATCTATAAGAGTCCTCAATAACTGATATTCCGTTTCGCTTGCAGCGGGGAACCCAACCTCAATTTCCTTAAACCCAACTTCTAAAAGCACTTTATAATATTCAATTTTTTGTTCGAGACTCATTGGGATAATAAGGCTCTGGTTCCCATCACGCATATCCACACTGCACCATATAGGTGCTTTTTTAATGTAATCCCTGTCTACCCATTGTTTGTTTTCGCCCGGTGCAAGATAGTAACCAACACTGTATTTAGTGGAATCCATTATCTATCATCTCCTTTTCCGCAATAGCATCAATTTCCACAAGTGCACCCTTTGGCAGTGCCTTAGCAGCCACGCAGGAACGTGCGGGGTTTTTTGTAAAGTACTCCGAATACACCTTGTTGAATTCTGCAAAGTCTGCCATACTGTTTAGATAACATACAGTCTTCAATACTTTGACTAGAGATGATCCCGCTTCGGATAAAATGGCTCTTAGATTTTTGCAAACCTGATGTGTTTGCTCAGCTATTGTTTCTCCTACCAACTCCCCTGTTTCGGGGTTTAGTGGAATTTGTCCGGAGGTAAATACAAGATTACCCATAACCACCGCCTGGGAATAGGGCCCTATTGCCGCCGGAGCATTTTTTGTTTCTACTTTGATAATCATAATCTTTGATCTCCTCTCAATTTACACTATTTTAAAACCTTGATCACGTAGCGTTTTCGTGATAAACTTAACGTGTTCATAATCTTTTGTTTCCATTTCAATTCTTAAATAACAGCCATTTACGCTTTCGGTATTGCCACGTTCATGATGAACTCCCGTAACGTTTCCGCCGCAGTCAGCAATAATCCTTGACACATCCTTAAGCTGTCCCGGCTTATCTATTAGTTCTATCAAAAGCCCTGAAGACCTTCCCGATGTCATAAGGCCTCGGTTGATTACTCTCGAGAGGCTTGTTACATCAATATTCCCGCCTGACACAATGCAAACAACACACTTCCCGTCAATGGGGAATTTGCCGAACATTGCAGCCGCAACTGCCGCCGCACCAGCGCCCTCTGCGATCATTTTCTGATTTTCAATCAAAGCAAGAATTGCAGAAGATATTTCATCATCCGATACAAGCGCAATATCGTCCACATATTCATTGATGATTTTAAAAGTGTTTTCGCCCGGCTGTTTTACAGCGATACCATCTGCAATGGTCTGAACAGCTTTAAGCGCTTGAATTTTACCCTTTTTGATAGAGTTATACATACTTGGCGCACCTGCAGACTGAACACCATAAACCTTGATAGACGGACGAATTTGTTTGGCTGTGTATGCGATTCCGGAAATAAGGCCACCACCTCCGACAGGCACTATGATTGCATCAATATTGTCAAGGTCATTAAGCACTTCAAGGGCTATGGTCCCTTGACCCGCAATCACATTTACATCATCGAAAGGGTGAACAAAGGTATAGCCTTCACGTTCTTTAATTTCCAGTGCCCTTTGGTATGCGTCATCATAGCAACCCTCCACCAAACAAACATCTGCTCCAAATCCCTTGGTGGCTTCGACCTTTGAAATAGGTGCGCTATCAGGCAGACAAATAAGTGATTTAACCCCACTTTTTGTTGCTGCGAGTGCAACGCCTTGTGCGTGATTTCCCGCAGAGCAGGCAATCACCCCCTTTGCCTTTTCTTCATCAGATAGCATTGCTATTTTGTATGCAGCGCCTCTGACTTTAAATGAGCCTGTGATTTGTAGGTTTTCGGGTTTTAAATACAAATTGCAGTTTGGAGCAATTCCATATGAACATACAAGCTTTGTTTCTCTTATAATGTCCTTTAGTACTACCTGCGCGTTAAAAACCATATCTAATGTAATCATTAAAAATACCACCTTTACACTTTTATTTATAAATTTATTCAGTGAAGAATAATAAAAAAACCCGTCTCAAAGCAAATATGCTTTGAGACGGGTGTATACTACTACACTCGCGGTACCACTCAAATTGCAGATAAAAATTCTGCCACCTCTTAGAGTCTAATAACCCCTATGCATTAACGCAGCAATCACGAAAACCCCTACTTTACATTGTGTTCAGGATTTTGGCTCAGAAGTGAGAGGTCATTGAGGGGGATTAATACCGGTTCACACCAACCACCGGCTCTCTCTAATGTAATCAGCCTCGACCGTCTTCGTCACAGCCTCTACAAATAAAATCTTATCTGTATTTTTTCGGAGTCAAGAAACTCTTATGCCTTTACGCAGCAATCACGAGAATCCCTAATGACATTCGTGTTCAGGATTCCAGCTCGGAAGTGATAGGTCATTGAGGAAGATTCATACTGATTCGCACCAACCATCAGCTCTCTTTAATGTTTCAAACCTCGACCGTCTTCGTCACAGCCATTGATTTATAATTATTTTGCTAACTATATCATTATCTCTTGTATTTGTCAACACCTTTTTTGTAATTTATAGTAAAATAATATTTATTATATTCTACTTTATAGAAATTTAAAGTAAATGCCGTATACTAAAGGTCTTATATTTTTAATAAATTTTGATAAGAAACGCACCTTAATCAAAAATTATAATACGTCCATCGGCAGAGTTCATACCACTTATTTATGAAACTAATAACTATAACCGCCAGTAAAAATCTAAAGTAAAATCCACCGGTTGGACTAAATAATTTAGTTGGGCCTGTCGTTCCTCCTGAGAATACGGGAATCACAATAAGCTTCATAAATAAATATTGTGTATGCTGCGTACCGCGGTTATAAAATTAATATTATGCGGTTAACAACTATTATATGCACACTGGGTATGATTTGTGTAAAAGGTAGTGGAATTACAAATAGCGATGATACGTTAAGCATAAACAGTGCTATTCCTGTCGTACTTGGAATATCAGGCTTAAAATTTTCAAAAGTGTGGAAATTTTTACTTTAAATTTTCTATGATATAATGTCGTGACTTAATGGGCAGAGGGGCTACAGAATGGCTTTTCTGCCTTAACTAATATATAGCACACAAAAATGAAGGAAAAGTCAGGGGCACTCGATGGTTTTTTCGGATTTATTAGAATATATCTTTCTATGTTGCTTAATGTTGCAGAGACTTCATTATTAAAAATATAATTTTTCTTATTAACTTTTGAAAAACCACTACCTTATGGCAGTGAGCCTTTTTTGGTGCCGATGGTGGGAACAGCCGCTACGCGTCTTGCCTGCTTGACGACCCAATTGCACCTGCAATTCGGTACCCGTCTGCGCATCAACTTCACTAAAAATGATTAGCAATCATTTTCTTAACGCTTGTTGCCCTCTCAGGGTTCGACTCCCTTTGAACATGCAAAAAAGCCCACCGCCTAATGGCAGTGAGCCTTTTTTGGTGCCGATGGTGGGAGTCGAACCCACACGGTGTTGCCACCGACGGATTTTGAGTCCGTTACGTCTGCCAATTCCATCACATCGGCTTTTATTTGTATGCTTAAATCCACGAAGACCATTATAATATAAAATACTCAAAAAATCAATACTTTTCTAAATAAAATTTACATAAGCGACTTTATAACCTTGCTTGCGCCAATTCTGTCAGCGCCTGCAAGAATCAGCGCCTCTGCATCTTTTACAGATGAAACTGAGCCCGATGCTTTGATTTTAACGCCTTCGCCAACGTGCTTCTTAAAAAGTGTAATATCTTCTATTGTCGCACCACCCGTTGAAAAGCCTGTCGAGGTTTTGATAAAGTCCGCCTTAGACTCTGTTACAATTTCGCACATTTTTATCTTTTCATCTTTCGTTAGAAGGCAGGTTTCAACAATAACCTTTAAGATTTTTCTTTCACAAGCCTTGCGAAGGGCTTTTATTTCCTCTAAAACAAGGTTGTATTTTTTGTCTTTAAGTAACCCCAAGTTTATTACTATATCAATTTCCTCTGCACCGTTAGATATAGCGTTCTTTGCTTCAAAACACTTACTCTCCGTCGTTTGATAGCCATTCGGAAATCCTATCACAGTACATATTTTAATTTTGCCATTTACATAATTGTGCGCACTTTTTACAAAACTTGGCGCAATGCAAACAGATGCGGCAGAAAATTTAATAGCCTCATCACAAAGCTTTAAAACCTCTTTTTCGGTTGCGTCCACCCTAAGAAGCGTGTGGTCAACCTTTTTAGTAATATCTTTTATATCCATAATAAACTCCTTACAAAAGCTGTGTAAAGCTATCAATATACATATCGCAAAGATTTATCATCTCTTCTTTATGACCTTGGCTTCTTTCGTCATACACGCCACAGACCTTCATCCCAATTGATTTGGCGCAGATTGCGGCATCAATAACATCTTCAAAAACAAGGCAGTTTTCTATCTCTTTCCTCACTTTTTTTGCCGCAAGAAGAAAAACATCGGGCTTGGTTTTTCCAACACCTGCTTCACAAGTATTAGAAAATGCATCAAAAAGGTGAAACACACCATTGTTTTTCAAAACCGGCTCATACAAAAAGTTGGGTGAGCTTGTGCAAAGGACTACCTTTTTTCCCTCTGATTTAAGTGCTTCTATGTATTCTTTTGCACCCTTTTTAAGTCCGATATTATTTGAATATTCATAAATTGCCATCTCTGTCCATTCCTGCATCAATTCCTCCGGGGAATCGGGCAGGTTAAAGCGGTTTTTAGTATAGATGGCAGTTTCCGTAAAGCTCATCGGTGCAATTTGGAAAACATAATCCGAGGGCACTTTTATCCCACGCTTATGCTCAAGAAAATCATAATCAATTTTTTCCCATATACCGAGGGAGTCTATTATCGTGCCGTCCATATCAAAAATGGCTGCTTCAAAGTAAGGTATCATACAGTTTTTCTCCGTAAAATTTAGGTTGCGGCAAGCCGCAACCTTTTAATTTGAATATTTTTCTAATAGAGTATTTCTTACATCCCAAAGCTTTTGAGATAAATCCACATAGTAGGTGTGCGGATTTTCAAAACGCTTAACCTCA
>CAZYYT010000014.1:0-24480 GCA_964651775.1 uncultured Oscillospiraceae bacterium | reverse complement strand
ACTGCCTTTGCCTCGGGATATATGCCTTCTCTTTCTTTTATTGCACGCTTGCGAAAATTATCATACTCTGCAAGTGTACGCATATATTTTTCCTTCATATCTAAAAGCTCTTTCTCTGCCTCTGATTGTGTTTTTTCTGTATCTTCTACAGTATCTTCTACAGTATCTTCTACAGCATTTTCTGCATTATCCTGCGTATTTTGCTCGTTCTTTTTTTCTTCAGTCTTCTTCGCCATTTGTATCACCCTTTCATTTGTTTACTTGTCTCCATAAAGCATTTTTCCAAGTATTTCCGTCAGCTTGTCGTTTATAAGCTCAAGAGACGAGACAACCCTTGCATAATCCATTCTCTTTGGTCCGATAATACCGATTTTCCCCGTAAGTTTATCGCCAACACGATAATTTGCCACAACAAGGCTGGTATCACTCATCTCCTCAACACCATTTTCACTGCCGATTTTAATGCTGATTTCGCCATTACCGTCATCTATCAAACCACCAAGCATTTTTGTAACGTTTTCCTTACTATCAATAAATTTAAGAAATTTTTTCGCACGGTCAATATTTTCAAATTCGGGGTTGTTAAGTATATTTGATGCGCCACCAATATATACTTTTCTTGCCGAGTCTTCAAGGCATTCAAGCACAAACTCCATCACTGATTTTAAAATTGTACCATATGGCACCATCGCTTCATATATAAGCATAAGTCGTGCCGCTGTAAAATCCTCTGCACAAAGGCCTGCAAGCTGTGTGGATAAAAAGTTTGCTATAGAATCAATCACATCATAATCAACTTCATCCGAAACCTTAAGATGTTGATTTCTGACAACGCCCGTATCCGTCACAACAACAATAAGCACTGCACCGCGTTCAATAAGTATAAGCCTAACATTTTTAAGCCTTATTTTCTGCGCCGAAGGCATTTCTATAATTGCAGGGTAGTTTGTTGTTTTTGTTATTATATCGGAAATCGTTGAAATAACACTTTCAAGCTGACTATACTTACCATCCATACTATGCTGAAGGCTGTTTATCTCATCAAGCGTGAGGCTGTAACGACTCATAAGTGAATCCACGTAGAAGCGATATCCCATCTCTGAAGGAATGCGACCTGCCGAAGCGTGTGGCTTATCAAGATAACCCATATCCTCAAGGTCTGCCATTTCATTTCTTATTGTTGCAGCACTTAAGCCAAGGTCGTGATTTTTTGCGATATTACGTGAGCCTACAGGCTCCGCCGTTTGGATGTAGTCCTCAATAATGGCTTGTAATATAAGCCTTTTTCTTTCCGAAAGTCCCATAAACTCACCTCCATTATATGTTGTTAGCACTCAATCGTTCCGAGTGCTAACAATAATTTAACACCATTTTATTCTTTTGTCAAGTATTATTTTCATGGTTTTACATTTTATTCATATTTATCTCTCAAAAAGAATTAGGTAAAACAAAGGAGAATTCTCACACAAAAATTCTCCTTCATCTATTACTTTGGCAAACAAACCAAGCTACAAATATTTACAATATTTTATGGGATATTTTTAGACTCCTTACTCTATATTTAGTTTTTTGTATTCCCTTGGCGTCATTCCCGTTACCTTTTTAAATACACGTCTAAAGTAAGTGTCCGACTCAAACCCAAGCATATCACTTATATCTTCTATTGAACGTTTTTCGTTATCTATTAAAAGAAGTATTCCGTGGTTTATTTGTACCTTGTGCTTGTACTCAATAGGTGTTAAACCTGTTTCATGCTTAAACCCCGAAAAAAGGCGCGACTCACTCATGCTACATTCATCTGCTAAATCAGAAACAGTGAAATCATTTGCGTAGTTTAATTCGATAAACTCTATAGCTTTTTCAATTCGTTTATCCATTTTCTCCGCTTTAGTGTATTGAAGCTTTTCGTAGACCTTCCCTATCACATCATAAAAGATGCCAAGCACCCTCATCTTTTGCACCGAGCTTCCCATATAGTTTTCAAGCGTATATTCAAACTTTTCTTTTAAGTCTTCAAAATTAGGAAGGGAAATTTTTTGTATCTCCAATATTTTTTTTGGTGAGAAAATGCCCCCCGGCTTAGCTGAAAAATGCATGCTAATATATAGGGAATCCGGCTCCCCCGTCCACACAGATTTATAGCGTGACGTTACCGGGACAAAAATTATGTCCCCTTTATTTACAGTAACAGACTTATTGTCAAAAAAGAATGTTCCGCTTCCTCTTATTATAAGTCCCATACAAAAATGAGGTCTCGGACAGTTTGAAAAATCATTAATATGATCAGACTGGTATTCATACTTTCCAACCTTAAAAAAACCCGGGGTTAAAACAGATGTTATAGATGACATATCCAAACTCCTCTAAAATAGGATGTTTTTTTACATTATAATAGATATATCCTCCACTGTCAACAAATATATCTCTTGCACTTTCATTTATTAAGGTTTATAATATAAGAATATAACATGTGCCAATTATACACTGTCGTAAATACAGATTGTAGGGGAGATAAATATGTTCTTTTTAATCAAAAGGTTCATTTCTTTAAAGGATAATTCCTCATCAAATCGTAATATATATGGAATCATTTGTGGAATTTTGGGCATTTTCTTTAACCTTTGTCTGTTTACCGCAAAGCTTATTGTGGGAAGCATAAGCGGCGCAATATCTATCACAGCAGATGCGTTTAACAACCTTTCGGACGCGACTTCTTCTTTAGTAACTCTTTTCGGATTTATACTGGCATCGGGAAGAGCAGATAAGGAGCACCCCTTTGGACACGGGAGAATTGAGGACATTGCCGGCATTATAGTTTCAGTCACAATTATTGTTGTGGGCTTTGATTTGCTAAAATCCTCAATTGCAAAAATAATTACCCCCAAGGATATTTATTTTAATAAGTATGTACTTATTGTTTTGATACTTTCTATACTTACAAAGCTTTATATGGCGCACTATAATAAAAAGTACGGCAAACAAATTAATTCACAGACACTTATTGCGGCGGCAACTGATAGCCGAAGTGACTCGATTGCCACCCTGGCAGTTTTGGTATCGGCAATTTTTTCGCATTACACAGGCATTCATGTTGATGGCTTCATCGGTGCAGGGGTGTCACTTCTTATTATATGGACGGGGCTTAAGTCAGTAATTGATACTGCAAGTCCGCTTATAGGTGGCGTCCCTGACCCTGAGTTTGTTAAAAGGGTTGAAGAGATTGTAAACGAAAGCAGGGAAACAGTTGGTATACACGACCTTGTTATTCATGTTTATGGCGCATCAAAAAAATTTGTCTCACTTCATATGGAGGTCGACGGTTCGAAAAATATATACGCTCTTCATGATGAGGTGGATTTGGTTGAACGAAAAATAGCAACGGAGCTTGGGTGTGAAGCAGTTATTCATATGGATCCGATTGATATATACAATCCCGTATTAAAGGATATTGTAAAAATGGTCAAATATGAAGTATTTAAAATTGATGAGCGCCTCAGTGCACACGATATAAGAATTGTAACCGGAACAACGCATACAAATATAATTTTTGACCTTCTTTTTCCGCCGGAGCTTTATGCAAAGACCGACGATATTACAAAGCTTTTAGAGGAAAGAATAAACACTAACGACAGTACCTATTACGCAATAATAAAATCAGACGTTTCATATTGTGGCTGATGCACAAAAAGTCAAAGAAAAAACTATGATTTTTTCTTTGACTTTTTTAAAATTTTAATATATAATAAGCTCTATAAAAGTATGTTGGGAGAAAAGGTCTTGTCAAGAAAAAACATATCTGTCAGTGCGGATCAAATTCGCCTGCAAAAAGATACAATGACTAAAATAAAAAAAGCTTTTGGCGGCAAAGAAAAATATGCGCTTGTAGAAACCTTCGGTTGCCAGCAAAATATAAACGATTCTCAAAAGCTTCAGGGAATGCTTCTTGAGATGGGCTACACCCTTACTAAGGATCGTGAAATTGCCGATATAATCATTTTTAACACCTGCGCAGTGCGTGAAAACGCTGAGGACAGGGTTTATGGAAATTTAGGTGCACTTAAAAAGCTTAAAAAAACTCGCCCGGATATGATAATAGGTGTTTGCGGCTGTATGGTACAGCAAGAGCATATTGCGGATAAAATCCGTGCAAAATATCGTCATGTTGATATGGTTTTTGGCACAAATGCACTGTGGCGGTTTCCCACACTTTTATCACACACGCTTGAGTATCGCGAAAAGGTGTTTGACCTTTCCGGCCGTGATGCCATCGCAGAAGGCATTCCCACACTTCATGAGGGTGGTGCACGGGCATTTGTATCCATAATGTACGGATGCAATAATTTTTGTTCATACTGCGTGGTTCCATATGTTCGTGGGCGTGAGCGTAGCAGAAGTGTAGAGGATATTTTGTGTGAAGTGCGCTCCTTTGCCGAAGAAGGCGTTAAGGAAATTATGCTTCTTGGACAAAATGTAAACTCCTACGGAAAAGACCGTGGCGAAAAGGAGGCGTTTGCCACCCTTTTAGAAAAGGTCTGTGAAATTGACGGGATTGAAATGGTGCGCTTTATGTCAAGCCATCCGAAGGATATTTCAAAAAACCTTCTTGAAACGATGGCAAGGCTTGATAAGGTCCCCAATCAGCTGCATCTTCCGCTTCAATCGGGAAGCGATAAGGTGCTTAGGTATATGAACAGGCACTACACCAAAGAGAGGTATCTTGATATTTTAAATACTGCGCGCACACTTATGCCCGATATCAGCTTTACAACTGATATTATAGTGGGCTTCCCCACTGAAACCGAAGAGGATTTTGATGACACGCTTGATCTTCTTCGTCTTGCACGTTTTGAGAGTATTTTCTCTTTCATTTATTCAAAACGCAAAGGTACTAAGGCGGCAGAGATGGAGCCTGTGTTTACACAAGAAGAGGTTGACATTCGCTTCAAACGGCTTCTTTCGGTGCAAAATGACATAAGCCTTAAGGAAAGCGAAAAACATGTTGGAAAAACTGAAATTGTTTTGGTTGAGGGTGTAAGTAAATCCGACAAGACGGTTCTTTCATCACGAAACTATGCAAACAAAGTAGTAAATTTTAAAGGCGATTCTTCCCTTACGGGGAAATTTGTTAAAGTTAAAATCATAAGGGCACAAACATGGGTGCTTTTTGGTGAACTTATAGATAATTTAGAGGAGCGATAATAATGGCAAGTATATTTGAAAAGGCACGTGAGCTTGGACAAGCTATAATAGAAAGTGAAGAGTATAAGGAGCTTAAAAAGGCAGAGATTGAGCAGGAAAATGACGAAGCGGCACTTGAGCTTCTTAAGAAATATAGTGAACTTCGCACAACACTTGCAAAAGAAATCCAAGACGGCTCTGTAAGTGAGGAGCGCATGACAGCAATTCGTGATGAGCTTGAGGAGGCGTATGGTGCGCTTACAACAAACGACCATATAACTGCATATATCAATGCGCAAAGAACATTTCAGGCTATAATTGACCAGATGAATAATATCATCTCATACCATATTACAGGTAAATTAAGTGGTGGATGCAGTGGAGATTGCTCAGGCTGTAACAGTTGCCACTAAATTAAGAAAACGACTTTTTGGGCTTAATTTTAATCTTTACAGACAAGGAGGAGTAAAAGTTGACAGAGCTTACTCCTATGATGCGGCAATATGTTGCTGTAAAAAAAGAATATGCCGATACAATACTAATGTATCGTTTAGGTGATTTCTACGAAATGTTTTTTGAAGATGCACTTCTTGCGTCTAAAGAACTGGAGATAACACTCACCGGTCGTGACTGCGGACAAGAGGAGCGTGCACCCATGTGTGGCGTCCCCTTTCATGCAGTGGACTCTTACATTTCTAAGCTTGTTTCAAAGGGGCACAAGGTTGCAATTTGTGAGCAGGTTGAAGACCCGAAAACCGCTAAAGGAATTGTAAAGCGTGAGGTTATTCGCGTAATAACACCCGGCACAATACTTGATGACGGGCTTTTAAATTCCAGAACGACAAACTACATGGCGTCAATCTTTCGTGAAGGGAATGACTCCGGCGTAACGTTTGCAGATGTTTCAACCGGTGAAATATTAGGCACAACACTTTTTGACGACCCTACGTGTGAGAAGCTTTTATCAGAGCTTTCACGTTTTTCCCCCGTTGAAATCGCGCTTGGCGGTGCGGCAATAGGAAATAAAAAGATTGATGAATATATAAAGGCACGCTCACAGGCGCTTGTGTTTACGTACGACGCAGCGCTTGCCGAGAAAAATGCTAAAGAAAGCCTCAACGCGCAGCTTAAAAATAGTGACGCTATTACAGACAGGCTTCTTAAAATTTCTACAGCGGCACTTATTGATTATCTTGTTGAAACGCAGAAATCACATATGGCGCACTTAAATGAGATTACGCTTTATACATCCTGTGAGTTCGTGGATATTGATTCAGCCAGCCAAAGAAATCTTGAGCTTGTTGAAACAATGCGTGACAAAGCAAAGCGTGGCAGCCTTTTTTGGGTGCTTGACCATACGAAAACTGCAATGGGCGCGAGGATGCTTAAACAGTGGATTCTTCGTCCGCTTGTAAATGCAGCCTCTATAAATAACCGCCTTTGTGGCGTTGAAGAGATTGTAAATAACCTTTCCTGGCGTGAGGATTTGGGCGACTCTCTTACGGGCGTTTATGACATGGAAAGGCTGATGAGCAGGGTTTCGATGGGCACTGCAAACGCGCGTGACCTTTCGGCACTTCGCACATCACTTTTAAAGCTTCCCACCCTTTCAAAGCTTCTTAAAGAAGCACAAAGTACAATCTTAAGCATTCAGGCGGCAAAGCTTGATACACTTGAGGATATATATGACCTTTTAGATAGGGCAATAGTTGATGAGCCACCAATCTCACTTCGTGATGGCGGGCTTATTAAAGAGGGATATAGTGAAGACATTGATGCGCTTCGCCATGCCGCTACGGACGGAAGAAGCTATATCGCAAGCCTTGAAGTGAGAGAGCGTGATAAAACGGGAATTAAAAACCTTAGGGTAAAATATAACAAGGTTTTCGGATACTATATTGAAATTTCAGCATCCAACCTTTCAAAGGTGCCCGAGGATTATATACGAAAACAGACTATTACTAATGGCGAAAGATATATCACTGCCGAGCTGAAGGAGATTGAAAGCACCGTTTTAGGGGCATCGGAAAAGCTTATTTCTCTTGAGTATGAGGAGTTTATAAGCGTACGCAACAGAATTTGTGACGAAATGGAAAGAATAAGCCAAACTGCACATGCAATTTCCGTAACAGACGTTTTGTACTCACTTGCAACTGCGGCAGTTAAAAACAGCTACTCAAAGCCCGTGGTTAATCTTTCGGACAGGCTTATAATAAAAGATGGTCGACACCCCGTTGTTGAAAAAATGCTTTCCGACAGTTTGTTCGTGCCAAATGACACAACACTTGACTGTGAAAATAATTGTACTGCTGTCATTACAGGGCCCAATATGGCAGGTAAGTCAACGTATATGCGCCAAACTGCACTAATTGCACTTATGGCACAGATTGGCTCCTTTGTTCCGGCAAAAAGCTGTGAGTGTGGAATTATAGATAAAATCTTCACAAGAATTGGCGCATCAGATGATTTGGCATCAGGACAAAGCACATTTATGCTTGAGATGAATGAGGTTAGCCATATTCTTAAGAATGCAACTAAAAAAAGCCTTTGCATACTTGACGAAATCGGTCGTGGCACAAGCACCTATGACGGGCTTTCCATTGCGTGGGCGGTTATTGAGCATATTTCCCTTAAAATAGGTGCAAAAACCCTTTTTGCAACACATTACCATGAGCTTACGGTTCTTGAAAATACAATCAAGGGTGTTATAAACTACAATACTGCCTGCAAAAAGCGTGGCGACGATATTACCTTCCTTCGCAAAATTGTGCGTGGAAGCACCGACGACAGCTTTGGGATTGAGGTTGCAAAGCTTGCGGGGGTGCCCGAGGGCGTTGTTAAAAGGGCAAAGCAGGTATTAAAAGCTGTTGAGGGTGATGAATCCCCAAAAAAGATTGGGGCATCAATCACTGAAAATGTGGCAGAGGATGTGCCGATGCAGATGGATTTTACAGCGTTTGAAAATAATAAGCTAATTGATGCACTTAAAGAAATAGATATAACAACACTTACGCCTATTGAGGCGCTTAATAAGCTGTATCAATTACAGCAGTTATTATAAATACACCAAAAAGGGGGGATCCCATGGGAATAATCAATGTCTTGGACAAGCATACTAGTGAAAAAATTGCCGCAGGTGAAGTTGTGGAAAGACCTTCAAGCGTAATTAAGGAGCTTGTGGAAAATTCCATTGATGCAGGCGCAACATCAGTTACCGTAGAAATTAAAAATGGTGGCGTTACCTACATAAGGGTTACTGATAACGGATGTGGCATGGCGCCTGACGATGCAAAGACTGCATTTTTAAGGCACGCTACAAGCAAAATCCAAACGGATAAGGACCTTGAAAAGATTCAAACCCTTGGTTTCCGTGGTGAAGCCCTATGTAGCATCGCGGCCGTCAGCAGGACGGAGCTTTTTACAAAACAGCCACAAGGCGAAGGCACCCATGTTGTTATAGAAGGTGGGACTGAAATCGCCGCCGAAAGCGTAGGATGCCCTGATGGGACAACCTTTGTTGTTAAAAACCTTTTTTACAACACCCCCGCAAGAATGAAATTCTTAAAATCCGACAAAACGGAAGGCTCTTATATTATGGATGTGTGCCAAAAGCAGGCACTTAGCCATCCTGATGTGTCGATAAGATTTATCCGCGATGGGAAGGAAGCGCTTTTCTCCCCAGGTGATAATACGCTTAAAAACGCTGTCCACGCTGTTTTCGGCAAGGATATTTCTTCTAATATTCTTGATGTAAGTTATGTAAAAGACGGTGTTCGTGTATCAGGTGTTACGGGCAAAAACAACCTTGCTCGCCCCAACAGACTTATGCAGGTTTTCTTTGTTAACAATCGTTTTGTTGTTAATAAAACGCTATATAATGCGCTTAGTGAGGCTTATAAGAATGAGCTTATGATAGGGCGCTTCCCCGCTGCAGTGCTTAATGTGGAGCTTGATACCAGAAGCGTCGATGTAAATGTTTCCCCCGGGAAAACTGAGGTTAAGTTTGAAAATGATCAGGCTGTTTACGAAGCAGTTTATTGGGGTGTTAAGAATGCGCTTAGTCAGGCAGCTTCGCCGAGAGAGACTTTTGAAAGCACTACAAAAGCAAGCTATAAAATGCCGTTTGAGGTTATTGCCCCACAGCAGATTAATTTTGAGCTTAATAAGAAGCCTGCTTCTACGTTTAAACCTTATCCCCCACAAACTTCAGCTTTTGTTTCAAAGCCCACACCTAAAACCATTAATGAGGTAAGAGAGGCGCTTTCCCCATTTGAGGGGAAGCTACCTGTAAAAGAGGTTGAGGGGGCAAATCTTTCCCAAAAGATTTCGGAGCAGTTTTTCCCTAAAGATATTGCCCATGAAAAACCTATAGAATCTCCAACAACTGCGCAAATAGAATCTCCGGCATCGGCGCAAATAGAATCTCCGGCATCGGCGCAAATAGAAACGCCACAGCCAAGCGCTACTCTAAGCTTTAGGATTGTCGGACAGCTTTTTTCTACATACATTTTGGTTGAGTCCGGTGATGATTTTATATTGGTTGACCAACATGCCGCGCATGAACGTATTAAGTATGAAGAGATTAAAAGCCGTGGTGATAAGACGCAAATGCAGATGCTTCTTATGCCGATAACGGTTAATCTTACACCCGCTGAAAGAGAACTTGCGGCGCAAAATGAAGGTTTTTTGCTTGATATGGGGTTTGGAGTTGAGGATTTTGGTGGCAGTAGCGTCCTTCTTCGTTCACTTCCTGCAGATTGCCCATATGAGGATGGCGGTGAGCTTTTTATAGAGCTTTTGTCGATACTTATGGGTGACGGCGGCGGAGAAATAACTAAAAAGCGTGACAAGGCAATCTACACAGTTGCCTGCAAGGCGGCGGTTAAAGCAAATAATATGCTTACAGAAAAAGAGCTTAGGGTACTTTATGAAAAAGTGATTTCTCTTGAAGGAATATCCACCTGCCCCCACGGAAGGCCATTTAGTCTTAAATTCACAAAATATCAGATAGAAAAAATGTTCGGAAGGATAGTATGATTAATAAAACAAAAATTTCGATAGTATCGGTTGTTGGTGCAACTGCATCGGGGAAAACATCTCTCGGTATTGAAATTGCCAAAAGATTTAATGGTGAGGTAGTTTCCTGCGATTCAATGCAAATTTACAAAACTCTTGATATAGCAACCGCAAAGCCTACCGCCTTAGAGATGCTGGATGTACCCCATCACATGATAAATATTATAAACCCTGAGGAAGAGTTTAGTGTGGAGCGCTTTTGTACTATGGCGCATAGCGTGATTGAGAATATATACAGCCGTGGCAAGCTTCCCGTTTTGGTTGGCGGCACAGGGCTTTATATTGATAATACAGTTATGAAAACAAGCTTTTCTGCACCAAAGCGTGATGATGTGCTTTCGGATGAGCTTTATAGATATGCAGAAGAAAACGGAAGCGATGCGCTCTTTGAAATTCTTTTAAGGGAAGATGCGGGGGCGGCAAAAAAGCTTCATCCAAATGACTTAAAAAGGGTTATCCGTGCGATTGAAACCGTTAGAACAACGGGAAAAACACGCACACAAATTGACAGTGAAAGTCGCAATAAAGAAGACTTTTACGACTGCCTGTGGCTTGCGATAGATATGGAAAGGGACCGCCTTTATGAAAGGATAAACCAAAGGGTTGACATTATGCTTGAAAAAGGCCTTTTGGAGGAAACAAAAAAATACGTTTATCCAATTAAAAATACAAGCTCCACCGCACTTCAGGCAATAGGCTATCGTGAGGTTTTGATGTACCTTGACGGATTTGTTAGCTATGATGAAATGGTAATGCTTTTTAAAAGGAATACACGCCGATATGCCAAACGGCAGCTTACATGGTTTTCGGCAAATAAAAATATACACTGGCTTAGAGCAGACCATGCTGTTGGCGAAGCCACAGAATTAATCGAAAAGAGGAATTTTTATGAGAACACAAATTAACTTGCAGGACGTATTTTTAAACCAGGTACGGAAAGACAAAACGTATATTACGATTTTTCTTTTAAACGGTTTTCAAATCAGGGGGCTTGTTACAGGCTTTGACAACTACACTGTTGTATTGGATTGTGAAGGCAAGCAGGAGCTTGTTTATAAGCATGCTATGTCAACAATTATTCCCACGAATCCTGTTAACTTTATTGCAGCTGAAAACGAGCAGTCAGAGCAATAATATACAAAGCCAATAATTTTTTAAGAGGTGGTGCATTGTGAACAAAAAAATAAAGATTCTATTGCTTGTAGCCATTGTTTGCGCCCTTATAAGCACAATCAGCTATTGCAGTGCACCTTACGACACTGAAACGGCGCAGATAAAAGAAATGAGTAAAACAGTTATCGGAAATGGCTTTATCCTTCGCAATGAAACTATTGTTGAAAGAGGCATTTCCGGTATGTTTGAGCCACTTGTAAAAGATGGTGTCCGTGTTTCTAAGGGAAGCACTGTCGGAACAATCATAAGTGGCAATCTTAATAATAAGCTTGCTGAAAGACTTGAAGAGGTAACCTCAAGAATTGAAGAGATTAATCATTCAGGTGGCTTCGGGAATGTTTATTCTTCAGATGATTTAAGAATTTACTCCGTAATAAAGGAGATAGCGGGAAATATCCGCACATACGCCGATTCGGAAAACTACACGCGTGCAGGCGAATACACCGCGCAACTTAATAATATCATCAAAAAAAGTGCAAATAATGACTCCACTGCACGTGATAAACTTCTTGTTTCTCTTGAAGAAGAGAAGTATTCTATTGAGCAACAGCTTGGTGGCATTAGAACAGAGGAGCTATCCCCCGCTGCAGGTATTTTTTACACAACACTTGACGGGATGGAATACCTTGGTGGCAATCAAGATGAGGTTTCTAAGCTTACATGTACCGATATAAACGGATTTTCAGAGATTTTAAGTGCTTGTAAAAACGACAGTGGAGGTGTTGCAAAAATATGCGATACATACTATTGGTATGTTGCCGCTTGCATCCCCAAAAAAGAGGCTGAAGGGCTTGAGGTTGGAAGCACGATACAGATTTCAATTGACGAACAGCCGTTTATAACGGCAAATATTTTAGCAATAAATGATGGTGGCACTGAAGATGTTGCCCTTATTATCAAGAGCACGGTTGATGTGAAAGGCATAACAGAAAAACGCACCGTTGAGTTTGAAATAAAAAGAGAAGAGTATAGCGGAATTTTCGTACCGTCGGCTGCAATTCGCGTTGTTAATAATACAACCGGTGTTTATATCATAAGTGAAAACGGTGCTGTAAGCTTTCGTGCAGTTAACGTAATTGCAAATCAAGAGGATTATTATATTGTGCAAAACAAATATAATCCCCCGATAGAGTGTAAGTATAAGCCACTTAAGGTTTATGACAATATTTTGGTTAATCCCGAAAAGGTGCGAGGTGCGGTAAAATGATAAACATAGAAAAAAACCTTGCCGATATAAAGAACCGAATAGAAAATGCTTGTAAGGAAGCTTTTAGAAACCCCGAAGAGATTACGCTTGTTGCTGTTTCAAAAACCATAGATGTAGATTCAATTAACAAAGCAAAAGCACTTGGCCAAAACATATTTGGGGAAAACAGACCGCAGGAGCTTTGCGAAAAATACCTTCTTATAGAGGGCGTACAGTGGCATTTGATTGGTCACCTTCAAACAAACAAGGTCAAAACTGTTGTTGGCAAGGCGGTTTTAATTCATTCTGTGGACAGCCTTCGTCTGCTTGAAGAAATAAATGAAGTCTCCCAAAAGAAGGGTATTGTGCAAAATATTCTCTTAGAGCTAAACATTTCGGGAGAGGAAAGTAAATATGGTTTGACAACCGATGAAATTCCTACTATAATTAATAGTATGAAAAAGATGCATAATGTCGCTTTCAAGGGATTTATGACAATGGCCCCCAAAGATGCTGATGAAGAAACAGTTCATATGGTTTTTGGTGGTGCAAAAAAACTTTTTGATGACAATAAGGCACTTGGTTTAGAGGTGCTTTCAATGGGTATGTCAGATGATTTCGAAGCGGCCATTAAAGAGGGTGCAACCCATATAAGGGTTGGAAGCTCAATTTTTAAAAGATAACGGAGGAAGTAAAAATGTCAGTAATGAAAAAATTTTCAGAATTAATTTTTGGGCCTGAAGAGGATGATGAAGTTGATTTTGCCGATAACATTTCGGAGGTATCTTTTGCTCAAGAAGAAATGCCCAAATTTACATCAAAAAAGTCAAAGGTTGTAAACATTGCCGCAACAACACAAATGAAGGTTGTAGTTGTACAGATTGAGCAGTTTGATGAGGTTCGTGAAATTACAGACCATCTTCGCAATAAAAAGGCTGTAGTAATAAACCTTGAAAGGCTTGAGAAGGAAATTGCACGTCGCGTGCTTGACTTTTTAAGTGGAAGTGTTTATGCACTTGGAAGCAATATTCAAAAAATTGCAAACGGAATCTTCCTTATTGCGCCCTATAACGTTGACATTATGTCAGATGTGCGTGATGAGCTTAAGAATACCGATATTTTCCCCTGGGAATAAAACATGGCAATAAAAGACGAAAAAAAGCGTTTTTTATCAGCACTTGATAGTGAGCGGCAGCTTACCTTTGCACATATCTACGATTTATCATCGCAGGCCGAAAAGTATGATTGCCCAATTTATGGCGATTTTCTTTCGGAAAATAATGCTGCACTCTTAAATGTGCGAAAGCATATATTACCGATGCAGCCTGTTCTTTTCGGTGGATATGAAGAGGCAGAACGGAAGATGGTTGCCTTTGTGCCAAGCTATATGACGGCGGATTTCCCCATAATTATTATTAAAATAAGCGCACGAAAGGGTATAACACTTAATCACCGTGATTATTTGGGTAGCCTTATGGGTCTTGGTATAAAAAGGGAAAAATGTGGTGACATTATTATTAATGAAAACCACTGCTTCGCCTTTATGGATAGTGACATTGCACGCTTTGTGGACTCCTCCCTAATTTCTGTAGGTCGGGAGGGGGTAAGTACCTCAATCGTAAGTATTGATGAGGTTACGCTTCCCGAAAGAAAGTTCACGCAAATAACAGGCACAGTTGCTACGCTTAGGCTTGACAGTGTGCTTACGCTTTTTATAGGCACAGGGCGTTCACACACGATTGATTGGATAACTGCAGGTCGTGTTTTTGTAGACGGGCTATGCGCATCAAAGCCGGATATGCGCCTTTGTGATGGCGTCGTAATAACTGTCAGGGGTGTTGGGCGTGCAATTTTAGAGGTTTCTGGCACATCACGAAAAGATAGGATATTCATCACGCTTAACAAATATTCTTAAAAGGAATTTTCTATGTATATATATGTCTTGATTTCTTTAGCAGTAATAATTCTTGACCAAATAAGTAAAATCTTTATTACCAGTGCCTATGCTATAAACGAAAGCAAAAGCATAATTGATGGTGTATTAAGCTTTGTTTATATAAAAAACACAGGTGCTGCCTTCGGCATTTTTGAAGGTGCACGGGTGTTTTTCATAATAATCACTGTTTTGGTTTTTATACTTGGGTTTTGGTACTTTAAGAAAAACCCAATAACAAATCGTTTTGAAAAGCTTGCTGTTTCTTTTATAGCAGGCGGTGCAATTGGCAATCTTATTGATAGGGCATTTTTAGGATATGTGCGTGATTTTATATCAGCAGATTTTATCAATTTCCCTA
The DNA here is from genome assembly GCA_964651775.1 of uncultured Oscillospiraceae bacterium. Classification (GTDB taxonomy): domain Bacteria; phylum Bacillota; class Clostridia; order UMGS1883; family UMGS1883; genus UMGS1883. The sequence goes on along the minus strand of CAZYYT010000014.1, from coordinate 9,573 downwards.
TTTTTAATATTGCAGATTGCTTTGTTTGTATAGGTACAGGGATATATATATTATGTGTCCTTTTTGAGGGTAAGTCAAATGAATCAAAGTAAAGTGAAATTGACAGCGTGCAGTAATGCACGCTGTGACACATATATAGCCGAAAATATTGTCGACATTTCTCGTAGTTTTGCTTCAAAGCTTTGTACAGACGGGCTTGTTTTGGTTAATGGAAAAGCTGTTCGTCCTTCATATAAGCTTAAAGAAGGTGACGTGCTTGAAATCACAATTCCGGAGGCTACCTTACTTTCTGTAGAGGGGGAGGATATTCCCCTTGACATTTTCTATGAGGATGAGAGCGTGCTTGTTATTAATAAGCCACGCGGTATGGTTGTGCACCCCGCTGTTGGAAATGAAAGTGGCACACTTGTAAATGCAGTAATGCATCACTGCAAAAATCAGCTTTCTGCGATAAATGGCGTTCTTCGTCCGGGGATTGTGCACAGAATAGATAAAGACACGACAGGCCTATTGGTAGTTGCAAAAAATAACGATGCGCACCTATGCCTTACAGACCAGCTATCCGACAGGTCCCTTTCAAGGACATATTATGCCATTGTTCATGGAAACATAAAAGAAGATACACTTACCGTAAATGCACCAATATCCAGAAGCACCGATGACCGAAAGAAAATGGCAGTATCCACAAAAAACGGTCGTGAGGCGGTAACTCACATCACTGTGCTGGAGCGTTTTGGTAAGTATACCTATATAAAGTGCAAACTCCAAACGGGGCGCACACATCAGATAAGGGTTCACACAAAATATATCGGTCACCCGATTTTAGGTGACAAGACTTATGGCATAAAGAAAGAGGAATACAGCCTTTCGGGACAGCTTCTTCATGCAGGTGAAATTGGATTTATTCATCCGCAAACAAAGAATTATGCTTCATTTAGCGCACCACTTCCTGCGGATTTTAAAATAACACTAGATAAAATTAGAGAAAAGTATAGTTAATTTGGAGGTACTACTATGGCAAAGGAAAAGTTTTATATCACCACCCCAATATATTATCCAAGTGATAAGCTTCATATAGGGCACAGCTACTGCACCGTTGCGGCAGATACCATTGCACGCTACAAACGCGCGCAAGGCTATGACGTAATGTTTCTTACAGGTACAGATGAGCATGGCCAGAAAATCCAGCGTATTGCTGAGGAAAAGGGTGTTACACCCCAGCAGTATGTTGATAACATCGTTGTAGGCATCAAGGATTTATGGAAATCGCTTGACATAACAAACGATAAGTTCATCCGTACAACAGATGATATCCACACAGCCGCTGTACAAAAAATCTTTAACAAGCTTTACGAAAATGGCGATATTTATAAAAGTGAGTATGAGGGTTGGTACTGCACACCTTGTGAATCCTTCTGGACAGAGCATCAGCTTAAGGATTGTAAGTGCCCCGACTGTGGAAGAGATGTTGAAAAAACAAAAGAGGAAAGCTACTTTTTCCGTCTTTCAAAATATCAAGACAGACTTATTGACCTTATAAAGAATCAGCCTGAATTTCTTCAGCCTTCAATCAGACAAAATGAGATGCTAAATAACTTCCTCATCCCCGGTCTTGAGGATTTGTGCGTTTCAAGAACAAGCTTTAACTGGGGTATCCCCGTTTCTTTTGACCCCAAGCACGTTGTGTATGTTTGGCTTGATGCACTTACAAACTACATCACAGCACTTGGTGCCTTTAGTGATAATGATGAAGATTTTAAGAAGTACTGGCCGGCAGACCTTCACCTTGTTGGCAAGGAAATTGTTCGTTTCCATTCAATTATATGGCCTGCAATGCTTATGGCGCTTGACCTTCCCCTTCCAAAGCAGGTTTATGGCCACGGATGGCTTCTTCTTAACGGTGGTAAGATGAGTAAATCCAAGGGTAATGTTGTTGACCCTGTTACCCTTATAAACAAGTATGGCGTGGATGCAATCCGCTATTTCTTAATGCGTGAGATGCCCTTTGGCGCAGATGGTGTGTTTAATAACGAGGCGCTCATTAATCGCATTAATTCTGACCTTGCAAATGACCTTGGAAACCTTGTAAGTAGGACTGTAAGCATGGTGGAAAAGTATTTTGGCGGTACAGTTAAAAATAAAGGCGTGGGCGATTCTATTGATGATGAGCTTATAAGCCTAGCTAAAGAAACGCCCGAAAAGGTTGAAAAGCTTATGGATTCATACCAGTTTTCAACTGCCCTTGCTGAAATCTGGAAGCTTATCAGCCGTACAAACAAATATATTGACTTAACGATGCCTTGGGTACTTGCTAAAGATGAAGCGCTTAAGCCACGTCTTGAAACAGTTATGTTTAATCTTTGTGAAGCTATAAGAATTGCGGCGGAGCTTATTGCCCCCGTTATGACGCGTATCACACCAAAGATATTAGAGCAGATTGGTGCTAAAGAATTTGGCTGGAACACCGCTAAAACTTGGGCTATTCAAGATAGCTTCACCGTTAAAAAGGGTGAGGTGCTGTTCCCAAGAATTGATGCAGCATCAGAGCTTGAGGCACTTGAAAAAGAGATGGCTAAAAAAGCCCCCGTTATAGAGGAGCCGGAGCATAAGGAAGAAATAACAATTGATGATTTCTTTAAGTCAGAGCTTAGGGTTGCACAAATTATAGAGTGTGAGAAAATTAAGAAAGCTAAAAAGCTTCTCAAGCTTCAGGTGGACCTTGGCTACGAAAAGCGTCAGGTTGTAAGCGGAATTGCACTTCATTATGAACCGCAGGATTTAATAGGTAAACGCGTTGTTGTTGTTACAAACCTTAAGCCGGTAACTCTTTGTGGTGAAGAAAGTCGCGGTATGATACTTTGCGCCGCAAAGGATGACAAGCTTTGTATTGTTACCCCTGCAGATGATATAGAGCTTGGGAGTGAAGTTTGCTAATGCTTATTGACACACACGCGCATTACTACGACCACTGCTTTGATGAGGATAGAGATGAGCTTTTTAAAACAATGCAAAATAGTGGGATTGGGTATATCATCAATTCGGGTTGTAGTATAAAAAGCACAAAAGAGTCTATTTTGATGGCAGAAAAATACGGTTTTTTATATGCAACCGCGGGTCTTCATCCGGAGCATGCCGAAAATGCAAGCTTAAAGGATTTAGAAGCTATACGCGCCCTTGCAGATCACGAAAAGGTGCTTGCAATAGGTGAAATCGGGCTTGATTACCACTATGGCGGAAATAAGGAAAAACAAAAGGAAATGTTTGCTTTTCAGATGGATATGGCAAAGGATTTAAATTTACCGATTGTTGTCCACTCTCGTGATGCCTGTGGTGACTGTCTTGATGTTTTAAGATCGGAGTATAAGGGCAGTGGTGCAGTTATGCACTGCTTTAGTGAAAGCGTTGAAACTGCTAAAATAATTCTTAAAATGGAACTTTACATGTCAATTGGTGGCACGCTTACATTTAAAAATAATGTCAGAACGGTTGAGGTGGTGCGCTACACCCCACTTGACAGAATTATGCTTGAAACGGATTGCCCGTACCTTGCGCCTGTTCCCCACAGGGGGGAGAGAAATAGTAGCCTTTATTTACACCACGTTGCAGATAAAATTGCCGAGATAAAGGGTATTTCTGTAGAAGAAGTGGCGGAGGTTACAACCAAAAATGCAAAACAATTTTATGGAATATAACAAAAGAGGGTGTTTAAAACATTGTTTTAAACACCCTCTTTTTAATGGATAGGATAAAAAGCGGTAAACGGACAGACCGAACCAAATCCCAATTTTTTATTTCATGTACTTTTTAAGGTAATTTGCGCTAAACTCCAAGCTCTTAAGTGCGTTGTTATCTATAAAATAATTATCCTGTTCAACAACATAGTGCTTAACACCAGTCTTTTCAGCAGTATCCAAAACACCATCCCAGTAAATTGAGCCATGGCCAATCTCTGTCATCCTGGGTGCAAACTGCCAATCACCAGTCTGTTCAATGTTAAGGTCCTTAAGGTGAAGAATGTCTACTCTATTTTCAAGCTTTTCAAGCCACTCACGAACATCCCCACCACCTGCTGCTACCCAGCAGGTATCAAGAACAAAGCTTGTTGTATCTTTATCAAATCCCTCGTAAAGGCAATCCATAATTGTCTTGAAGCCATCAATTCTAACAAACTCAAAGTGGTGATTGTGATATGTAAGCTTAAATCCCTCTTTAGCATAAAGCTCCGCTGACTTGTTAAACTGTGCGATAAACTTTTTAAGTCCGTCATAGCTTTCACGTGCTTCTCCGGGCATTCCACCGATACCAACATTTGTTGTGCCCCACATCTTGTGAACCTCAATTGTACGCTTCGGGTTATTTACAATCTCATCCCAGCTATAGTGTGTGCCAACAAAATCAATACCGTGCTTATGTGCAAGCTCAATATACTTTTCTTCTTTAATGGGTGTGCCTGCTGTCTGCGCCTCTGTATAGCCAAGCTTTGCAAGCTTTTCAAAGGTCAAATCTACATATTCCTCATCTTTAAGATAATCTCTTACAGTAAAAAGCTGTAATCCAAGTTTTTTTATCATATTATTGCCCCCTTTTTTTCTTATAGTATACCACTCAAAAGTCCTTATTTCAACTCATTTTTATACTTTATTTTCCTTTTTTAAATTGACGAGGTTTTTTTATGGTGGTATAATAAAATCATTAATAATAGGAGGGGTTTTATGAATACCAAATCTCCCGAAAGTCGTGGGCTTTCATCAAAATATATCCTTGAATATTTAAAGCTTTTGGAGAGCAATCGTCTATCAACTCACAACGTTTTAATTGCGCGTGGGGATGATATGCTTTTCGAAAAGTACTGGGCACCATTTGACAAGGATTTTAAGCACAGATTGTATTCTGTAAGTAAAAGCTTTGTATCACTTGCAGTTGGATTTGCACTTGATGACGGTCTTTTGTCACTTGATGACCCTATAAGTAAGCACTTCCCCGTAGAAAGTGCAATTCAGGAGGACGAAAATCAGCGCAATCAGACAATCCGCGATATGCTTATGATGGCAACTGCAAAGCTTGACCCGGGCTGGTTTGAAGCAAGGACTGATGACCGCGTGCGTCTTTACTTTGAAAACAAAAACCCTGATTCGCGTCCGGGTGGCACAATCTATAATTACGATTCCTTCGGGTCTTTCGTGCTTTGTGCAATGGTTGAAAGGCTTACCGGAAAGAACTTTATGGACTATCTTCGTGAAAAGTTTCTCGATAAAATCGGTGTTTCAAAGGACACCTATTGTATGAAATGCCCTGGGGGCCACTCTTGGGGTGATTCTGCCATTATGTGCCGTCCGATGGATTTACTAAAGGTCGCTCGCTTTGTACTTAATAAAGGAAAACACAATGGAGTACAGCTATTAAGTGAGGAATATATTACAGAGGCTACAAGCAAACAAATTGATAACAATCCATGTGGTTACGATTCACATAAAACCTGTGGCTACGGCTATCAATTCTGGCGCACAAGGCAAAATTCCTTTTATTTCAATGGCATGGGTGATCAGTATGCCATTTGTGTGCCCGACAAGGATATAATCCTTGTGTATAACGCAAATAATATGGACCATCTTTATTCCAAAAAGGTGGTTATTGACGGGTTCTTTGACATTATTGTTGATAATCTTAAAGATGGCCCTGTAGAGGAAAATAGAGAGGAAATAGAAAAGCTTTCAGTGTACACAAAAGACCTTAAGCTTGCCTCTGCAATCGGTAAAAAAGAGTCTGGTTTTGCCAAGGAAGTCGATGGAGTTACATATATACTAAATAAAAACCCAATGGGCATTTCGAAGATGCGCATAACATTTAATGATAATGGTGGCGTGTTTGAATATACAAATGCGCAGGGTAATAAATCACTTCCCTTTGGAATGTGTGAAAATGTCTTCTCCCCCTTCCCACAGGAAGGCTACTCGGATGAGGTTGGGTCAGTAGCAACAAAGGGGCATTTCTATCGCTGCGCAGCTTCTGCCGCTTGGGTAGAGGAAAAGAAGCTATTTATTAAGGTGCAAATTATTGATAAGTACTTTGGCGACCTAAACATTGTTTTAGGCTTTAAAGGAAACCTCGTAGGTATAGAGATGAATAAGGTTGCAGAAGATTTCCTTGAGGAATATCAAGGCTTTGCCGGTGGCTACGCAATATAGGTTATTAAAAAAGGGTGCTTGGGATATCCCAAGCACCCTTTTTTAAAAATAGCACCAGTATTTGATTTAACATAAATACAAAATGATTAATGTCCCTCGAAATGCATTATAGGGGGAGGGGGCATGTCCCTGCGTTTTTTTCTCCCTCCAAAAGCACATCTTCCTTTCTAGTTTCTAAAGTTTAGTGCACATATGTCCGTATCTTTGATTCAAAGGTTTTTAAAGATGATTGTATCTTTGTTTCATAACTTAAAGCCTCCCCGCCTATCGGGGATAGTTCTATCGGAGATAGTTTTATAGATGTTATCCTATTTAACAACCAAAAGCCACACGTTTACCATGTGGCTTTGATTACAAAAAAGGCATACCCCGAAGGGTATGCCTTTTTATTAACTATTATAGTATAGTCAATCCGAGATTAAGCTGCGTATCTGTAAACTACAACGTCAACAATTCTGTCGTCACATACACGTACGAATACTTCAGAAACGTACTTGTCAGACAAGCTGAAGAGTGATGTTCCAGCGCTCTTCTTAGCGATTGTTGGGTTCTTTGTGCTTTCTGAGTAGTCAACAAGTGTGTAGCTTGCTGTCTTTCTCATAACAATACCTTCATTTGCTGCTGCAAATGTGTATGTGTCTGTACCGATTGTTGTATCAACAGCTGCATCAATGAAGAACATTGTTGTTGTTGTGTCTGCCTTATCAAGTGTACCATAACCGTTTGCAATTTCATCGTCGATAGCATCTGCATTAGTTGTATCTGTTACAGTTGCTGTAGCCTTTGTTGTTGCAGCGTCATGAAGTACTTCGATTTCATCAACAACGCCTTCAGCGTCAGCACCTGCTACAAGGATAACGTCACCCTTTGCAAGGCCAGCACCGATGTCGCCTGTTGTGTCATTGTAAAGAACGTAGTTAACTTCTTCGCCACCCTGGATACCGGTAATAGCTGTAGCTTCGTCGTTGTCATATGCAACAGTTCTTGTGCTTACAACGATAACTGCGTTAGCATCCTGCTTGATTGCAGCCTTAAGACCATAACCAAGAATTACACCAGGAGTAACATCGTCCATGTCGCAACCATAGAAGCTGTAGCTTTCACCATCTTCGAAGAATGACTCAACTGTACCGATAGTGATTTCTTCTTCTGTGATTGTTGAAACGCCTGCCTTGATGTTGAATACAAGGATGTCCTTGTCAAGTTCGAAGTTGCCGTATGTCATAGACTCGGAATCATACTCCTTAGTTGAGCTTGAAGCATCTGTATCAATAACGTCAAGTCTTGTAACCTTGTCGTCCTTAATCTTTACTTTGAAGATTGCGTCGTCACGGTTAGCAGCTGCAAGTTTCTTAACTGTAGCAAGCTGACCCTGAACTGTAGGTTCTGCTGTTGTAGCATCGATAGCTGTTCCAGCGATTGACTTAGCAAGCTCTGCTGCAACTTCGAAGTCCTTATCAGCAACTGTTGTACCAGCTGCGTTGTAAAGCTTAGCTGTGTTAGCAATGTCATAAACTGCTACTGTACCATCAGATGTAACAACCTGAGCTGTGTAACCGTCTGAGATACCTTTCTCGTAGTTAACTGCGAGAACAAGACCATAGTTGCCAGCAGCTGTTGTAGCTGTTTCGTTGTAAGCGATGTCGCCATCAACGTTAAGGAAGAATGTACCTTCCTCATCCTTAAGCTGAGAAACTGTGCTACCGTTGTTTGCAGAAATATTGTATTCTGCGCCACCGATTGTAACTGTGTTTTCAGCAAGGCTGTAAGACTCAACTGCGCCTACAACTGTCTTAGATGATGCGTAAAGAACGCGGATATCTCCACCGACAAGCTCAACTACAGAAACTGTATCATTAGCTGCAAGTGCCTTAGCATCTGCAAGAGCGCCATCCTTGTAAACAACTACAAGAACGTCTTCGTCAGCTGTGTCGATTTCATCAAGTGAATTTGTGTAAGAGTCAAAGAGAAGAACGCCGTCTTCTTCTGTAACTTTTTCGATTGTAGCTTCATCATCATATGATGTTACCATTACATAGTCAACAGCACTGTCGTTATCGTTGCTGATAAGCTCGATAACACCACCGTTTGTAAGGAGTGCTTCGATATCTGCTGTGTCAGCAGCAACTGTAAGGCCTGTGTTTTCAAAGTTGTTGTAAACAACAACGTCACTAGCAAGCTTAACGTCTGTAATTCTTACAGCGCCATCCTTAACGTAGCTGATCTGACCGTTTGTTGTGTAACCTGTGTCACCACTTTCAACAAGCTGATTAGCGTTGATTGTTGTAACTTCGTTAGCACCCTGCTTCTCGCTGATAGCGTAGATCATTCTACGACCTGTTTCAGCATCTGAATGTGCGCCAATGTATGCAACAACCTTCTTACCGAAGAGTGAGTTTGCATCTACAAGGCTGCAGTCAACAACTGCTGTGTCATCAGCATCCTCAAGGATACCATTACCTGTGTAGTAGAAGTACTTACCATCAATTGTAGCGTAGCTTACTGCGTCAGCATCATACTGATTAGCTTCAACTGCTGATGTGAGGGGAGTAGCTTCAACAATACCTTCCCACTTATCTACATCGAGATACTTTGAGAGGATTGTGTCATTTGTCTTACCATACTCATCAGCACCGTCTGTTGTCCAAGAGAACTGGTCCATAAGACGAACTTCAAGAGAATTGTAAACGAGAACTGCGATAGTAGCTCTCTTTGCAGCGTCGCCTACTCTGCCGTTAGCATTCTTTGTGATGCCTTCACCAGAAGCGATTGCAAGATAACCTGTGGGGTAACCACCCTTAGCATTTGCAGCAAGGTCATAACCAAGTGCAGAAACGATCATCTTAACAGCCTGCTCATAAGTAACTTTGTCTTCAGGACCGAAGTTACCATTGCCATAACCGTTGATGATACCCTGAGCCTGAGCTACGTTAACGTAACCTGATGCCCAATGATCTCCTGCAACGTCGTTAAATACTGTGATACCCTTACTTGACTCAGCCTGAGATTCATAACCGAGGGTACGGCATATGATTGCAGCCATCTGAGCTCTTGTAACTGTGTCTTCGGGCTTGAAAGTACCATCTTCAAAACCTTCGATAATACCAAGGTTAGAAAGTATACCAACAGCCTCGTCTGTTACTGTTCCGGCCTGAACGTCGGTGAAAGCAAATGTGCTGATAGCACCCATGCTAAGAACCATTACGAAAGCAAGAACAACTGCGAGTGTCTTCTTGAGATTCTTCATAATAATCTCTTCCTCCTATAAATATAATTTTTTTTGAAAGAGTGTTGCTTTTACTTTCGGCGACCTCTTTCATGTTCACCAAAAGTTAAATAAGTTGGGAGATAGCTCCCTTAACTACAATGCGATTATAACATCCCTAAA
>CAZYYT010000013.1:5256-24823 GCA_964651775.1 uncultured Oscillospiraceae bacterium | reverse complement strand
CACCTATTCAAGTTTTTCTACACGAAGTGGCGCACTTGACTTGACAATTCATCAATTACAATTCCAATATTGATTGGGTTTATTATAGGTATTAGTATCAGAGGAGGCATGCCGGCACACATGTTTGTTCCTTTTATAGTAGGTATTCTTTATATCATATTAGGATATTCGAAAGTAAGACAAGGCTGATTTTTTCAAATCTTGCTATATCAGAAGAAAATCCGCAATTCAAAATAATTAGGAGGAGAAATATGAAGACTCTGAACGAGCTGATTGAGGCGTATACTCATCATTTGCATCAGGGTGAAATTCAAGTTGCGTATAAAGGAATAATGGATTTTTTTGGCAAACTAAGAGCTGAACTTATAAAAAAATACCCATATTACGATGTAAGCAGTATATATCAAGGGTACATGGATATGTCTTATTTTTCTTTAACCACGAAGCCCTTAAAGGATAAAGGTTTAAAAATAGCCATTGTCTACCTACATGAAAAGTAAGCAGACGTTTACTTTTGTGAGCACAAACAGTGTTGATCAAATTTTAGCTTGCCGAGGTTGAGAGCACAAAGTATATGTTTGTTAAATGAAGAGGTGTATCTATGGATGAAAAATTGATCGCTCCTTGCGGGATGAACTGCTGTTTATGCATCGCTTATCAATTCAAGGAAAATGATATAAACAGACGAGGGTTTCACAAAAAATATTGTCCAGGATGCATTCCAAGGGGAGCAAACTGCATGCATATGAGAGATGCTTGCGAATCGTTGGCTAAAGGTAGCATCCGGTTTTGTTTTGAATGCGAAAAATTCCCTTGTAAGAGATTGAAGGCACTGGATAGGCGCTACCGTACAAAATACCATATGAGCATGATAGAAAACCTTAACTACATCAACGAATTTGGCATGGAAGAATTCTTAAATTTGGAACATGATAAATGGCTTTGCACAGAGTGCAAAGCGACGATTTGTTGCCATAATGGTCTATGTTTAAATTGTAATATTGATACGCTACTCATGAATAAAAAATATCGGTGGGAAATAGATAATGAAAAATCACCATCCCCTTAATAATATTCTAATATACCATCTGACACAAAAAGCACAGATTACCTTTTGGTAGTCGGTGCTTTTTTATATTTAAAATAAGACGGAGCTTTAGCCTGCGGACAATACTCCGACAATAAATCTTCCTTATATTTTCCAATTAGAATCTTTGTCATATTTGCCATTAACAAGATTGCGCTTTATTTCACTCTTACTTTTCCCTGCATCCATAGCCATTTTACCTGTGCTAACTTTTTTCATATCGTAATTATCAACCTTATTTTCAAGTGAATATTGTAGTAGTAAAAAACCACCAAAAACTATAATTCCACCTAACGCAGGAAAATAGCCTCCAAGCAAAGATAACACACAAAAAATTAGACCCAAAATACATATAATCGTCCACATAATTTTATTCTCCTTTCATTTAACGGCTTTATAATATTTCTAACGAAGATTATATTACAATTTTTCCCAATATGCAATTAAATTAATTCATTATTTTCCATAAATTATCTTCGGATGCATGTACAACAACCTTTTGCATTGGTAAAGAGGCATCGTGAGTGACATTTAAAAATCTAAAAAACACCAGTGCTATGCATTTTTTCCCTGTCACTCAGCGCCTGTACTTTTATTGTTATTTGTCAAATACGCCCATGCGGTCTAGCACCACAAAAATGCGAAGCATCTCATAGGTAAGGTTAAGTTCCCCTTTTTCATTGAATTTTAAAGCACCGCTGTCAACTAGCTTTTTAATGGATTGTAATGCCCACTCCGGCATGCTATCATCAATATAATTATAAATCATCTCTATTCCCTCCGATTTCCCACTAATTTTCTTTTTAAATTCTGCCCATACCTTTTCATCCACATATGGTGCTGGGCATATTTTACCGGTTACATCATAATGCCTGATAACTTTATCTATCGGAATGTTGTGTTTTTTCATCAAGTATCGCACTAAATCCAAAGTGTTTTGCACCGTAGCCTCTTCAAAATACCACTGCCCCTCTGCGTTCTTTTTTACACACATCTCTATGCCGATACTATTTGAATTAGTACATTTTTTATAAAATGAATGACCGTAATCACCTTGAAGGCCACCCCCGCAATGCCATGCCTTATTAAAGTCCTCAACACACTGCCAGATACTTTTTTCATCAACAAAATAATTAGCGGAAGCCTTAAGCTTGTTATCCCAGTAATAATCTACATTGTTTTTGGCAGTTGATACAGCACCAACATAATGAATGACAATGTACTTATTTTTTTTATTTTTCATTTCAATAAAGTTATATTTAGATAGTTTTTTTCGAATATTAACCATTATACACACTCCCAATAAGATGCTTAGTTTAAACTATTCATTAATTGTTTTAACTAAAAGAAACATAGCTTTTCCCATTTATACCATTCAATTTATTGTATGCACCCTAGCTCTTTATTGATACCAAAATAAACTTCCTTAATAACACTGTTCACTATGAAAAAGCCTAAATAAAAAAAGCGCTGTGGTTTTCCACAACGCTTTTAGCATTTAATTTAGCACTCTACTGTTTTTGCTATTTCAAATTCATCTTGGATTTCTTGTGAGGGTTCTTTTGTGAGAAGTGATACAACCACAATTGCTATACAAGAAATGATGAATGCGGGGAGAAGCTCATATATAGCAAACAGACCACCAATAGGACTAATAACAAGCTTCCAGATAAATACGCTTGCACCACCTGCGAGCATACCTGCTATCGCACCTGCCCTGTTCATTCTCTTCCAGAAAAGTGAGAAGAGCATAAGGGGACCAAAAGTTGCACCAAAGCCTGCCCAAGCAAAGCTTACGATGCCAAAGATAACGCTGTCATCATCAAGAGCTATAATAATACCAACAAGTGCAACAAGAAGTAGTGTAATTTTGCTTACATTCATAACCTGCTTATCTGTTGCATTTTTCTTAAATACACCCTGATAAAGGTTTTTTGAAATTGCAGAGGATGCAATAAGAAGGTAAGAGTCTGACGAGCTGATTGTAGCTGCAAGAATACCTGCCATTACAAGGCCTGCAAAAATTGGGTGGAAGAAAGCTTGGCTCATATGAATAAAGATATTTTCTGCACCTGATTTTGAAAGAAGGCTTGCTTCTGTGGGGAAAAGGCTTCTGCCTATAAGACCAATAAATACTGCTGCTACAAGTGAAATTACACACCATACAGTTGCGATACGTCTTGAGCTCTTAAGCTCACTTGATTTTCTGATTGCGATGAATCTTAAAAGTACCTGTGGCATACCAAAGTAGCCAAGGCCCCAAGCAAGCATTGATACTGCGTTTAAAACGCCGTACTTGCCTGCGTCTCCAAATACTGCCTTACCATTTTCAACAAGTTGAACACCACCATCCCCAGCGGTAGGCTGTGCAATATGAAAGAACTCCATAAAGCCGGGGATATCCCTGATGTTTTCTACAACACCACTAATGCCACCTGCATTGATAACGCCAAAAACAAGCACTGCCACAAGTGCACAAATCATAAGAATTGCCTGCATAAAGTCAGATACACTCTCCGCCAAAAAGCCACCTAGGAAGGTGTATGTAACAACAAAGATTGCCCCAACAAGCATCATAGCCTGATAGTTAACCCCAAACATACTGCTGAAAAGTTTGCCACAGGTTACAAAGCAGCTACCTGCATAAACAGAGAAAAAAATAAGAATAAATAATGAAGCAATTGTCATAATAACCTTCTTGTTTTCTTTAAATCTGTTACTGAAAAAGTCAGGTATTGTGATTGCGTTACCTGCAACCAAAGAGTACTTACGAAGGCGCTTTGATACTATAAGCCAGTTAAGATATGTACCAAGTGCTAAGCCAAGTGCTGTCCAAAATGCATCTGCAACACCACTCCAGTAAGCAACACCCGGAAGACCCATAAGAAGCCAACCACTCATATCCGAGGCTTCAGCACTCATCGCTGCAACCCACGGGCCAAGTGAACGACCACCAATAAAAAAGTTTTCTGAATTTGCGTTTGATTTTTTTGCAAAGTACACACCAATGCCAATAACTATTGCGATATAAATGCACATTGTAATAAGCGTTTGCAAAGTACCTGTATTTAACATTTTCTCGTCCTCCTTCGGCTTAATGTTCATCATTATAGCACAACTTTTTATAGAATGCAATACAGAACAAAGTACAGAATTAATTCTGTACTTTGTTCTGTAATAATACTAATGTATCCATATATAATTGAATCTATAGCCTGTACGATTTATAATAATAAAGTTATTTTTTAAAACTTGAAATAAAAACGGGAAGTAGCTCTTGGGAGTATCTTGAAAGAGAATAGTTTCCATCCGAAAGGCACCAATCATAAAGAAGAGATCTTTCGCAAAGTGTATAAATTTTTACCATGTCGTTTACGGACTTTTCCTGTGAAAATTCACCCGTGGCCTGCGCCTTGGAAATAATCTTACGAAGTAGTCTATAATAAAGCCTGTTATGGTCAAGAAGATGCTTCTCCCCTTTGGTTATAAGTTGCGATGACAAGAGCTTTGCAAGAAGGTCAAGCGAGATGCTGTTTTCTACCATCGTAAAAAGCTCTTTATTTAAAAAAATAAGCGTATCAAAGGCAGACATATTTTCATCAAGCTCATGTGTCAATTCTTCATATTTATCATCAAACATATAGGAAAGCGAAGATAAAAGCGCATCTTTCCCTGCAAAGTAATGATAAAAAGAGCCCTTTGATGTGCCCGACTCTTCAATAATTTCTTCCACTGTGGTATCATCGTACCCCTGCTCGTAAAAAAGTTTCCACGCGGCAACAATTATTCTGCCCTTTGTATTTCTTACAGTTTTTTTAGCCATTTAATTTCACCCTTTAATGGTTAATAATTAAGATAACCGGCTCCAATGTATTACAGCAGATGTTTGTTTGCACTTCGTTTTCACAAATGGAAAACTTTACATCTTTATATTCACCGTTTGGCATAAGCATTTTAATGGAGCTTACGCCTTTATTTACTGCAATCTTCATATTTTCAATCACATCAAGTCCAAGATTAAATATAGCACAGAAGGTTTTATCAGCCATATCAGCCGTTTTCATATAAACCTCTTCATCACCCGGATAGTAGCAAATATCTTCACCGAGTGTTTTTAAGATATCAATAAGTTGAAGCTTTCGTTGACGATTTAAAAATGAAAATGCAGTTGTATAATTAAACCACTCCACCTTGGGTGTGCCACAGAATACTACAATCTCACCGCCAAGTGAGTTTTTAAACATCGTAACGCCAGGGAAAAGGTATTCAAGGTTAACATTATCCTTCGTGTTATAAACCTTAGAATAGATTTGTACATTGTCAGACAGTGGCACAATTTCTTTATACTGCTGTTGCACCCTTATGTACTTATTATTTAGCAGGATTTCTTCCTTTATGGGATTTTTCCCCTCCCACTTTCTTATATCTACACCTAGGTATTCTCCGAATCCCCTATCTATTATTTCTTTTGCTGTGTCTGACGCTAAAAACATCTTGCCTTTTAAAAGCTCTATGATTTTTTCATCGGTGTATTCTTCTCCAAGCTTCCCTTCAAGCGCTGTTATCCCCTTTATTTCTGATGAGAAAAATATAGGAAGTCCAAGCCTTTCAAAAACGTCACTGCTCCATCCGTTTGATACGACGCACCCATTGTTTCCTATATTATATATAGCTACGTTTCTTACGGGGATTCTAAAGCCTTTCCATTTAAGTTGGGGGGTAAGATTTGCAAGCGCTTCATAAAAGCCCGAATATTTGGAAAGAGTTTTTCTGTATGCAAGTCCACTTTCAGGCTCATAATTATCAAGCTTTGTTATCCAGTGCTTTGCACCACTAGCACCCTCTAAAATAGTGCCGGTAAAATGTGTGTGAAGAGATATTGCACTTGTGCTATATCTGTTTTGCGGGCAAGTATCCGTTTCTGCAAGAATCACATCAACTTTGCCCTTAAGCTTTTCAATACTTTGTGCTGCCCTTAAAAATACATCGGAAAATTTGTGGTTTCTTTCAGCACAGTAGTGTCCGTTATTTATTCTTACTATTATTTCGTTATTTTCCCCAGAAAGAACAGATGCGATTTCGTGCGCAAATTCTGCATTTTTACCAACACAGCAAAAGCTACCCGAAAGCTTGGGATTAACACTATCTATGGCTTTACGCATAACCTTTGCAAGGTCAACAAGTGATTCCTTCTGTGTTTTAACGAATATATCCATATATTCTTTATGGGACCCTACCATATTAAACAAAGTCTCTCTGCAAATATTTGTTTTGGCATACTCGTTAAACTTATCCATATGAAGATTGCACGCACAACCATCACCACGCCAAGAAATAAGTCTTAAATCGTCATCCACCATTATGTGGTCGGGTGAGCATTTTGCAATTTTTACAAATGCATCATATATATACTTTCTAAAGTCTTCATCATAGGGGCAACAAACCTCAACTGTTTTTCCATCATTAAAGTTTACATATTTTGTAAATGGTGATGATTCCCCAAGCACATACCCGTGCCCTATTGTTGCCTGCACCAAAATTCCGCTCTTAAGTCCCATACTATCAAGTTTGTTTTTAAATTGCATATATTTTTGGCACAACATAGAAGCCTTATCACTTACGGGGTTACCCTCCGGAGTTAGTGTCATTGAAAAAAGGGCACAGTCACAAACACCTGTTTCGTACTGCTTTTTTATGTCTTCACATATTTCATCTATGTGATTTGTATTTAAATTCATTATTGAAAATAATCTCATAAAAGCACCCCCTTTTGCCAATTATACTACTAAAAATCTTTATTGTCAATTTTTAAGAACTTTAGGTTTGTCAGTTTTTAAGAATTGTGTTGACTT
The DNA here is from genome assembly GCA_964651775.1 of uncultured Oscillospiraceae bacterium. Classification (GTDB taxonomy): domain Bacteria; phylum Bacillota; class Clostridia; order UMGS1883; family UMGS1883; genus UMGS1883. The sequence continues at coordinate 17,884 of CAZYYT010000013.1, read as the reverse complement.
ATTTGGCAAAAAAGTATAAAATTGTCTGTGGGCTTTGCCCGGATAACTTTTAACTGATGAAAGGATTGGTAAAATGAAAGAGTTGTTTGAAAACTTGCTTTCACTTCGCTGGGAGCAGTTTTGGCCTCAGATGGTAATGTGGATAATTGGAGGTGTACTTATATACCTTGCAATAAAGAAGGATATGGAGCCGACACTGCTTCTTCCTATGGGTTTTGGCGCAATCTTGGTTAACCTACCCAATTCAGGCGCAGTAGAAGCACTTGAAACACTTTTTAATGCAGGTATATCAAATGAGCTTTTCCCGCTTATTCTGTTTATCGGTATAGGCGCTATGATTGACTTTGGTCCGCTTCTTTCGAATCCGAAGCTAATGATTTTTGGTGCGGCTGCACAGTTTGGCATTTTCTTCACTCTTTGCATGGCATCACTTTTCTTTGACTTAAAGGATGCAGGCTCTATCGCGATTATCGGTGCTGCAGACGGCCCGACATCTATCGTTGTAGCACAGGCACTTAAATCAAACTATGTTGGTGCAATTATGGTTGCAGCATATTCATATATGGCACTTGTTCCTATCATACAGCCACCTGTAATTAAGCTTCTTACAACTAAAAAAGAGCGTTTGATTAAAATGGAGTATTCTCAGAATAGCGTTTCTAAGACAACTAAGATTTTATTTCCTATTATTATAACTGTTGTTGCAGGTCTTTTTGCACCAGCTTCAGTAGCACTTGTAGGCTTCTTGATGTTTGGTAACCTTATCAGAGAATGTGGTGTTTTAAATTCACTTTCAGAAACTGCACAGAAGGTTTTGGCAAACCTTGTAACAATTTTCCTTGGTATAACAATTGCCCTCAAAATGCAGGCCTCGGAGTTTTTAGCAGTTGACACACTTCTTATTTTGTGCTTAGGTCTTGTAGCATTTATATTCGATACAGCCGGCGGCGTATTATTTGCAAAGCTTTTAAACCTTTTCACAAAGAAAAAGGTGAATCCGATGATTGGTGCCGCAGGTATTTCAGCGTTCCCGATGTCAGGGCGTGTTGTTCATAAGATGGGCCTTGCTGAAGATCCGCAGAACTTCTTACTGATGCACTCAATGGGTGTTAACGTATCCGGTCAGATTGCTTCTGTTATCGCAGGTGGCTTGATGCTTAGTCTTTTGAAATAAGGAGGATTATATATGGATATCAAATTTTTAGGCTTTGATAAATTATTGGAAACCTTACCTATGATGGGTAGCGGAATGCTTGGAATATTTATTGTAATCGGCATAATAATGCTTTCGGTTATAATATTAAACAAAATTAATAAATAATAAACAAACCGGTTTGGATTTTTAAACCGGTTTTTATTACGCCTCAATCATGTAATATTTTTTCATATCCTTGTATAAGTAAAGTGAGCCACAGATTATTACCACATCTGCTTCTTGCTTTGCTTTTTTTATTGCAGAGGCAATATTTTCGAAGCACTCTGCCTTAAAGCCTTGTGAGATAAAGCTTTGCATAAGGATTTCTGCCTTTTGTGCACGGGGGTTATCCTCTACCGTAACAGTGAAAAACTTGGCTTTTTCTTTAAACCCATATTCCTTAAATATATTTATAATGCCCAATATGTCCTTGTCAGCCATTGCACCATATACAACAACTAAGCTTTTATTCGGGAAATATCTTTCGATATTTTTTACAAGTGAAATAGTACCATCAACATTATGCGCACCGTCAAAAACAAGGTCTTCCTCTATTTTTTCAAATCTACCTATGTTTTTCGCACGCTTAAGTCCACTAAAAATATGCTCTTCATCAATTTTAAGCATAAGTGCTGCTTCAATTGCAAGTGCAGCATTTTCTGTTTGATGAAGTCCTAAAAGCCCAATTTCAATTCCCTCAAGGTGCTTATAGTCAAATATTTCAAACGCATCACTGTTATGATGATTCTTTGTCTTTTCAGTTATATATATAGACACATCAAGTGCTTTTGCCCTTTCCTCAAGCGCTTTTAAGGCATCGTCCTCTTGACTTATTGTGATAAGGGGTGCACCCTTTTTTAGAATGCCTGCCTTCTCCCCTGCTATTTTATAAATGGTGTCCCCAAGATAATCTATATGGTCTGTGCTGATTTTTGTAATGATAGTGAGAATTGGGTTTTCAATAACATTTGTTGCGTCAAGTCTACCGCCAAGGCCCGTTTCCAAAACAACAACGTCGCACCCTTTTTCTTTAAAATATATAAATGCCGCTGCCGTCCATATTTCAAACTGTGTTACACTTTCACCCGTGTCCTCTTTTACAGAGATTGCCGCTTTTTCAACGCGGGACAAAAGCTTGTCCATATCTTCATTTGATATTTCCACCCCGTCAATTGAAATTCGCTCACAAACATCTATCATATTTGGTGATATGTACTTACCGCATTTAAGGCCACTGTCAGTTAATATGCACTGCATAAAAGCACAGACAGAGCCCTTCCCATTTGTCCCTGCAACATGTATGAATTTAAGATTATTTTGTGGGTTTCCCACCTTTTCACAAAGGCGTGAAATTCCCTCAAGCCTTAATTTACTTTCGGATTGAAAGCTATTTGCAAATTCTTTAAAGCTTTTCAACGTATGTACCTTCTTTCGCTTTTAATATAAATACAAATTTTTTCATTAGGCACATAACGGTGAAATATACAACAAACATAAGTACCGCCTGTGGAAGCCTTATTACTACACCTGCTTTAAACGAGGGCATAATGTTAAGCTCTGCGAGAATCCATGTTACAAGTGTAAGGCTTAAAAGAGCCTGAAACAGTGCACAAAATAGTGCACGAATATAAAACATACCATTGTTTTTTGCCTTGTAAAAAAATGCACCAAAGCCAAGGCCCGCAACAAACTCAGTAAGTGTTATTTGCCAAAGCCAGGGGCCAACCGGCATTATAAATGCATTTGCCATATCTGCCAGGACGGCAATAATCCCTGCAGGAAGCGGACCGAAAATAACGCCACTTATAAATACTGATATAAATTTAAGCGATAGTTTCATTTGCGTACCCACACGAAACGTTAGGTATAGTGCAAGTACAACAGTGATTGCGGCAAAAATGCCCATAAGACAAATGCGCCTTGTTAAGTTAAAACTCTTTTTCATAAAAAACAACCTTTCTGCAGCAAGCTGCAGAAAGGCATTTATCGTCTTAATGCAGCAACGGAATGCGAAGCTATAACCGCAGGGATTTACCCCTTTCGTTACGAAGGCAACTTCCCGTCCTTCATACACTTTACGCAACAACTTCTACTTTGCTGAATTTATTTAATTTTAATTATATTTTGTAAGATGCCAAATTTTATTATTATACTCTTCAATTGTTCTGTCACTTGAGAAAAATCCACTTTCAGCAACATTGATTATTGCCTTTTTGTTCCATAAATCTTCATTATTTTTATAAAGTTCTTCCATCCTTGCATGTGCAGCGCAGTAAGCCTCAAAATCACGTATTACCATATACTCGTCTGCATAGCCGTGCTCACCAAAAATAAGCGACTGATAAATATCATCATAATGCCTTGTGTTTGAAGAATTTATCGTTCCGTCAATAAGCATATCAACAACGTTGCGGATATTTGAATTTGCAGTATAAATGCTTCGGCTTGAATTTTCTTTATACTGCACCTCACGATTAACCTCATGTGTTTTCATACCGAAGATAAAGATATTTTCCTCACCTACAGCTTCAAGCATTTCAACATTTGCACCATCAAGTGTGCCAATCGTAAGCGCACCATTTGCCATAAACTTCATATTGCCTGTGCCGCTTGCCTCTTTACCTGCAGTTGATATCTGTTCACTGATTTCTGCCGCGGGGATAATCATCTGTGCAAGGCTGACGCCGTAGTTTTCGATAAATACAACCTTGATTTTATTTTTTACCACAGGGTCATTATTTACAAGCTTGGAAACATCATTGATAAGCTTGATGATAAGCTTTGCTCTCTTATATCCGGGGGAAGCCTTTGCACCAAAAATAAATGTGTGCGGATACATATCAAATGCGGGGTCATTCTTAAGCTTGTCGTAAAGGTAGAGAATATGAAGCACATTCATAAGCTGTCGCTTATATTCGTGAAGACGCTTTACCTGAACATCAAATATACTGTTTGGGTCAACATCAATTCCGTTATGCTCTTTAATATAGGCCGCAAGTGCCTTTTTATTATTAAGCTTAACAGCCTTAAATTTTTTTACGAAGTCCAAATCATCTACATAGGGAAGAAGCTTCATAAACTCTTTCGAGTTTTTTATCCACCCAGTTCCTATTTTAGAAGAAATAAGTTCACTAAGTCCGGGGTTTGCAAGACAAAGCCACCTTCGATATGTTATCCCGTTTGTAATAGGAACAAATTTATCCGGTGAGAGATTATTGTAATCACGGAAAACATCATTTTTAAGAATATCTGTATGGAGGCACGAAACACCATTTACTTTATGACATGTCGCAAGACAAATATTAGCCATATTTATATAGTTATAAGCGATAATTGACATATAGTTTATCTTGCCCCAATCTTCACCATAAATTGAATGAAGACTGTCCACAAGTCTGCGATTCATCTCATCAATTATCATATAAATTCTGGGAAGAAGCCTCTGAAACATTTCCATAGGCCATTTTTCAAGTGCTTCTGCAAGGATTGTGTGGTTTGTGTAGGCAAACACCTGACAAACAATATCCCAAGCCTGCTCCCAACCCATGCCCTCCTCATCCATAAGCACACGCATGAGCTCCGGGATTGCTATTGCAGGGTGAGTATCATTTATATGAATTGCAATATATTCGGGTAGCTTATCAATGCCAAGTCCACCATGATGTCGCTTGAAGCGTGAAATAATCCACTGAATTGTACACGACACAAAAAAGTATTGCTGACGAAGACGAAGTGCCTTACCCTCCTGATGATTATCCTCGGGATATAAAACCTTACTGAGCACCTCTGCAAGTGCTTTTTCTTCAGCTGCACGAAGATAGTTACCGCCCGAGAAGCTATTCATATCAAGGCCCCTCTCTGCACGTGCAGACCAAAGACGAAGGGTATTTACTATTTGGGCATCGTAGCCAACAATGGGCATATCATAAGGCACACCGATAACATTTGTTGTGTCCTCATACCAAACCCTAATGCCATTATCAGTCATTTCAGTGTTAACCTTACCACCGAAGCGTACCGTTACCCTTTCTTCAGGACGGGAAACCTCCCAGACATTACCATCCTCAAGCCAATTATCAGGTGTTTCCACCTGTTCACCATCTATGATAAGCTGCTTGAAAAGGCCATACTCGTATCTTATTGAGCATCCGAAGGCAGGATACTCAAGCGTAGCCAACGAGTCAAGAAAGCATGCTGCAAGCCTACCCAAACCCCCATTACCAAGACCCGCATCTTTTTCTTCTGCTACGATTTCTGAAAGTGAGCATCCCATTGTTTTTAATACCTTATCATAATCCTCTGAAAGGCCTGTATTAAGAAGATTATTTCCAAGAGAACGCCCCATTAAAAATTCAAAAGAAAGATAAAAAAGCTCTTTTCTATGTGCAGCTCTCTGCTCACGACGATAATTTGTCCATCGCTCCATAATTATGTCACGAAGCGTAAGTGCCGCAGACTTATATATATATGATTTAGAAGCATCATCAAGTGTCCTTCCAAAGTGATGATTCAGTTTACTTATGATTTCATCTTTGATTTGCTGTTGCTCCACCGTCAATATATTTGGTTTTTCTGCCAAACTCAACACATCCATTCTAAAATGATAAAACTATTATATGCCCTCGCTATGCGTTAACATTCATCCTTGGGGAAAAGATTCGGGTTTACTTAGGCCATAAAAAATCACAACGACCCAATTCACCAAATTAGCATAGTACTCAAATTTTTCTTTAATCCTCAAAGAAAGGCTTATTATTAGTTTTAGCATAGGATGTCCACTATAAGAGAAAAGCATACTCATAAGGGGCTTCTAAGTATAATTAAAGATACTTTTTACAATAACCTCTCCTTTTTTTTTAGTTGGGTTTATCTAATGCTAAAACCATTTGATTTATTTTTAGCATTAACAAAACAATTATACTACAAGCTATTGTAAACTTCAATATAATCTTTTGCTGAATTTTTCCATGAAAAATCTGCTTTCATTGCTCTTTTTACCAAAGCCTGCCACATTTTTTTATCATTATACCAAGTGTGTTTAGCGTAATTTATTATACCAAGCATTTCGTGTGCGTTAAAATTTGCAAAGCTAAAGCCCGTTCCTGTGTTTTTAAATTCGTTAAAGGGCTCAACACTATCACGAAGGCCACCCGTTTCCCTTACCATAGGAAGTGTACCGTAGCGCATTGATATCATCTGACTTAAGCCACAAGGTTCAAAGAGTGACGGCATCAAAAATGCATCGCAAGAAGCATAAATCTTGTGGCTTAAAGCATTGTCAAACATTATAAGGGAGGCAAGCTTACCTTTATTCTTCCACCCATAATGACGAAGCATATTTTCGTAGCAAGCATCACCTGTGCCAAGCACAACCATCTCTACATCACCATGTTCTAAAATGTTGTCCATAACGCACTCAATCAGATCAATCCCCTTTTGGCCTGTAAGACGGGTTACCATGCCGATTAAAAATATATCTTCATTTTCTTCAAGTCCTACCTCACGCTGAAGGGAAAGCTTGTTAAGCTTTTTTTGCGATACATAATTTCTTGAATCATATTTATTTTCCACAAATTTGTCTGTGCTTGGGTTCCACTCATCATAGTTTATGCCATTTATGATGCCACGAACCCTTGCACTTCTTGCATTTAGTATCCCGTTTAGATTTTCACCGAAATAATCACTCATAATTTCACGTGCATAGGTGGGGCTTACAGTAGTGATAAAATCTGCGTACACAAGGCCGCCTTTAAGAAAGCTTGCGTCTTTAAAGAATTCAAGCTTATCCGGAGTAAAGTAACTTCTCTCAAGTTCACAAACGTCAGAAATCATTTCTTTAGAATACACACCCTGAAATTTAAGGTTGTGAATTGTCATAACAGTTTTAATTCTATTATATCTTTCATCAAAGCCATAATGCGCACGAAGTAGCACGGGCACCATACCTGTTTGCCAATCGTTGCAATGAATAACATCGGGCCAAAAACCAACCACCTGAAGTAGCGCCAGCACTGCCTTATCAAAAAAGGCAAAGCGTTCAATAGCAGCACCCACATCGCCATACACTGAGTCCGTGCCAAAGTAAAATTCATTATCCACAAAGTAGTATTTTACACCATCTAAATCAAGGTCAAAAACGCCACAGTATTGACTGCGCCAGCCCATTTTTATATAGATATTGCCAATATAGCACATTTTGTCTTTATATTGTTGTGCTATTTTAGAATATTTGGGAAGGATTACCCTAACCTCACACCCTTCATTTATTAATTCTTTAGGAAGCGCGCCCAAAACATCTGCAAGACCACCCGTTTTAATAAATGGAACGCATTCACTTGTGGCAAATAAAATTTTCATATTTTTTCCTTCCTTATATAGACAAATGGGAGTAAAGCCCTTATTGCCTATTAAAGTATATTTCCTGATTCTTCTAGCTTGAGCGAAATCATATTCCAAGAATGTGGTTTTATATTAAGCTTAAAAGCATCTTCGTCTGGGGTAATCTCATATTCCTTCGGCGATACCTTATCGGGATTTTCAAAGCTGTTTTCCGCTTTTATATCATCGTGATAAAGCTCCTTATGTTTTCCATATGCAAGCTTTTCAAAGCCCTTTACATTTATTTCACACTCTGCGGCTTCATTTTCACTTCTGTTTACAATAAAAATTGTAAGTGTGTTTTGGTAAAAGGAAGTTACGCTATCTATGTAAGCCACATTTTCATATTTATCGTCATTATCCTTATCTTCAAAATCATAGGCAGGTGATTCAACGATATTATTTATTGCAACACCGCGCCCATAAAGGCACGCATCACGATAAGGATAATAGATGCTTTGCTTTAAGACATCACCATCTTTGTTGGTGAAGAGCGGTGCAATCACATTTACAAGCTGTGCCATACAACCGATTTTTACGCGATCACACTTTTTAATCATTGCCATAAGCATTTCACCCACAGAAAGTGCATCCTCCATATTATAGATATCCTCTAACCTATGAGGAGCAAAGCAATGGTATGGTATTTTACTGTCCGCCTCAAGGCTGTGATACCACACATTCCACTCATCAAGTGAAACCATAATTCTTTTATCAAATCCAAGTTCTTGCCCTATTTCGTCACACAAATAGGTGAGCCTATCTATCGCACCAGAAAGCACACTTGTTTTTGCCATATAAAGCGGAAAACAATTTTGCTTGTTTGCCATATATCTGTGCATAGAAATAAAGTCATAATGCTTATAGCCCTTTTTAAGAGTTGTTTTTGTCCATTTATATCCTTTATCACCAAGGCCGCTGCACGCAATTATTTTAAGTTCGGGGTCAAAGAATTTAAATGCCTTTGCCGTTTCTGCCGATATACGGGCATATTCATCCTCAGTTTCAAGATTAATTTGCCACCATCCGTCAGGCTCATTCCCCATACTCCAATATTTGATATTAAACGGCTCTTCATAGCCGTGGCTTCGTCTTAAATCACTGTAATATGTTCCCTTAGGGAAATTACAATATTCCAAAAGCCTTAAATTATCGAGCAGTGACATTGTGGAGATATTAAGGCACATCATTATCTCGCAACCGACTTTTCTTGCCCATTTTACTGCTTCACCAATACCGAAGGTATTCGGCTCAATCTCGTGCCACGGAAGGTTATACATAGTTTTTCTCTCGCTCTTGGGGCCTATGCTTTCTCTCCAATCCCATGTTGCAACATAGCTTCCACCCGGGTATCTCACAATCGGAAGCTTCATTTCCTTATATGCCTCAATTACATCCTTGTTAAATCCGTTTTCATCGGCATTTTTTGCTTCGGGATTATACACGCCATCATAAACGCATTTTCCCGTATGCTCAATGAAAGAGCCATATATATTTGGATCAATATCACCTACTATATTCACCTTATCTATCAATATTTTTGCCTTGTACATATTTGCCACATCCTTTTATATAAGAGTTTTCTTTGGTAGAATTACAGGATAATTTGGTTGGCCGATAAGCCTTTTACCCTGACGAAGCGTGCATTCCTTATCAATTACAACATTTTCAAGCTCACAATTCTCTTCAATAACACTATTTTGCATTACGATACTGTCTTTAACAACAGCACCATTCTCAATATTTACACCACGGAAAATAATACTGTTTTCAACTATTCCGTTAATTTTACAACCATCGGCAATAAGGCAATTAGTTGCACTTGAATTACATCCAAAATGTGTGGGGCCTTGGTCTTTTACCTTTGTGTAGATAAGGTCTTCACTTTCAAAAAGTTCGTGACGAACATCCTTTTGAAGCATGTGCATATTGTTTTCATAATAACTTTTGATAGATTCTACACGGCCAACAAATCCATCAAATTTATATCCGTGAATATTCAGCTTGTTAATGTTTGAAAGCACTACATCTCGAAAAAAGTCATGAGCGCCAACTGCGTAGGCCTCCTCGATCATATCAATAAGAAGTAGCCTGTCAATGATGAACATATCCATACCAACGTAGTTTGTCTTTGGTACACGCGGATTCTGTTCAATCCTTGTAATATGCTTATTATCATCAATCTCACAAATTGTGCCTGTAATAAGGTTGTTTTCGTTTTTCTCAACCTCATTATAAATAAGAGTTATATCAGATTTCGTCTCAATATGCTGATCAAGAGCCTCCATAAAGGTCATATTGCAAACAATATTGCCTGATGCCAACAGAACATACTGCTCACGGCCACGACGAAGAAATGAAAGCACACCATATAACTGGTCAATATTACCTGCACTAACATATGTCATACCCCTGATATAGGGTGGCAATATGAATAGGCCATGATGCTTACGATTAAGGTCCCAAGCGGCACCACTTCCTAAATGGTCCATAAGTGAGAAATAGTTAATTTGCGTCATAACACCGATTTTTACCATTCCCGAATTCACCATATTTGATAAAATAAAGTCAATAAGTCTGTATCTCCCGCCAAAAGGTAGCGCCGAAATGGAGCGTCTTTCCGTAAGCTCATTAAGATTCGTTTCGTTTGATCCGGAAAATATAATTCCCATCATATCTTTCATAGCTAATTTCACTCCTTCACAGATGATGTTACCATTGATTCTATGGGAATGTGCACATTTTCGCTGATGGTTATCCCTCCACCTATAAGCGTAATTCCACCTGTGCAATACTTACTTTTATATTTCCCTTCGTCTTCATTTTCGTAACCGACAACTGCATTTTTCATGAGAATTGCCCTCTCACCGATAACTGCCTTTCTAACGTGTACACCTTCACCGATCACTGCACCCGGAAATACGATTGAATCCTCAACCACTGCACCTTCTCGAACGCTTACGCCTTCAAATATAATACTGTGATTAATGCTTCCATAAACACTGCAGCCCTCTGTTACACAGCTACTTTTAATACTTGAGCTCTTCGCCACATAATGTGGTGGCTGAACAGGATTGCTGGAGAATATGCTCCAGTCCCTATCGTGCAGGTCAAATACAGGGGGTTCTGCAATAAGATCCATATTTGCTTCCCAAAGGCTTTGAATTGTCCCAACATCCTTCCAATATCCATCAAAACTGTAAGCATATAGCTTTTCCCTGTTATTAAGCATTTCGGGGATAATATTTTTCCCGAAATCGTTTGCGCTTTTTGGGTCTTTTTCATCTTTTTTAAGATATCTTTTAAGCACATTCCAAGAAAACACATATACACCCATTGATGCAAGATTACTCTTTGGATTTCTGGGCTTTTCTTCAAATTCAGCGATTCTACCGTTTTCTTTTGTAGACATAATACCAAATCGACTTGCATCTTCAATTGGCACCTCGATAACTGCAATGGTTGCATCTGCACCCTTTGTCTTATGGAAATTAACCATCCTCAAATAGTCCATTTTATATATATGGTCACCCGAAAGAATTACAACGTATTTCGGATTGAATCTATCCACAAAATCGATATTTTGATATATTGCATTTGCAGTCCCCTTATACCACTCACCCTTTTCGGCACTTTGATATGGAGGAAGCACAAACACACCACCACTGTTACGATTAAGGTCCCAAGGGCTACCACTGCCGATATAGGTATTTAAGTCAAGTGGCTGATACTGAGTAAGCACACCAACTGTGTAAATGCCTGAATGAAGGCAGTTGCTTAATGTAAAGTCAATTATTTTGTATTTTCCTCCAAAAGGCACTGCAGGCTTTGCAACGTGTTTTGTAAGCACACCTAGTCGGCTTCCTTGTCCACCTGCAAGTATCATCGCTATGCATTGTGTTGTTTTCATTATTATTTCCTCTCTGTTTTTTTTGTTTTAATTACTAATTTTAGTCTCCCTTTTATAAAGGGAGCGTTTTCGGGTGGGATTATTAGGTTATATTCGTTTAAGGTAGATTGCACTCATCGGTGCAATATCAATACTGATTGTATATGGCATATCGTTTTGCCTTTTCCTTTTTGCATGGGCTTGTTTTACATTTTCCCCGCTTCCACCAAAATCTGTGCTGTCACTTTCAAAAACTGCACTATAGCACCCGCTTCGGGGCACGCCTAAAATATAGTTTTCATACGTTACAGGGGTAAAGTTACACACAACCACAACCTCATCATCTATTTCCTTTCCCCTTCTAATAAAGGAGAAAATTGAGCGCTCCTTATCATCCGCATTTATCCAGCTAAACCCATCCCAGCTGTTTTCAATCTGCCAAAAGGCTTTATTTTGGATATAAAATGCATTAAGGGTTTTAACAAACTCCTTAAATTTTTTGTGCTTTTCAAAACCAAGAAGCTCCCATTCGATTGATTCATAATACCTCCACTCAATAAACTGCGCAATTTCACTTCCCATAAACATAAGTTTTTTTCCGGGATGTGCCATTGTGTACATAAAATATGTGCGAAGAGAATCAAACTTTTGGCCATAAAGGCCTGACATTTTTTGTATGAGAGAGCATTTCCCATGCACAACCTCATCGTGAGAAAGTGGCAGAATATAGTTTTCTGAGAAGACATACATCATAGAAAAGGTCATAAGTGAATGATTGCTTGACCTAAGGTAAGGGTCCATGCACATATATCGAAGGGTATCATTCATCCATCCCATATTCCACTTATAGTTAAAGCCAAGACCTCCATCACACACAGGGCGCGTTACAAGTGGCCAAGCTGTCGACTCCTCGGCTATCATTAGTATATTCTGGTATTTTTCAAATATTGCTTTATTAAGTTTTTTTATAAAATCAACTGCCTCAAGATTTTCTTTGCCTCCATACTTGTTTGGAATCCACTCTTTCCTTCCATAGTCAAGGTAAAGCATACTTGAAACAGCATCCATACGAATTCCATCTATATGATATTTTTCAATCCAAAAAAAAGCATTTGAGGTTAAAAAGCTTACAACTTCACCCCTACCATAGTCAAAGACAAGTGTGC
>CAZYYT010000013.1:2370-5246 GCA_964651775.1 uncultured Oscillospiraceae bacterium | reverse complement strand
CCCACTCCTTATGCTCCCCCTTTTTAGGATCACAATATTCATATATCGTAGTGGTATCGAATTTTACAAGGCCATGTTCGTCCTTTGGAAAATGTGCGGGGACCCAGTCCATGATAACACTTATGTCTTCTTCATGGCACTTATTAATAAAATACATAAGTTCCTTCGGAGTACCGTATCTACTTGATGCACTATAGTAGCCTGTTACCTGATACCCCCAGCTTCCGTCAAAGGGATATTCCGAAACAGGCATAAGCTCAATATGCGTATAGCCCATTTCTTTTAAGTATGGCACAAGCTCATCAGCAGTTTCTCTATAGGTGTAGAAAGCGCCATCTTCATGCATTTTCCAACTGCCAAGGTGCATTTCGTAGATAAGCATGGGCTTATCATAGGGTGGTGTTTTGCTTCGTTTATTAAGCCATGCATCATCATTCCACATAAACCCATCTAAATCATATGTTATTGATGCACTGTTTGGCCTTACCTGTGTATAGTATGCGTACGGATCAGACTTATAAACCGAATTACCCTTTTTGTTTTTTATATAGTATTTATAATTTTCTCCATCTATTACATTTTTTATGAAAGAATGCCACACTCCGCTTTTGCCCTGCGGACTCATCGGATGGGAAAAAGTATCCCAATTGTTAAAGTCACCAACAACACTTACATAGTCGGCATTAGGTGCCCAAACAGCAAAGCTATAGCCTGACTCACCATAAATTTCACTTTTCTTTGCACCGAGGAATTTGTAGGCATTTTTGCTTACACCATCATTGAATGCACAAAGAAAGTCCTTATTTATAAACGGATTGTCGTTTTCTTTTTTTTTGCCTTCCATTCAGCACCACCTTACAGAGAGATTTATCTTTTATTATATCTATTTTTTTACATTTAGTCAAACCAAATAAGGATATTTTGCACAAATTTAGTGCGTTCATTCCTTATATTTTTTGTTATTTCGACGTCTTTTATCTTTTATATAGAAAATTGGTGCCTTTTAGATGAAAGGCACCAATCAAAAAAGTTATTATTAAATTTATTTTGTTAATGGTCTCATGGTTGCTGACCGGAAAAAGAATTTAACTTTTTCATTTGTTTCGCTATTTGTTAAGGGAACATTAAGTTCATACAATGCCATTTGCTGTAGCAGTGTTCATAAGTGTGTTAGCTACTGATGTATTTTTATTTAGTCAGCATCCAAGCCGCAAATTTACTTTTTTCCGACCAAAGCTTACCAACTGAGGAATAGTCGGCAACAGTCATTTTTCCACCATTTTTAAGGGGGACCTCTGCTTCAACAATTGTTTTAAAGGGTGCAACTTTCTTTTCACTTAAGGTAGCATCAACGTAGCCATCATCGTTAACGCAAACTTCAACAGGTGCATCAACACTATAGCCAAGGCGGTTTTCCTGTGCAAGTATAACAGGGCCACGACGAAGAGCGATATGCTTATGTGCAATCGGGTCCTCCTCATCATATGTAGGAAGCATAATATCTTGAATTGTGTTTGTTGTCATAATAACTTGCTTTTGGTAAGGTATGGGATATATCGCCTTTGTACGCATATCAAATTCAAGTGCTATTGTGTCACCTGTTTTAAAGCTTCTGAAAATTGTTGTGTAGCCCTTATTTACCGCCATACTTTCGCCATTTACAGCGATTGTTGTCTTTTCAGACCATGCGGGAATTCTAAAAGAAATCTCAAACTTCTCCTCTTTTTCTATATCTATTGTGATAGATATGCTTCCAAACCTGGGATACTCCGTTCTTGTATTAAATGTTATCTTATTTCCACCGGGAGTGGTTGAAGATACAATGCCGTTTATATATAGATTCATTGCAAATCCATTTTCATTTGTAAGAAGCTGCATTTTGGGAGCAAGCCCTATCCCTGCGGAGCCAATGCACGCGCAGCATCCATAGTGATGGTTGTCAGACATTTTGCAAGCGCCACCGGCACCCGTTCCCCTTAACCCTGCAACAAGCGGACTGTAGCTATCAAATGGAAGTGCTTCAATAATCCAATCGGGATGAAGCTTTTTCATGTAGCTGTCCTTTTTCTTTTCTGTGTTAACAGCACCTAAGTATGCATTATAAAGTGAAAGCTCAAACGCATCAACATACTTTGAATCGCCGGTAAGAAGTGATAGCTGATAGAAGAACTTCATAAGAGTAACTGTCACACACGTTTCCTGCGCATGCTTGTAGTTTGTTGTGTTTGCCTGTCTTACGGTTGAGTGGTCAAAAAGCTCATGCGTACAGCCTGATGAACCAACAATTGTAAAGTCACTTTCAAGCACCTTGTTTGCAAAATTTATTACCGTCTGTTTGTGCTTTTCAATACCTGTAACCCTGTAAAATTCCAAAAGACCTTCAAAGCAGGAGGTCATTTCATAGGCCTTAATAACGGGGTATTGATAAGGATAAAGCTTATCTTCATAAGCAAGTTCAAAAATACTGATAACGTCAATACAGCCTATTTCCACGATATATTCAGCAAAATCAAGATATCTTTTTTCGTTTGTAATAGAGTATAGGCGCACAAATGGTTCAAGAATTGATGAAGAGTTAAGCCCCCTCCAATTACTTGATGTGGTGGTTATTTCAAGCTTTCCGTCTTCACTTTTACCGATTTTACTGATTATGTAATCGGCCTGCTTTTTCAATGATTCGATAACTTTTTCCTTTAAGGAATCATCCTCACAGATTTCTAAGAAATATTGCAATCCTAAAAGAACATATTTTCTGCACCAGACATCCCACGCCTGAAATTCGTGGTTGATGGCATAGCTGCTTATGCGTCCATAGGGATCTGCACTTTCAATTATATCCTCAACTGATTTGGTATTAAAAAAGTTCTTTTCTGGGT
>CAZYYT010000013.1:0-2360 GCA_964651775.1 uncultured Oscillospiraceae bacterium | reverse complement strand
ACTATATAGCTGGGGATTTTTTGTGTAAGAATACACAAAACATGCACCCCGCATCATTTTACCCCAATATTCACCACGCCAGCCTGCCTCATAATCGGCATCCTCACGAAATTGTTGAACAAATCTTCTCCACACCACCGGGTCAAGAAGCTGAAAGTCCTCAATAAATCTTGCGGCTTCATCCATAAATCCCTCATAAGAAAATGTGTTTTTGTAATCCGCAAAGAACTTATCTGTTTTTAATCTTGGGAAATTTGCAGTGTTTTTTTCATAAATATTTCTCACTTGTCAATACTCCTTATTGCTTCGCAAACCTGCTTTGCGCATACCTCATACCCCTCATCCGTAAGGTGAAGCTTATCCTCGCAGACATACTGGGCCCTTTTAGGATATACTATCGAGTGAAGGTCATTAATAGTTACACCCATTTCACGAAGCATAGGCACAACTGCTTCATTATACTTTTTTATTGTGTCGTTTTTATCATATGGATTTTCATCAGAAGCTGCAGTTGTTGTTGCAAAAATTACCTTATCAGTAATTTTAAGAAGTCTCTGTGCAATGCGCTTCATAAAATACAAATAGTAATCAAGTGGCATAAACGCATCTCCATCAACACAATGTGTTGCATCCCACAAACCGTTGTTCCAGTGAATAACATCGGCTTTCGAAAGCTCGTTAATGTATTCGTAAAACATACGATATGTATAGGCTGAATAACGACAGTTATCCTCAGGTTGCCAAACCTCATACTCACCTTTAAGCATTTCGGGAACTTTTTTCCCATATCCAATACGGATGGAGTCCCCTAATAAAACTACCTTTTTCATGATAAAACACCTCTTATTTAATAATACATATATGGTATTATATTTAGCCGATTTTGTCAATAAAAAAGACAACGAATATATAATTCATTGCCTTTTTTTTAAATTTATTTAATTATCTCAAGATACTTTTTTAACTGCACTTCATTTGGCTTATAGTCGGGGTTTGTTGTGCAACACGGAAGGGTTGGCTTTTCCCCATTTTTGCCGTAAAAGGGTGTAAGATAGTCGTTTTCGTACTGCTTTCTGCATTCTTCCTTATGAAAATCAGGAATATCGAAGGTTTTTCCACCTTCAAGAACAGAACGATGTGCAAGAATTGCAACAGAAGACATTGTAACTGCGGAATAAAGATCAAACGGAAATTCCGGCTGATGCCCTTCTCTTATAGCCTCCACAAATATTCTTACTGTAAGGTAGTCGCCACCACCGTGACCACTTGTTTTTATGATTCCCTCATCCTTGTCATTCCACTGTGGGTCGTAGAGATTGATTTCCTCCATACCTTCGGGCTTTGTCCAATCGTTATAACGAAGCATTATCTTTTCACCCATACCGCGAAGGTTTTCAATTTGGCCCTCTGTTCCACAAATACGATATGCATTGTGATGGCCACCGTACGCTGCACAGCCTGTTACCTTAAATATCGAGCCATCGTCATTAAATGTACTTATAACTGCTGCTTTTTCACCAACGTGTGACGCTGTGGGGACGTCTGACTTGGGCGGTGCATAGGCAGCAAATGCGCTCACCTTAACTGGGGTTGCACCTGTCGCCTTCATAACAGGGCCAAGTGAATGTGTTATGTAATATGACCTTGGAAGGAAGTTTCTCCAATGGTCGGGAGTATAGTTATAGTCCTTTGTAAAGCTTGTATCGTAGGGATCAGCCGGGTGGTTATACTCACCCTCGGCATAAAGTATTTTACCAAGTGTGCCACCGCTACATACACGTTGCATTTCACGGTTGAAAATCATCTGAGGGTAGTTTTCTGCAAGCATATAGATTGAGCTGCTTTTTTCTGCTGCACGTATAAGCTTGACACCCTCTGCCATTGTTCCGTTACTGATACATTCCGAAAATACATGAATGCCCTTTTCAAAGCACTTAATTGCATAAGGTGCATGCTCTTGAAAATAATTTGCAAGAACAACTGCATCCATATCGTGCTCAATAAACTCGTCAAAATTATCGTACCAAGCACAATCCTTACCAACAACGTCAAGGAAAATATCCTTTCTTAAATCACGAAAGTCACAAGCTGCAACTATATCGCAATTATGAAGCATAAAGTCCCTTGCAAGATATTCGCCACGGACATTACAACCAAAAAAACCTACTTTTATTTTTTTCATATTAATCACCTCACGTTTTAAGTTTACCAAATAATATTATTAATACAATAGAAATTTTCCATGTTTTTATATAAATTAGTTTGATTTTTAGAAAAATAATGATATAATCTGAAAAAAGGGTGGTCCTTAATTGCCAAAGTGAAGTTCGGATTTTTTGATTGAATTTTGAAAAGCACTA
>CAZYYT010000012.1:16071-25419 GCA_964651775.1 uncultured Oscillospiraceae bacterium | reverse complement strand
AAAAAATCAACAGTAACCGTTAAAAACAGGTTACTGTTGATATGGCGGAGAAGAAGGGATTTGAACCCTCGCGACACTTTCGCGCCCTACTCCCTTAGCAGGGGAGCCCCTTCACCACTTGGGTACTTCTCCAAAGGCTGACTGGCTTAACGAAAAAATGTGGCGGAGAGGGTGGGATTCGAACCCACGCGCCCTTTCGGACAAACGGTTTTCAAGACCGCCTCGTTATGACCACTTCGATACCTCTCCAACAAATCCGACCTGTTAAGTATAGCAAAAAGTTTGTTCTTTGTCAATAACTTTTTTCAAATCATCCAAAATTTTTAATTGCGTCTGCAGCAGCATATTGTTGGGCATCTTTTTTGCTTTTTGCACTGCCTTTTCCAATGACTTTTCCATCAAAAACGACTTCTATAGTGAACAAACAATCGTGAACAGGACCGTCCGCACTAACAAGTTTATACTCAATCGTGCAAGCACCATTTTTTTGCAATTTTTCCTGAAGTGCAGTTTTATAATCAACAAATTTTCCACTGCTTACAAGCTCATCAATCTGATTACCGTAGATTGAAAGCAAGTAGTCGCGCGTGTTTTCAAAGCCTGCATCAATATACATTGCGGCAATGTGTGCCTCAAAAACATCCGCAAGGATGGATGGACGCATACTGTCACCCGCATGGTCTGCCCCGTTACCAAGTAAAATACACTCATTTATAGAAAGACCAAGCGCAAGCTCCGCAAGAGCTTTTTCGCACACGAGCGATGCTCGTATGCGACTCATATTTCCTTCATCTATATCTGGATAATTTCTGAAAAGATATTCTCCAACAAGAAAATCCACGATAGCATCACCCAAAAACTCAAGCCTTTCATAGCTGTCAATTCCGTTTTCGTAAGCATAGGAAGAGTGCGTAAATGCCATTTTTATAAGCTGACTATCCTTAAAAAAATAGCCTATTTTCTTTTGAAAAGTATTTATATCCACAGAAAAGTCCCCTTTTAAAATCAAAGAATTTCTTCGATTTTCTCTACTACATCACCAAGTGTTTTAATTCCCTCAAGTTGATCCTCATCAATTTCGATATTAAATTCATCTTCAATATCACAAATAATCGTTGCAAGGTCAACGCTGTCCGCATGTAAATCTGCGATGAATTCAGTGTTCTCACTCATTGCATCCGGGTCAAAATGTAAACGATGTCCCATTGCTTCTGTAACAATTTCTTTAATCTTTTCAAATACCATATAATATGTTCCTTTCTTATTATAAATCCTTAGATAGTATCCAAGTACAAATATGATAATATAAAATTATAGATTCGTCAAGAGAAAGAATTATAATTTAAAAAACTTTTTAAGATATGAATTCTTTGAAAAAAGTACAAGAAGTAGTGTTGCACAAATTACAGATACTACACCCTGTAAAAGATTTCCAAATATATCTAATACTGCGACAGAATATCCAAATACAAAAACCTCAAAAACAAAGTATCCCAAAACCATTATAGCTTCTGATGTGACACATGCTAAAAGTGTACGAAGCATGAGGGGCTTATTTTTAAGATTAATAAATATAACGGCACTGCAAATTGCCATAATACCCTTTATAATAAAGGTTGCAGGTGCATAAATAACATAGCCTAAGAGTAAATCTGCAAGTGACGCACCAATTGCAGCAGCAAAAGCACCATAGTACTTACCAAGAAGGCAGGCCGAAAGAATAACAAAAGAGTCCCCCAAGTTTGCAAATCCATTAGGAAGAGAAATGGGAAAGAATAATGTTATGGTGCAAATAAGTGCCGCAAAAATAGCTGCAATTACTAAATTGAAAGCAGTGTGTTTCATAAAAATAACCTGCCCTTAGAGAAATATTTAAGCCTTTTTGTCTATATCGAGGAAAATTATTGTGTTTAAACCATTTAGTGTTAGATTTCCCTTGGCTTCAGCAGTAATTATACACTAAGGGGGCATTTATGTCAAATAATTATATAAAAAATAAATAATACAAAAGAAAATAAAATACATAAAGCTGAGCTTACTAGCTCCTTATAAATACGTTTTTTAGCACACGAAACTAAATAGGAAGTGGTGTATATTAAGGTCCATATATAGATTAATATAAAGATATATTTAAAAATATTCATATTGCTCCTTACTTAATTTCGTCAAAATCGGTTGATAAAATATTAAAAGAAACATCAATTTCGGAGGTGGGATATTTTTCTGCCCAATTAAATTCCTCCCAGGACTTAACATCGATAAATAGTCGTTTTGCACTCTCGCCAAGGCCTATAAAATCCGACTTATATTCTGCTTGAGATTTGTCTATAAGGGATTTAGTCTTTTTCTCAAGCTCTTTTTCTATATAGTCTAAAAATTCATCAGATTTTTCGGTGGTTGTGATTATCCCTGCCGGGTCAACATAAAGGACATTTAAAAACACCTCTTTTTTTATTTTAATATTACCATTAGAAAATGAGGTATTAGTTTGTGTTTTTTTGTCCTGAAGTAGCCTGATTGTTATATATTTTCCACTTTGTGGGTCACGAAAGCTATAGTCACCCGGGGTGAATTCATCACAAAGCATATGGGAAATATCAGAGTAAAGGCTTCCCAGTTTTGCTACAAGCTTATCACCTTTAAATACTGCACATCCGCCTATCTGCGCATCACTTTCGGACTCTTTTATTATATCTCCTGCAAAGTCATTAACAGAAAAATCATCTGCAAGGTAAGGTGCTGTAGGTGAAGATTTAAGCTTATCTTCATTCACTCCTACAAGTGGGATAAAGCTTCCAAACGAATTATCTACTGTATTAAAGTATAGATAAAAAAGATAAGACTCATTTACACTGTCGGATGCAACCTTCTTCATCATATGGTCATAATATTTTTCTACAAAGCTCTCCTGCTTGGGGCTTACAGACTGTAAATATTTTTGTGATTCCCCTGATGAAACACACAAAAGCGTATTTGGTCTGAAATTACGCGAGGAGGACAGTGTGTTTATGATATCACCTACACCATCCTTTGCAAGTTTGTCAGATAGTACGATAATCTTTGTCTGAGTAATATTGATTTTTTTGCTTTTCAATGAATTAAGCCTTCTCACGGCAGAATAAAGAGAAGGAGCCTCGAGTGTTACGATATCAGAACTATTGCTTTTTTTAGATTTTCCGCTCTCTCCACCCTGTGCCGGCTCGCCAAAAACAAAGGTTGTACGATAGTTATATTCACTACCCTTATCAAGCCCGATAGCAATTACAAAGGCTTGCTCATCAACATTGGAACCATAGCTACAGCCCGATAAAATAAGTGCAAATAAAGTAATTATTAATACAAATTTTTTCATTGTGAAGCTTTCCTCCGAATTCGTGCAATTATTACCAATACAAAAGGAATTACGGGGTATAAAATATAGCTAAAATCTAACATTTTTTTATAAATATAAGATGCACTAAGCTCATTTTTAGGCAGCATAGCAAGAAAGAATGTTGTTATAACAACAATGGGCGCAAGTGCATTTTTTCTTGTACTGTTTCCTTTTGATAATAATGAAGCACTGATTGAGCTTAACGTACTTAAGCTACACATAATGCAACTTGTCCATATAAATACTGAGAGTGGCTCAAGTCTTTGCAAAAATGTTCCTGCCTTTATCATTCTTGTAATTTGATAAAGAGGAAGGAAAAAGCTTTTTGAAGCAGGGTAGGGGATAGTGAGACAATAAGAAAGTGTAAAGAAAACTGTAAAAATCGATACTATTATTATTGTTATAATTGATGCCCTTTTAAGATTTTTATAGTTACCAAGTTTTGGTGCAAGAAATATAAGAACAAAAAGCTCCGTAAAGCCGAAGCGTTTTGTAAAAATGCCGGATAAAAGTATATCCTTTCCATTTCCTAGTATTGGGAAAATGTTATCAAGCCTGTAATGGGGAAGAATAAGGCTAACTACAAAAAGGGTAAATATAACAAAAGGGAAGACGATTGTGCATAAATTGCCCGCAGCACGAAGTCCGCAAAACGAAGCCGCAAGCACAGGGATAATTATAAAAAGTGAAAAAAATTCGTGTGGGGCATTTAATGCCATAACGGGGCCAAGTGCATCAACCAGAATTCGGAGTAGCCCTGCGTTAAGAAGGATGAACCCAAAAGCATAAATATAAGAAAGCACATTACCAACACCACGTCCGACAGAATCATAAAAAAGTTCAATCGGTGATTTAGGAAAAAGCGGCTTGTAAAGCCAAATAAAAGCTGCAAGCACAATGGCTGCAAGTGCGCATTTAGAAGTAATTTCAATCCATGCGGCATTGCCATCTTGCGATATCATAAATTGTGGCCCAATAATAAGATGCTTTGCAATTATTGTGCATGAGCATAGTATTGCAGTGCTTAAGCTTCCGCTTGCGCTATTCTGCTTCATATAAGTCCTCCTATTATTTGCGCCATTTTCGTGAGATATGCGGCTGTGTGCGCTTTAGCTTGGTATTTATATAGTCATCACGATGCTCCTGCTTCCAGATTGGCGGAGAGTACACCGCATTTGGAACTCCGCTTTTCGTAACTGGCGCATACGGGGCTGACATACAAACACCCATCGACTTTGTTTCAGTCCATAAAAGCACATGAAGAAATAAGCCTGCAGTTATACCTAAAAATCCACCAAATGCGCCAAGAAAAATATACCAAAACCTCAGTATTCTTGCAGAAAGTCCGAGATAGTAGTTTGGTGTTGCAAACGAGCCTATCGCAGTGATGGACACGATGATTATCAGTATGGGGCTTACAATCCCCGCACTGACTGCCGCCTGCCCAAGTATAAGCGCACCAACAATGCTTAAGGTTGTTCCCGACGCCTCCGGAACCCTTACACCCGCCTCACGTATGATTTCAAGTGATATTTCCATAATAACAAGCTCTAAAATCGTGGGAAAGGGGACAAGCTCTCTGCTTGAAATGATGGACATTAATAAACTAGTTGGCAAAAGCTCCGCATGAAAGCTTACGATGGCAATATAAAGCCCCGGCAAAAATAGTGAAAGCAAAAATGCTATCCACCTTACGGTTTTAACCATGTTAACATAAGGAAAACGAAGGTAGTTATCCTCAGCTGATTCATTAAGCTCAAAAATAGTTGTTGGAAGAATGGTAACGAAGGGTGAACCATCAACACAGATTATAATTCTTCCGCTTAAAAGCGCACGTGCGGCACGGTCCGGCCTTTCTGTTGATAAAAATTGTGGAAGTGTTGAAAAGGTTTTGTCCTCTATAAGCTGCTCAAGCTCTGCTGCCGCGAAAAGATAATCAATCTTAACACCCTCAACTCTTCGAAGCGTTTCCTCAACAAGTGAGGTGTTTGCAATATTCTCAATATACATAACGGAAACGGGGGTTTGGCTTATTCTGCCTATTTGATATTCCTTACTGATAAGGCTTTTGTTTCTTACGAGGTGGCGTATGAGTGCAGTGTTTTCACGCACCTGCTCTGAAAAGGCATCATTTGGGCCACGGATAACACGCTCCGTCCGCGGTACATCTATTCCTCGATGTGTCCAGCCCTTTACGTCAATGGATATTGCACTTTTCATCCCATCAACAAGTAGGATTACACTTCCAAAGTTAATATCAAACGAAAGCTTACCGAAAACATTTGTTTCCTTTGCTTCTGATTGGGGTAAAAGAACATCAAAAATACTGTGAAAGCTATCTACCTCTACAATTCTGCTTGTAAGCATAAGAGGGTTAAGCACAAAATCGTTTACAAGTGTTTTATCAGCAAGGCCGTCAATATAATAAATTACTGCCTTTACATCATGCCCTGATATTCTTACGGTAAATTCACGTTTTTTCAAATCTCCGTTTTTATCTAAGGAAAGCTCTTTATCAAAAAATGCACAGTCCTTTTTAAAATTGCCGGAAAGAAGGACTCCGCCCTCATTTTTCTGCACATTATTGGCTTTTATATTTTCTTTTGCATTTTCTTGTAATATGTTAAAATCTGTCACTTCATATGGCGAATATATAAAAAGGTCTTTGAACTTCATAATAAGATTACCTTTCCTGTTTTTTAGATATTATTAACAGATTTGAAAATAAAATACAAAAAACCCATAACAGATGTTACGGGTTTATGTTTGGGTTATTTTTTTTGAATATTTTTGGCTTAAGCTCCGACAGAAGAATTGCGATAAATATTATTATAAAGCCTATAAGAAGTCTTGGTGTAAGCGTTTCGGAGGTAAATATAATAGAAAACATTATACCAAAGACCGCTTCTAAGCTAAGGATAAGTGCGGCTGAGGATGGTGATGTGAATTTTTGCCCCACATTTTGAAGTATATAGCAAATGCACGTTGCAAAAACAGCAAGATACATAACAGAGACAACTGTCTCATACGAAACCGTGCGCGGGAAGGTATCAAATATTAATGAGCCACAAAGTGAGATGAGCCCCCCAAATAAAAACTGAAGCATCGTGAGAAGAAGCACATCATGATTTTTAGAAAATATTGAAACGGCGACCATATGACAAGCAAATAATCCTCCCATAAGAGTGAGCATATCACCACGGCTGATTGAACTAAAATCCCCACCACTCATTGAAACAAGTGTTATTCCTAAAAGACACATTAATGCAGAAACAATATTGTATACATCCGGACGTTTTTTTGTTACTGCCCAAAATATAAATGGAACCAAAATGCAGTAAATAGCGGTTAAAAATGCATTCTTGCCTGGGGTTGTGCCGGGTTCAGCCAATCCATATGTTTGAAGTATATAGGCTACAATAACAAAAGCACCCATAACAAAGCCACGTATAAAATACCCAGTGTCCAGTTTTTTTAAGCTTCGGTGAAGTATAATTACAAGAAGCACCGCCGCAAAAAGAAAACGAAGGGATAAAAGCGTGAATATTCCTATATTTTCAATTGCACCCTCCATAATAAAAAAGGTGGAGCCCCAAATAATTGTGGCAGTAAAAAGCGCCACCTTAGCCAAAAGGCTTGTATGTCTTTTCATAATATCAATCCTTAATTATTTTTCGACTATCACATCAGAAATGGTTGCACCCGTAAAATCAACAAGTGCTTGTGGGGAGATTAGAATTTGTAGCCCCCTCATACCACCGCTTACAGATATTTCGTCAAAAAGAAGTGAAGTTTCGTGAATATATGTCGGAAATTTTTTTTTCATACCGATAGGACTGCACCCCCCTCGGATATATCCCGTTGTAGAAAGAAGGTCTTTAACATGCAGAAATTCTATTTTTTTATCGCCTGTAATTCGGCTTGCTTTTTTTAAATCAAGCTCCTCATTGCATGGGATGCAAAAAACACAAAAACCTGTTTTATCACCCTTTGTAACAAGTGTTTTAAACACCGCATCGGGATTTTGATTTGTAACATTGGCTATATGTGTGCCTGAAAGATCAGACTCATCAACAATATATTCAAGCGTCTTAAACGCTATTTTTGCTTTTTCAAGTATACGCATTGCATTTGTTTTTTGCATACTTACCCTCCTTAAAAAATTGTTGCCATATAAGGCAAACAATGGTATTATATAAGAAACAAATGCTAATTTCAATACATAATATAAATAAGGTTGTGTTTTTTTGGTAAAATTTATTCTGTTTGATCTAGATGGAACGCTGACGGATTCAAAAGAAGGAATTACAAAATGTGTAAGTTATGCGCTAAAACATTTTAACATAGAACGTGAACCGGAGGAGCTTGAGTGTTTTATCGGCCCACCACTTAAGGAGCAGTTTATGAACTACGCTAACCTTTCAGAGGAGGATGCATTAGAAGCCATAAGAATATATCGTGAGCGCTTTGCGCCGATTGGTATATTCGAAAACAGGGCCTATGATGGCATTTTAGAAACACTTAAAAGACTTAAAGAACAAGGCAAAATTTTAGCAGTTGCAACAAGTAAGCCGGTAATTTTTGCAAGGAAAATAACGGACAAGTATGGTCTTTCAGAGTATTTGGAATTTACTGAGGGTAGTGAGTTTGATGGGCGTAATTCTGAAAAATCCCAGGTCATAAAAAACGCAATGCAAATACTTGGCGCAGATAATGAAAACACCGTTATGGTCGGAGATAGGTCACACGATGCAATTGGGGCAGAAAAAGCAGGCGTCAGATTTGTTGGTGTAAGCTATGGATATGCCAAAGAGGGGGAGCTTGAAGAGTGCGGCTGTGAAATTATTGCACCAACTCCCGAAAAGCTGTACGAAATTTTAGCCTCTATGTAATAAACCCAGGCGGACAGGCATAGTATTTCCCAAGGGGTGATACTATTGAAGATGACAAAATCTGAAAAAAGAAAAATTACGATTGTTGCAGCAAATTTTACAATTGGTATAATAATTGGCACTGTGCTTTTTTACGCACATATGCGCTCACAAGGGGCACCTATGGATAGTGCATTTAATGCTAAATTTGATGCAGAAGCCTTTTTCCGCACAGCGTGGCAGGATATGCTGTGGTTGTTTTCAATTTTTCTTTTTCATAGCATTACACCTGTTATACGTGTACAACCAATACTGATTATACGTGGCATAGTAAATGCATTTTGCACATTTTACATATTAGCCAATTTTGGTGTAAAAGAAGCAATTGTGGTTGTTTTTCCCCAATGCTTCTCAATTCTTCTTATTATGGCCCTTTTTGCGCTTTCCGTTATGGAACGGCGTGGTTTAAAAAGAGGAGAGCCATTTGTGATAAGGAGGCGTGATGCAGCGGCAATTTTTATACTTTCAATTTGTGCATCACTGCTTGAGGGGGCAATTTTTAAGATTTTTTATGGTTTTTTGTTCTAAATACACGAAAAAAGACACAAAAATATGTGCAATTTGATTATATACTCTTTTAAAATAAAGGTGTAGAATAGAAATATATTTAGAAAGATAAGGCTTGAATGTGATGACAACGCAATTGGAAAACTACAGGCAGTTTTTGGATGAGGCTGCACTGTCAGAAAACACAAAACTGTCATATGTTAAAGACCTTGACACTTTTTTTAGTTTTCTAAAAGAAAAAAGGGTTAAGGACACTTCTTCTGTGACGGAAAAAAGAATAAATGAATATATTGAGCTTATGAAATTACAGGGTAAGGCCAGCTCTACAATATCAAGAAGCGTTGCGGCAATTAAAAAATATTATGTTTATTTGATTTCAATCGGGCATGCAGTTCGTAACCCAGTAGCCACGGTTGAAAGACCGCAAACTGAAAAAAAATTGCCTACCTCAATTGCTCCCCGTGATATTGTAAAGATTCTTAATCAGCCTAAATGTACTGACCTCAAGGGTTATCGTGATAAGGCAATGCTTGAACT
>CAZYYT010000012.1:10335-16061 GCA_964651775.1 uncultured Oscillospiraceae bacterium | reverse complement strand
GGGAATAAAGGTGTCGGAGCTTATTTCACTTGTTGTAAAGGATGTTGATATCTACGGTGGAATGCTTTTGTGTAGCAATGGTAAAAATGTGCGTTATATTCCATTTGGTAAGCAGGCTTCGGATGCACTTGATAACTACATAAAAAAAGCAAGGCCGTTTATGATGCGAGATGGTAGAGTTAAAACGCTTTTTGTAAATTATTCCGGAACACCGCTCACAAGACAAGGCTTTTGGAAAATTCTTCGTCATTACGCTGATTTGGCAGGGGTTAAGTATGATATAAATGCGCAGACACTAAGGCATTCATTTGCAATACATATGCTTCAAAATGGTGCTGACATTAATGCTGTTTCGGAAATGCTTGGCCATACGGATATTGAAACAACGCGTCAATACAACCAGGTGCTTAAGGATAACATAAAGAAAATATACAAAAAGGCACATCCAAGAGCGTAGAATTTGTCAAAAAAAGGTTGACTTTATAGCTCTAAAGTGCTATAATTCAAGCAATACAAGACAAAGGCGCTTAGTGCGGTTTTGTCTTTATTTTATACAAAGGAAGTGAAGGCATGGGTAAAATATCAGAGATATTCGGTTGCAATGTGTTTAATGCTACAATTATGAAAAGTCGCTTGCCAAAGGAAACATATGAGGCGATGCAAAGGGCCGTAAAGGAAGGCAAAAGACTTGATATAAATGTTGCAAGCGTTGTTGCCAATGCTATGAAGGATTGGGCAATTGAAAAGGGAGCAACACATTATACGCATTGGTTCCAGCCTATGACCGGTATTACTGCGGAAAAGCACGACAGCTTTATATCCCTAAAGGATGACGGTAGCGTTATTATGGACTTTTCAGGGAAAGAGCTTGTGCAGGGTGAATCCGATGCTTCAAGTTTTCCTTCAGGCGGGCTTCGTGCAACATTTGAAGCACGTGGATATACCGCTTGGGACCCGACAAGCAATGCATTTATAAAGGATAACACACTTTGTATCCCTACGGCATTTTTCTCATATGGTGGAGAAGCACTTGATAAAAAGACACCGCTTCTTCGTTCAATGGAAGCAATAGAAAAGCAAACAATGCGCATTATAAAGCTTTTTGGAAATGATGAGGTTACAAGCATTAAAACAACCGTCGGACCGGAGCAGGAATACTTTTTAATAGATGAAGAAATGTATGACAAGCGCCCTGATCTTATCTTCACTGGCAGAACGCTTTTTGGCGCAAAGCCACCTAAAGGGCAGGAGCTTGATGATCATTATTACGGAAGCATAAACTCACGAGTTGCCGAATTTATGGAGGAACTTGATGAGGAGCTTTGGAAGCTTGGTGTACTTGCAAAGACGGAGCATAATGAGG
This sequence comes from uncultured Oscillospiraceae bacterium, assembly GCA_964651775.1. GTDB lineage: Bacteria > Bacillota > Clostridia > UMGS1883 > UMGS1883 > UMGS1883. The sequence goes on along the minus strand of CAZYYT010000012.1, from coordinate 14,698 downwards.
CGGCCCCCGCACAGCACGAGCTTGCACCTATATTTACAACTACAAATATTGCTACTGACCATAATCAGCTTACTATGGAGCTAATGCAAAAAATTGCACAAAAGCATGGCTTGGTGTGCCTATTACACGAAAAGCCCTTTGAAGGTGTTAACGGAAGCGGTAAGCACAATAACTGGTCAATCTCTACAAATACAGGGAAAAACCTTTTTGACCCCGGTGAAACGCCACACGATAATGCACAGTTTTTACTTTTCCTTTGTGCAGTAATAAAGGCTGTTGATGATTATCAGGATTTGCTTAGAATATCTGTTGCAAGTGCAGGAAATGACCATCGTCTTGGCGCTAATGAAGCACCGCCTGCAGTTGTTTCAATGTTTTTGGGAGAAGAGCTAAACGATATATTAAGTGCCATTGAAGAGGACCGTCCCTATGGTATGAAAGAAAAGGTGCAGATGAAAATTGGCGTGCACGTTATTCCAAGATTTCCCAAGGATACGACAGACCGTAACAGGACAAGCCCATTTGCATTTACAGGTAATAAGTTTGAGTTTAGAATGCTTGGCTCTACCGCTTCTATTGCAGACGCTAACATTGCAATAAATGCGGCAGTTGCAGAAAGCTTAAGAATTTTTGCTGATGAGCTTGAAGCAAAGGATGACTTTAACACTGCCATTCACGAACTTATTAAGCGCACAATTAAAGAGCATAAGAGAATTATTTTTAATGGTAACGGATACGATGATTTATGGCTTAAGGAAGCAAAGATGCGTGGCCTTCATAACCTTCGCACAACACCTGATTGCCTTCCTTACCTTGTGCACGACAAGAATATTGAGCTTTTCGGCACACACAAGATTTATTCCGAGGTTGAGCTTCGTTCTCGCCTTGAGATTATGCTTAAGAATTATGCAAAGGTAATTAATATCGAGGCACTTACAATGGTTGATATGGCAAACAGGGATATTATGCCTGCAGTATCTTCGTTCGTTAAAAATGTAAGCGAAACGTTGGTAACTAAAAAGGCATCAATAAAGGGCATACATTGTGAGTATGAGGAAAACATTTTAATAAAGGCTTCAGAGCTTCTTGACTTGATGTATAACCAGACAAAGAAGCTTGAACAAGATATTGCCTTCGCAAAGGCACATAAAAAGGATATTGAGGAAATGGTTAAGCTCTTTAGGGACAACGTTGTTGAAGATATGAAAAGTCTTCGTAAAACTGCTGATGAGCTTGAGGTTATTACATATCGTAAGTACTGGCCATATCCAAGTTATTGTGAACTGCTTTACGGGGTAAGATAATAAAAGGTCGTGTCTAAGTTTTTAGACACGACTTTTTTTATCCACTTTTATTATTCAATTGACATTCTGAAGTTTAGAGGCTTTGGAAGGGGATAAATCTCACGGGCTTTGGTTTTGGCTTCATCGGGTGCAAGTCCAAAATCTCTTGCAACTATCTTTTCATACAAAGCATCCCAAACGGCTGTAACCGAAAGCTCACCCTCTTTAATATCTTCAAGCACATAATCTTTATTTATTATAGCGGCAGCCTCATCAAGCCTATCTGTATAAACATAAGCCATTGCAAGGTAGAGTTGTACACGCGCACTTTTTTTAACGCTTTTATCACTTGAATTTACAACCTCTATAAGTTTTTCATATTCCTTTGCTTCTAAAAGAAGCTTTTCATAGTTTTTAAGAAGCGGGATATGGTTTTTCATAACGCTGTTTGCCTTATCCATAAGGGTAAGGGCTTTTTTCATATCGTGATATTCCCTTGCGTACATAAGCGCAAGGTTATGATATGCCCATCCGTTTTCCTTGCATTTGTTTGATTCATTAAAAGCATTTTCTGCCTTTTCAAATTCACCGTTTGCATAGTAGGAAACGCCAAGCTGCATCCATATATGCCAATTCTTTTCAGCGTATTCCATCCGTTTAATAAGCACAGGGTCTTTAACATAGCTTGTCGGCTCATCTTCTTTTGGAAGAGTGCCTCTATCTATAAGCCTATGCCACATTGAGGATTCATCCTCAACATATGGAAATTCGTAATATTCACTTATCGGGTTTTTGCCTTCAATTTCTCTAATACGATTTGTAAGGTTACCCCAACCACTGCCATAAAAAATGATTTCGTGCGTTCCCTCTTCTTTAGGGAAGCGTGATAAAAGAGCATCGTTAATTTCAGTGCTTTTAACACCAATTGATGATGGAATTTTAGAAATAACCTCGCTAACAGCATCACTATAGTTTGTGCTGTGCACCTTTTCGGGACTGCAGTTAACTGCACTATATGTTTCAACCCATTCCCACATAGCGTTGCCGGGCATAGGGATATGCTCCATCTGTGTGTATGCAAGCCCTGCTTGAATCTCAATATAAGGCTTATCGGGAACAGATAGAAAATCTGACCAGTTTTTACCACCATCGGACTGTCCCCAAACAAAAAGCTTTTTACCGATAAGCTTGTTTGTTGAGCAGTGCAAAAGACCGTAGCCCCCTTCATCAACAGATGCAATCCACTTGGGGTCTTCCTTGGGGATTTTATAGAAATAGTCAAACGCTGTTTTTATAGCACCTGAGTAGGAGACATCATTTGGTGCCTCGTGGCAAACCTTTTCACGGTCAAGCACATAGGAGTCATCGTGATATGTGCAAACATAAGCCTCCTCGGTTGGAACGATAACACGCGTCTTAGGGGTAGAATCTACCGCAGTATTTGACCACCAATACATCGGTACTTCTTCGTCCTTTGTATTTTCAATTCGTGGGCGGATATATAAAACTGCCTCATCATCGGGAAGGTATGCACTTATGCTGTAGCAAACCTCGCGAATTCTTTCGTATTCATAAAAGGTTACAATTTGCCCACAATCTGTTTTAATTTTAGCAGCAAACATTTTTGAGCAGGTAAGTGGAGTGTGGCCTTTAATGCCAACATTAAATTCAACACCACCCGAAATCCAAGCATTTCTAATTGCAAGGTTACCGGGCTGAAAAACGGGGTTGTTATAAAGAAGGTCACGCTTTGTCTTTTTATCATAAATAGAAAGAAGTCTTGCGCCAAGCTCTGGCGCAAAGGTTGCCTTGATAAAGTCATTTTCCAAAACAACAGTCTTAAATACCCTATCCTTTTTAACTCTGTTATATCCATCCTGCATTTTGTAGGGAAGCGTGGTATGTATCATACCCTTGCCAACATTTTTGCGCTCCTCCTCATTTAGGTTTTTTCCAACATTAATTACTGCGTGGATGTATGTATTAGTAAAAATATCCGGCATAGGGTTATCCGGCCCCATATCGGCTGACGGAAGTGTCAAATCTTCAAGTTTAATCATTTTTGTGTCTCCTTATGAAAAGTATGGGATGTAAAGTGCAAGTGGGAACCAAACATCACCTGCATTTTTGTAAAGCTTACGTCTATGCACTGCAAAAAGATAATCGTAAAGGGCTTCACCATCAAGACGAATTCCTTCTTCTTCTTCTGATTTTGTAACCTTTACTTCTTTGTTTTTATAAGAAATCTTAACTGCGCCATCAAGAAGGTCAGAACAAATCACAACCTCACCCTCGGGAAGGTCATAATTTTGTACCTTAACCTTTAAAAGTGCGCGTATGATATTTTCAAAGTTTGTAATACGAAACTGTGCGGGACAGCTTATTGTATAGCTTTCTGCAATATCAAGCATTTTTGAAGTGAAATCACAATCAAAATCGGGAAGCCTTACCAAAACAGGCTTTTGCATATATTTGATAAATGCCTTAAAAATCTGCGGTGCATTGTCTTTCGATGAAAGTGCAAATTCCTCAACTATAGCACCGGGTCCATCATAAGAAAAGTAACCTACAGGGTTTTTGTTTTCATCAAGAATTGCAAAGGGCACTCTTCCAAGGCTTTGTACAGCTAACAAAAAGTCTTCATACTTACGCTCTACAAAGTTGTCCCACGAATTTGATATATCGTAGCACGCTTTAATAATCGCCTCATTCTTTATATAGCGCATATCTGAAAATTCATATTTAACTGATAAAACGCTTGATAGCATTCTTTCTTCAATATTTAAAACATATTGTGTTCCGCAAGGGTAGTAGCCAAATATTTTGTATCTTGCACGGCTTCCGTGAAGGTATGATACATCAGAAATGTCCTTTGTTTCTTCATACAATTTCTTTAAAATTGCAGACATAACACCCTTGCCACGTGCATCGCCTGATACCGCAACATTACCACTACCCATAACCTTGATGGATTCTCCACCTATATGGTATGTAAAGGGGTACGCACCCGAAACACCTAAAAGCTTTCCGTCTTCGAAGGCACCAAGTTGTCCGTGCACCTTTTCGGGACTGCCGAAAAC
>CAZYYT010000012.1:0-10325 GCA_964651775.1 uncultured Oscillospiraceae bacterium | reverse complement strand
TTGGAAAAGTCACCCTAAAGTCTTCAATTTTGTTATGCTCAGCAGAAAAAACTGTGTTCATAAGAAAAATCATTTCGTCATAATCAGACTCATTTAACCATCTGAATTCCATATAATCACCTCTTATTTATAATACTATAAAATAGATTTTTATCAAGGAAATTTAAAAGATATTATTCATTATTTTTTTCCTTGTAAAATTTATATTATTATGTTATTCTAAAGTTAGTATTTAAGATGGGGGGATGGAATTGGATAAGGAAACAATACTACTTATTTCTTTTGATTATGATGAAAGCGCATATTGGCTGGAATGCTTTAAAAAAGGACTTGAATCGGAAGCCTTTAAAAAAAACTTCATAGTCAAGATGGTTAATAAAATTCCACCCGAAAAGGAAATTCAGGATAAAATCATTGTGATATTTGAAGGTAGCTACGAATGGGATACAGAAAAGCTTGAATTCCTTCATAGAAATAATGCAAAAATCATTATTGCAGAGTCAATGGAAAAACCCTTAAAATATAATTTTTGCCATAGCATGGTTTTTGGTTTAAAAGAATCAATTGTTAATTGTATTGATTATTTGTGCGCTGCAAACAGAAAGAATATAATTCTTTTGGGTATTAGCCCAAGATCAAATGCAGATAAAGTTAAAAGAAGAACATTTACAGATTACATAGAAACGCTTGACGGCGTAAATGGCACCTGCGTAAAATCTCAGGATTCAATACACGAAGGTGTTAAAGAATTCGTAAGAACACTAAAACCCAATGAAAACAATGCCGTTATATGTGTTAATGACACAGTTGCGTGTTGCCTTGAAAAACATATGCTTGATAATGGTTTTTCACTTCCTGAAGATTTATTTATAATAGGTATGGGAAACACACAGCTGGCAAGATATATGCAAGTGCCGATTACATCGGTAAGCTTTGATTATACACAAATGGGCAGGCAAACCGCTAAACTAATTACAAAAGTACAAAAGATAGAGCCAAACCAAACCATCACAATTTCACTTAACTGTGATTTGGTTGTGCGTGAATCTACTGCATGTATAAAGGACGAGAAAAAATCTAATAATAATGCAATACCATACATACAAAGTAAAGGCTATTTTGAAGATGATGTTACAAGAAATATTCTTTTAGTGGAAAGAATGCTTCAAAACTGTGATGACAAGGACAGGCATATTATCTATGGTCTTGCATGTGGAGAACGCATGGAAAAAATCTCGGAGGATATTGGACTTACTGACAGAAGCGTAAGATACAGAATTAAAAATATTGTTGATATGCTTAGGGTAAATTCAAAAAAAGAAGCGGCAGAGTTTTTCAGAAAAATAATAAAAAAATGAATGGGGGTTTAGTCCCATTCATTTGAAATTACTTAGACTGCATTTTGCCTATCTCTTTTAAAATCTTGATGCTTGGTACGGGGATTCTTCCAAGGTAATCAGGTCCAACATTAAGAAGGTAATTAATACCGCGCTCATTAAGATGGTTTTTGATTTCCAGAAGACGCTCGGCACTTTTCCAATTGTTGTCGAAGGATTTGTATCCCCACGTGTCATTAAGTGTGCAGGGTGCTTCATAAAGCGTTGTCATATAGTCATCAGGGATAACGTTATCGCCACAGGAAGTATAGTCGCCAACACCATTACCAATTCTTGAGTTTACAAGGCAATCGGGCTGAAGCTCTTTAACTAAATTGTAAAGCTCCATACTTTGCTCCTTTGTGATAACACCCGGTGTATCAAACCAGATAAGTGCAATGTCACCGTAATTTGTAAGAATTTCTCTTACCTGGGGCTTAATCTTCTTTTCAAAGCAGATAGAAAAGTCTTTATGTCTAACATCTGGGAAATCCCAGTTGTTTGATGAAAGACATCCCTTCTTATCAAGCTCTTTCTGACCATATCCGCCACCGTGTGGCTCGTGCCAGTCGTTTTCCTGTGAGTAGTAAAGACCAAGTTTTAGGCCTTGGCGTGCGCAAGCTTCGGAAAGCTCTTTAATAACGTCACGCTTAAAGGGGGTTGCCTCAACAATATTAAAGGAATCAACCTTTGAATCGTAAAGTGCAAAGCCATCGTGGTGCTTGCTTGTAATTACAATATAATTCATCCCCGCTTCTTTGGCCAGGCTTACCCATTCATCAGCATCAAAATATATGGGATTAAATGCCGTTGCAATTTTTTCATATTCTGCAATTGGGATTTGATACCTTGACATAATCCATTCACTGATGGGGTCCCATCCTTTTAATAGCTCATCAGAATCATCCCAGCGCTGGCTCTTATATTCACCCGCAAGAACGGAGTAAAGGCCCCAGTGAATCATCATACCAAACTTTGCTTCGCGAAACCATTCTTTATTATTCATAAAAACACCCTTTCTTTGTTTATGTATATATAATAAAACAAAACTAAAATAATGTAAATAATATAAATTGTAATAAACTTTATCAATATTGTCTTTTAAATATGGAGGTGACTGTGTGAGCGAGATTAAAATACATTGCTACGGAAAAACTGTTGTAAAGGACTCTTGGAATATAAACGATTTTGTAAATGTAAATAAGCTTTATTATGTGTATTCAGGCTATGCTGTTTGTGATGGAAAAAAACTTGAAGCAGGTAAACTTTATCTTATAAGTGACAAGGAAAGACATGCTTGGCAGTCGTGGAGTAATTTTGAGCATCTTTATTTTGATTTTCTAATGACACCATCTTTTGGTGTTTCTCAAATCGTTGAAATTGATATGGCAGAGCACCCTGAAATTGATGCGTTAGTGCGTGCTATAGATGGCCTGCTTAGTAAAAATAGAAACGTAGGGCTTGCAAAAGTGCTTCTTGAAGGTATTTTAAAGGCTATGGAGCAGGTTGCAAATATTAACTGTGTTCTTGATGAAAGAATAGCAAAGGTTGTTGATGCAATTTGCCAAACAGGGCGGATGCACACAATCTCAGAGCTTGCTGATTACGCGCATATGGATATGTGCTACTTTATAAAGCTATTTAAAAGGCAGGTGGGCACAACACCATATAAATTTATGAATGACCTTCGTTTAGCACGTGCCTTCACAATGCTTAAGGATGGAGTATCTGTTAAGGAGACAGCGTTTGAGTGCGGCTTCTTATCGGAAGCGGCTTTCTCAAATGCATTTAAGAAAAGATTTGAGGTAAGTCCTGTTTCAGTTAAAAAAACAGTTTAATTTTTGGAGGAAATATATGCCATACATTCAAGTCAAATGTTATCCGAAAGATGAGGCAACAAAGAAAAAAGTAGTTGAAAAAATTAATGATGCTTTTTTAGAGCTTTGCGGTTGCCCCAAGGAAGCAATTTCAATTTCAATCGAGGAGGTTGAGCCTTCAAATTGGGGTGAGGTTGTAGAAAACGAAATTAAGCCTAAAGAGGATAAAATGTACATTTTATCAGGTGAGAAAAAGTATTTATAATATACATTGGAGGAACAAGAGATGATATTTAGTTCAGGAGACAGAATTGTATTTGCAGGTGACTCTGTAACAGATATGGGAAGAGCACGCCCATTTGGTGAAGGACTTTTTGATAATGTTGGCCATAGTTATGTAAGAGTGGTTGAAAGCATGCTTAAAGCTTTTTATCCAGAGGCTTTGGTGCGTGTAACAAACGTTGGAAGCTCAGGAAATACAAGTGAAATGCTACTTGATAGATATCAGACAGATGTTGTGGATTTAAAGCCCGATTGGGTATCAATTTGTATTGGTGTAAACGATGTGTGGCGCCAATTTGACAGCCCGACAATCCCTGATGAGCACGTGTCACCCGAAAAGTATGAAGAAAATGTTGAGAAAATGATTGTCTCCGTTAAGGATAACGTAAAAGGTATTTTCATTCTTTCACCATATATTATGGAGCCGAATCGCGAGGATGCAATGAGAAAAAGAATGGACGAATATGTAGAAGCAAGCAGGCGCCTTGCCCAAAAATACAATTGTATCTATGTGGACTTTCAAGAGCTTTACGAAGATTATTGTAAGGTGCAATACAGCGCAACTGTAGCGTGGGATAGAATTCACCCCAATCAGGTTGGCGCAACGCTTATGGCAAGGGCATTTCTTGAAAAGTGTGATTTTGATTTTAATCACAAAGCATTTTAATTAAAATAACCGAGATATAAAAACTATCTCGGTTATTTTTTTATTTATAAGGAATAATAAAATCGGAGGGATGTATATGAATGAAAGAAAAAATAAGGAAAATCCACTTGGTGAAAGTATGCTTACAGGATATACAGGTACAGAGCCTTTCGAGCTTTCAATTCTTCACGAATCATTCGAAGAATTTGAAGACCTTTTAGATGAGGAGGAAGTTGATGATAAGGACTGACCTTGCACTCGAATGCTGCGAAATGCTTAATGAAGAAATAGACGGAATAGAAAGTTCAGAAAAAGATACAGACGGAATAAAGGTAACACATGTTAAAATTACCACAGATGAAGGTGCAAAACGAATCGGAAAGCCAAAGGGCGGCTATGTTACAATAGAAATCCAGGGTATGACAGAGGAGGATGAGGAACTCTGCAAGCGTGGTGCAATGGCAGTAAGTGAGGAATTAAAAAAGCTACTTAACCTAAGTGAAACCACATCAATACTTGCAGTAGGGCTTGGTAACAGATATATAACGCCTGACTCCATCGGGCCTGAAACAGTGGGCAAGCTTTTTGTTACAAGGCACATACACGAAATGAAGGACAGAGACTTTGATTTCGATTATCGTAGTGTCAGTGCAATTGCACCAGGAGTGCTTGGCCTTACGGGTATAGAAACAGGTGAAATTGTGGAGGGTATAAAAAATCACGTTAAGCCTGATTTGATCATTGCAATTGATGCTTTAGCATCACGAAAACTAAGTAGGCTTGGTACAACAGTTCAAATATCGGACACAGGCATAAACCCCGGCAGTGGTGTAGGAAATAACAGAAAAGAACTTTCGCAAAATAGCCTTGGTGTACCCGTTATTGCGATTGGTGTGCCAATGGTTGTGGATGCGCTTACCCTTGCAGATGATGTTTGTGAATCGATTTTAAAAGACAAAAAAAATAAGGAAGAAATAAAAGAGGCTATGCAGGGCGAAAATATGATAGTTACTCCGAATAATGTGGATATAATCGTAAAGCAAGCTGCCGAAATCATTGCTGAAGGGATAAATTCAGCCCTTTTCAGTAATATTAAATGAAATAGATCTAAAATTAAATTACAAACTTTATATAAGACAGCCTCATTAATTTGATGCTGTCTTATTTTGATAGCTTTTAATATGCATGCTATTTTATAATCATCTTTATCACTTGTACTTATTTATTGCCCAACACAAACGGATAAATCAAAAAAATCCATATTGTAATAGATATCTTTTTATGATATAATTATAAAAAATATTATTTACGGGTGTGGTTGTATGGAAATTTTAGCAAAAAATTTGGCACTTCTTCGGAAAAATGCAGGCATCACAAGGGGAGAGCTTGCCGAGCGTGTCGGTGTTGGTGTAACAACAATTACAAATATTGAAACGGGCTATACAGCTGCACCACCTACAAAGCTTATGGATAAGCTTGCCGAAACCTTCGGTACTACTGTAGACGCCATTTTGGGAATTAAAAATCTTGAAATAGGGGAGCGTTCAAGGGTAGTATATGTTACGGAATCTATCAGTAACGAAAAGCCATTTCTTGAGGTTGATAAAATTATCGACACTATGTTTATTGATAGAGATAAAATAAAAGGATACGACCATATCGGACTTCGCATTAATGACAACTCAATGGAAAATGTACGCATCTGTAAGGGTGACACTGTACTTGTAAGACAAAATGCCTTTGTTCATAATGGTGATATCGTTGTTGTGGTATATAAAACACACGATGCAGTAGTAAGGAAGTATTATGATGATGGTGAAAAAATCATCTTAAAGGCTGAAGGGGATTACAAGATATATCCTGATATTATACTTGACAAGGATAAAGACAGAATTGTTATTATAGGCAAGGTAGTAAACTGTATGATAGCTCTTTAAAAATTAGCGGTATACTTGCCCTGTGGGTTTTAGTATACCGCTGTTTTTTTAAAATATATACTTACCTTTTGATAGGGTTTTTGTTTTCCCGTTTAATATAAGCGTTGCGGTGCTTGGAACGTCAAATTCATAGCGAATTGTTTCACCATCACGAACCCACTTTGAACAAACTGTTCCATAGCGTGTTTTAATAGAAGCTTTGACAAAATCCAGCCGTGAATCTGTAATTGGATTTAAAATAACGTTTTTATAGCCGGGGGCATTTTCATCTATACCTATTCCTGCGCAAACCTCATACATCCATGCTGCGACAGAGCCATAAGCATAATGGTTAAATGAATTCATATCATCACTCCAAAAGCTACCGTCTTTCTTTTGACCATCCCAATGCTCCCAAATGGTGGTTGCACCCATATTTACGCAGAATAGCCATGAAGGATATTCTTCGCGAAGAAGAAGGTTGTATGCAATTTCACTGTACCCGTTTTGGCTAAGTGCAAAAAGAAGATAGGGTGTACCAACAAAGCCCGTTTGAAGACTCATATCATTAGCTTTAATCATATCAACAAGCTGTTTAGAGATGCCCTTTTTGTCATCGGTAAGATTAAAATAAAGCGACAGCGCACACTCTGTTTGTGTGTAGCACTCGGGAAAATGCTTTTTGAATGAAGAGACAATGTTTTCATAAAGATGCTCATATTTTGATGCATCCCTGCCAAGCACTTTAAGTGCTTTTACAAGAATGCTTGTTGAATACGCAAAGTATGCCGATGCAATAAAGTCGTCTCTTGAAGAGCCTTTTAAACTTCCCTCAGGTGCATCAAGGCCAAGCCAATCACCAAAATGGTTTCCGCCAAGCCAAAGATATTCTTCATCTCCAACGCTTTGAATATAATTAACCCATTTTGTCATGCTTTCAATACTGTCTTCCAAAACTTTTTTATCACCATAGCTTAAATATATTTGCCACGGGCAAATTACTGAGGCATCACCCCAGGCTGTACTTCCAGGAGTTTTATCGATTGGATTGGGTATAATATTTGGTACAGCGCCATTTTCAAATTGGTCGGCCTTAAGGTCATGAAGCCATTTTTTAAAAAAACGTGACACATTAAAGTTTAATGCTGCGGTTTTTACAAATACCTGGGCATCCCCGGTCCAACCCATACGCTCATCTCTTTGCGGGCAGTCGGTGGGAACATCAAGAAAATTGCTTTTTTGCCCCCCATATAACATTTGAAAAAAGCTTATTTATTTTTTCGTTCGAACAAGAAAAATATCCCGTACGCTCCATATCTGAATGTACAACGATTGCTTCAAAATTGTCTATACTTATATTTTTTGGCGCTTCTTCAAGGCGAATATATCGAAACCCCATAAATGTGTGGTGGGGCTTGTATGTTTGTAGACCGTCACCACAGAAATAACAAACACGCTGTTTTGCGCTTCTAAGATTTTCTGTGTAGAAATTTCCTTTACTATCAAGAATCTCTGCATGCGAATAGATAAGCCTTTCTCCCGCCTTAGAATCAATGGTAAATGAAACATAACCTGTCATATTCTGACCAAAGTCTATTATAGTTTCACCGTTTGGAGATTTATACATTGAAATTGGCTTTATATGTTCCTGCTCTGAAACAATTTCACCCTCTTGCGCTATCAGGCATGATGTATCAGACGAACATATTTTTGCATTTTCCCAACCATATGCGCTATAGGTTCTATCGTATGTTTCACCGTCATAAATTTCGCTAAACAAAATTGCACTTGGGGAAGAAAGCCAACTTTCATCAGTAAATATAAGATTATTCGAGCTATCGGTGTAGGTAATTTCTAACGCACAAATAAGTGCCAAAGTGTCACTCCAAATATTTCTGGCGCCCGATATACTACCGCAACACCAACCATTTCCCAACGATATAGTAAGTGTATTATTGGTTGAAATCAGGCTTGTAATATCATAGCTTTGATATTGATGACGCTTTGTATATACTGTCCAACCTGGGGCCATAATAAAATTGCCTATACGATTACCGTTTAAATGCGCTTCATACACACCTTTTGAGGTAATATGTAAGATTGCTTTTTCTACATTTTTATCACAGTTAAATTCTTTTTTAAAGATGGGACATACATCCCCGTAATTTTTAGGGGTTGTTATCCAATTTGAATTTTTTATCATTTTTAGGCTCCCTTTGAGAGTTTGTTTTATTATAACATTGTGAAAATACAAAGTCAACAGAGATTAATTTGATTTTTATTGTTGAATATGCCGAAAATTACTAATGACTATTGCATTTTGTATAAAAAAGTAATATACTAAAATCTGAATAAATTAAAAGGGAGGGACCCTATATATGGTATATTTAGACAATGCTGCAACAACATTTGTTAAAAGCAGTGTTTTAAATAAAATGATGCCGTATTTTCAGGAAAAATTCGGCAATGCTTCCTCAACCTACACAACTCCGGGGCAAAGTGCAAGAGAAGGCTTGGTGGAGGCAAGAGAAACGGTTGCAAAGGCTATAGGAGCTGATGCAAAGGAAATATTTTTCACAAGCGGTGGCAGTGAGGCGGATAACTGGGCACTTAAGGGTGTTATGCTTAAAAATAAGGACAAGGGTAATCATATAATTACCACAACTGTTGAGCATCACGCAATCCTTCACACCTGTGAATTCCTTGAAAAACAGGGATACAAGGTAACATATCTACCTGTAGATGAATTTGGTATGGTACACGCTGAGGATGTTGAAAAAGCAATAACAGACCAAACAGTTTTAGTTTCTGTTATGTTTGCAAATAATGAAATCGGTACAATAAATCCCATTAAGCAAATTGGTGAGGTTTGTAGAAGAAAAGGTGTGCTTTTCCATACAGATGCTGTACAAGCAACAGGTGCAGTGCCGATTGATGTTAAGGATATGAACATTGACCTTCTTTCAATGTCATCACATAAATTCCACGGGCCAAAGGGTGTGGGTGCGCTTTATATAAGAAAAGGTGTTAAGATTGAAAACCTTATTCATGGCGGTGCACAGGAGCTTGGAAGGCGTGCCACAACAGAAAACGTAGCAGGAATCGTTGGTATGGCAGCGGCACTTAGTGAAGCAGTGGAAAACATGGAAACAAAAACGAAGCACATTAAAGCGCTTCGTGATAAGCTTATTAAAGAAATTCTTGAAAGGGTACCATATACAAGATTAAATGGTCATCCGACGGACAGGCTTCCCAATAATACTAGCTTTTGCTTTAAATATATTGAAGGTGAAAGCCTTCTCCTAAGCCTTGACATAATGGGCTTTGTTGTATCAAGCGGAAGTGCCTGCACATCAGGCTCACTTGATCCGTCACATGTGCTTTTGGCTATAGGCCTCCCGCACGAAATAGCGCATGGCTCAATGCGTGCATCTCTTTCAGAATTTACAACCGAAGAGGAAATTGATGCCTTTATAGAGGCTGTTCCTAAAATAGTTCAAAGGCTAAGGGAAATGTCTCCACTTTATGAAGGTGTAGAAGAAAGGAATGGTAAATAATGTACAGTGATAAAGTAATGGATCATTTCACTAATCCACGTAATGTTGGCGAAATAGAGGATGCTAACGCAGTAGGCGTTGTTGGTAACGCAAAGTGTGGCGACATTATGAAAATGTATATGAAAATTGAAGACGGGGTTATAAATGATGTTAAGTTTAAAACCTTCGGATGTGGTGCTGCAGTGGCAACAAGCTCAATGGCGACAGAGCTTGTTAAGGGTAAAACCATTGAAGAGGCACTTGCTATAACAAATAATGCAGTTGTTGAAGCGCTTGAAGGCCTTCCCGCAGTAAAGGTACACTGCAGTGTGCTTGCTGAGGAGGCAATCAAGGCGGCTATAAACAACTACTACGAAAATACAGGTTCTGAAAAAAGGGTAGAATGTACACAGAAATGTGTAAACTGCGCTCACGAAGAGGAATGATCGCTTAGAAGTGAGCTAAGCGTTTTTGCGAAGCATTCACCTCCAAGTAGTGCTTCATCTAGTGTGTTGGCATTTGAGCCAATTTCCACTATTAAGCTACCGGGTGACAGTTGCTGATTAAAGCGCTCTCTTCTTAAGTTTATCGGGCGACAAAGTCCGGGGTAAAGCACTTGTGCCTTGTTTTGAAGATGGTATGCAAAACTCAGGTTCTCGCGCCAGTTATCGTGGGTGAGGCCACTTGCGTTACTGCCGACAACAAGCATAATTGAAGCCGCGTTTTTTCCATCAACTTCTGTAATTTGCTTT
>CAZYYT010000011.1:14475-26461 GCA_964651775.1 uncultured Oscillospiraceae bacterium | reverse complement strand
GACTGCCGAACCATTTTCCTAACAATAACTGAGTAACTTCAACAATTGTTTTATCGGGATATAAACTGCCCAAATGGATAGTAATTAAAACACCGGGTATTCCAATAATGAATGCAAATATACAAGAAATCCAAGCATCTTTTCCCGATAAAGATGCAATGCTTCCTGATATAACAAGCGGTGCGGTACCAACTAAAAACCCTTCAGTCAAAAAAAGTAATTGTAAGTTGGTTATCTTTTTTTTCATAACATCACTGCTTTCTTATGCCTTTATTATAAAAATTTTCTTATCATACTCGAAACAGGGGAATATACCCAGGCTAACCAGTCAGATGGATTTGACAAATCAATTTTAAAACATTTTAAGATTCCAAGCAAAGTACCGATGAAAAGCAATATCGAAAACGCCCATAAATCCTTATAATATTTGTTTTGCAGCATTTTAGGAACTTGGATATAACATAACAAAGAAGAAACAAACAATACTGTTAAGATTCCGACTACTTTCATGCTATTCATTCTCCTTCAGAAAAATAGATTTAGTATTTTGGCCCAAACTCATTATTTCTAATTTTACATCAATATTTACAGGCAGATTGACAAATTCATTATTCCAATCGCTTTTTAAATTTTTCCACAGCTTTGGATAAGCTTTGTGTATCTCTTCGCCGAAACCAAATATATCGCATTTATAATCCTCTTTGGCTTTTCTTATAGACGCATAACAAATATCGGTCACCTTTTTTTCTCCAATTTCAGTTAATTTTTTAATTACAGATTTATCGGAAAAATCTAAATAATCTGTTTGAGCATTAATACTTGCTTTAATATCAAGTTTTAAATTTATAGCAGGTTGTCCATTTAACATATATGCCTTCATTTTTGATTCCACGCCGGTAAATTCAAATGTTACTTTTGTGTTTTCATCATAATTTACATGAGTGATGGTGTTTTTTACATTATCTGTAATATAATTATACCCCTTGCTCTCATCCTCGCTTAACCATCCCACCAGCTTATCGTTATTAAACACCGATATTCCGCCAATCTTCAATTTTGCCGTATCATTGGTTTTTAATGTATCTATGGAATTAGAATCACTTTTTTCATTGACTATCTCAACACTTGGCAGTACAGGATTTTTTCCATCTAATAATATATCATTTACCAAGTCTAATATTTTAACAGACCTTACAGGCGCCCATGTCTTCTCCGAAATACTGAGTGAATTAAACATTGCCATTCCTGATACTGTTTCCATAGGTGTTATAGTATTTAAAATTTTATTTGCGGTAGTTCCTTTAGCAACGAAAAAACCGAAATCGGTACGAAATTCATGGTCATGAGTAAAGAGATCAAGTATTTTCTCAATACCGTCTCTAGCAACATCTTCCCCCAAAACCATAGTTCTTAAATGTGATAAATATGTTTTTCTTGGAGATTGTTCTGTAACTCTTCTTACAATCTCAAACAAATCATTGCCCGTTTCCGTATATATAACTACAGGAGGTTCGTTAACAACTATTTTTGAACTTATTTGCTTTGGATTTAATACTTGCAAAGTCATTAAATAACCATCATCAATCTTATCAATACCAATAGAGGTTGCAATATTCAGAGTATTTATTTCCCTTCCGCAGCCTGCCAATAAAATGTTTGATATTAAAGCCATACTCAACAAAATTCTTTTTATTTTCATAGTTTCACCTGTATTCCGGATTCCCTTTTTGTTTGGGACTCACCGGCGCTTCATCATTATTAACTCTGGCAGTATTTGAATTACTGACTCCATAAGGCCTGGTTTTGTTTTTCCAAATGGGAAAACGAAAAATAGTATCCTTTGGTACCGAAACAATTGATGTCATGTACGGAACACCAATAGATTTGCATTTTGACAAATGAAGCAACAAAACAAATGCAAGCATGAAAACGCCGTACAAACCATAAATCCAAGCGAATATCATCATAACAAATCTAACAATCCTTGCAGCGTTAGCCATAGAGTAATTCGGAATGGCAAAGCTTGATATCGCCGTAATTGAAACGACAATTACCATAGCCGCAGATATGATGCCCGCTTCAACTGCCGCCTGCCCCAACACCAAGGCTCCGACAATAGAAATCGCAGGTCCTATAACCCTCGGCATTCTTATTCCTGCTTCCCTTAATATTTCGAATATTGCTTCCATCAGTAGTACTTCAATTACTGCGGGAAACGGAACTCCCTCACGCTGTGCCGCTATGCTTATCAGCAAATTCGTTGGAATCATTTCTTGATGAAATGTTGTTAATGCAATATAAAGTGAAGGAACAAAACTTGTGAGGAAAAAAGCAATATATCTTGTAAGTCGGATAAATGAGGATACAAAAAAATTATGATAATAATCTTCGCTTGCTTGTAAAAACTCAACAAACAATCCGGGTGCAGTCAAAACAAACGGTGTACCGTCAACAACAATCGCAACCCTGCCCTCAAGTAACCCTGCCACAACCGAATCAGGCTTTTCCGAATTTAAGAATTCAGGAAACATTGAGTATCTGTCATCTTTAATTAACTCTTCAATAGTACCGCTGTCCAAGATGGCATCTATTTTAATATTTTCAAGACGTCTTTTTACTTCTTTAACAATCTCGGGTTTTGCTATATTTTCAATATACATTAATGAAACCTTTGTCTTTGTGATGTCACCGATACATAAATCGTCCACCCTAAGCGCCTTGTCCTTGATTCTTTTTCTAATAAGACCTACATTAATTTTAATGCTTTCCACAAAGCCTTCTTTGGGACCTCTGATTGTGGTTTGTGCCGTCGGTTCATCAACATTTCTGCTCTTTGGCACAAATGTATCTACCGAAAAATATCTGTCACATCCATCAATTATTACTATTGTTCTTCCAAGAAGTAAACTATCTAATAATTTATTGAAATCAGAGCCTTCTTCAAATTCCCTGAAGCTTGTCAAAGAATCCATAAATAATTCAAAATAATCATTAGGATTTTTTGGTATTAAAATATTACTATTATTAAGTAATTCCGATATTTCCTTTGATAAACTGTTAATAATACTAGTATCTGCAAGGTTGGTAATATATAAACTTGCAAATTCTAATCCCTGATGATTTTCTACGTTTGTTATATTTATGACCAAGTCACTAGAATATCCCATTTCGTTTTTTATTATAGATATATTATCATCCAAAGACTTAACCATGTATCTAAGTGCTTTAGGTGGTGTAGTGCTTTTATTGGCTATATCGCTATTTTTTTTGGATTTGTTTTTTAATATCTTCATAGAAAAATCTCCGCTCATTTGCAGTATTATAATCTAATATTCCACAATTTCAATAAAAAATTCATATTATAGCGGTTTGATATTTTTCTATAGTCTAAAGAGGTTATTCCATACTCTTTTTTAAAAACATAATCAAAATAAGACAATGAAGAAAATCCACATACAGTATGGGCATGGGCTTTTGCATCCCCTAAAGATAGGTTGCCCCCCTTAACCTTAATTCTATTAAATAAAATTAAATCCATAAAAGAACTCATCACTAAAAAAAGATGATGGGTTTTTTATGATATAAATGGTCGTTTTTTATAAATTATCGTATTTCTCTTGAGATTATGGTGTTAAATGTGTTATAATAGAAAAAAATACAAAAAAGAGGGATGAAGAAATGAAAAGGAAATTTGGGCTAATAATAATTGCAGTGTTAGTGATACTGACAGTTATTGCAGGATGTACACCTAAAACAACTGCAGACACAAATAAAATTACCTTTGCGGGAGAGGAAATAATCGGGGTGTTCAACCCGCTTTTTGCACAGGTTGCGTCTGATATAGATATCTGCAATCTTATTTTTGATTCGCTTCTTGAAATAAACAGTGAAGGGGAAACTGTCCCCGGACTAGCTAAATATAAAACAGAGGATAATGGAACAAAGTACATATTTACTCTCGCTGATGTAAAATTTTCTGACGGTTCGGCTGTAACATCGGAGGATGTTGAGTTTACACTGAAACTTCTTGCAGACCCTTCTTATGCCGGAAGTTATGATTTAAGTGGTCTGGGAATTATCGGATTTATGGATTACTTAGATGGTAACAGTGACAAAATTTCAGGAATTGAGGTTATAGACAGTAAGAATATATGTGTTAAACTGGAAAAAGCAAATGCCGCAATTCCCGCTGCATTCACCTTTGGAATTATCTCTAAAGATTATTATGGAGGCACATATACACAGGGAGATTTATCAGGTGTTGAGGCGCTTAACGAAAAGCCCATGGGTAGTGGCCAGTATACCCTTTCAGAGTATGAAAGCGGAAGCAGTGCAGTCCTTGTGGCAAATGAGGCTTATCGAAAGGGCGCGCCTAAAATTAAAAGAATTGTTTATGAATCAACTGCTATCGGTGAGGAGCTTGACAAGATTAAGCTGGGAGAGGGAGATATGACGATAGTTCCCTCCACAGTGGAATATATTGATGCAGCAAAGAAAATGGACGGAATTGAGAAAAAATCTTTTGGCTCAAATATTATAGGCACAATAGGCTTTGACTGCTCTGATGAACTTCTCTCGGATGTTAATTTAAGACAAGCGATTGCGTATGCCACAAACAGGAAGGCGCTTGTTAGGCAGGTTTTCGGTGACGAGGCGAAGGTATCGAACGTTGTTGATTCAAGAAACTCTTTTACGTTTACGGAGGATGTAAATAGTTATGAGTTTAACATTCAAAAAGCAAAAGATACGCTTGAAAACAGTGGTTATATAATGCGTGACGGTGTATACGAAAAAGACGGCAAAAAAGCGGAGTTTACCTTAATGGCTGAAAGCCCCAACGAGGTAAACGATGTTATACTTCCGGTTATGAAAAACAACCTGTCAGACGCTGGCATTGCAATGAATGTCCAGATTGCTGACTTTAATACCTTGCTTGATAAGGTGTTCGGTGGCTCGGCACAAAGCTGGATATTCGGATGGACAATGACCAGTGAGCCTAACGATACATCCAGTCTGTTTGAAACAGGCGGGGGCATGAATATTCATAATTACTCCAATGATAAACTGGATGCTCTTTATACTAAGGGAAGAGAGCATACGAACCGTAATGAGAGAAAGGTGTTCTATCAGAAGTCTAGTAAAATTTTAAACGAAGAGCTCCCCTGTATTCCATTGTACGAAAGAGACAGCATTCTTTTATACAAAAGCAGTTTAAAAAATGTAACCGCATCCGGAAACAGAAGTGTATTTAAAGACTTTTATAAAATAGAAGTAAAAAACTGATCGGTGACTGATGATGCTTAAAAAAATATTGTTAATGTTTGTTTCAATATTCATATTGTCGTTACTTACATTTGTCATAATATATTCTGTTCCGGGCAGTTTTTATGATAGAGGTTTGCTTAGTGGAGTCAGCAGAGAAAGAATAGAAGCACTTCAAAACGACAACGCTGATCCCGTAATAAAAAGGTACGGAGAGTGGCTAACATCCGCCGCCAAAGGTGACCTTGGAACATCGCTGGAATATAAAAAAGGGGTCGTGGCCGTTATTTTGGATAAATGGGAAGAAACATTTTGGCTGTCTTTTTTTGCACTTATAACAGAACTTATACTGGGAATTCTAATTTCGGTGTACATTGTGCGCTTTAAAAAGAAGAGGCTTATTCTGGGATTAAATAATTTTTTTGTTGCGCTTTTAATGTCTGTACCGGTGTTCATTGTTGCAATCCTTCTTCGTAAATTCTTTTCCTATGATTTACGGCTTTTCCCATTCAGCGGATTTAGAACGGTTGATTCAGGTTTAGAGGGGATAGGGGCGTTTTTCGATATACTCTACCACCTTATTTTGCCAGCCGTTACATTAGCCATATCTACCTTAGGTGGATTTATAAGACTTATGACAGCATCAATTGCTGACGAAATGGATAAGCAGTATATTACGTATGCAAGGGCAAGGGGTTACGGACAGTGGCAGATTATTGTAAGGTTTGCCCTAAAAAATGCGCGTATTCCTCTTTGGTGGCACATCATAAACAGCATTCCATATATATTCGGTGGCGCAATTGTTGTAGAAAAAATATCTGGGATAGATGGACTTGGTAATATGGCATACTCTGCCGCTATGGCAAGGGATTTCCCCCTATTAATGGGATATACATTTATTTTCGGAGCGCTTATTGTTATATGCAATGGATTGAGTGATTTAATCTATAGAAAAGCCGACGTGAGAATCAGGGAGGTATGAGCGTGAACAGAAAAATCAAGCTGTGGGCAGGTGCGTTTTTGATTGCGTTTATTACCTTGGCATGTGTGTTAGGTCCCATCTTAAGTGGCGTATCATATCTTGACACTGATATATCGAGGGCATATATTAATCCGTGCACACAAAATCCTCTGGGCACAGATGAATGCGGTCGCGACATTTTGATTCGTCTTTTATATGGTGGTAGAATATCAATTTTTGTCGGTCTTGCAGCCGGCATTGTTGAAATATTTATATCCGTTTCGGTAGGACTTTTAAGTGGGCTTTCAGGCAAAAAAACTGATGGATTTCTTATGGGCATTTCGGACATAGTTATGGGCTTGCCGGTAATATGTATTGTGCTTATTCTTGGTTCTGTTATGGCTGACCTGAATGTGACTGTCTTTGTAAGAGCGTTTATGACAGCAACTCTTATTGCACTGCTTGGATGGCCTATTTCGGCAAGGCTTATAAGGGCAAAGGTAAAGAGCCTCAAGGAATCCGATGTAATAAAATCGGCGCAGCTCCTCGGATTGCCAAAAAGAAGCGTAATGTTTCGCCATATGATGCCCAACCTTTTCCCCCCAATTTTTTCATGCGCGGCAGTAGCTGCCTGTAGCGCAGTGCTTTCCGAGACGACGCTAAGTTTTCTTGGTTTCGGTATCTCATATCCGTATCCGTCCTGGGGCAATATGATTTCTATTGTATCAAGTAAAAGCATTCTTCTTGATAAATGGTGGGTGTGGATTCCGGCGTGTTTGGCGGTAATCCTTCTTATACTGTCTATAAATCTAATTGGAGAGAATCTATATGATAAAGGAAAATAAGTATGCTGCTTGAATGTGAAAATCTATGTGTGGGCTACACAGAGAGTGAATATGTTTTTCAAAATATCAATGTAAGGCTTGACTATGGGCAGACGCTTTTGCTCACCGGTAGAAACGGCGCCGGGAAGACAACCTTTATTAACGCCGTTATGGGGCTTCTCGGTACAAAGTGCTATATAAGTGGTAAAATACGTGCCTTTGGGATTGAGATAAAACAAGAAGACACTGCACAAATGAGAAATCTCAGAAGAAGCAAGGTATCTCTAATGCCACAGGATGCACCGGGATCTCTTGATCCGCTGACAAAGATTGGACAGCAGATTAAATCTTTAGCTATAATTTCGGGAAAATATAAAAGGCTCGACAATTCTTTGATTTGTGAAATTCTTTATAAAATGGGATTTCAAAATCCATCTAAAATACTACAAATGTATCCCTACGAGCTTTCGGTGGGAATGGCGGCACGGTGTCTGCTTGCTATGAGCCTTATTACTAAACCGTCTCTTCTAATCCTTGATGAGCCCACTGCTTCTTTGAATATAAAGCTTAAGAATGAGATAATTGAGATAATTAATGATTACTGTTTAGAAAGTGGTTGCGGCATTATTATGGTAACCCACGATGAATCTGATTTACTTAGGTTTAACAACCTTACGGTGCTTAATATGGGGTGAAAAAATGATAAATATTGAAGGAATGTGCAAAAGCTTCGGAAGAAATGTGATTTTCAGTAATTTTGATTTTACTGCGTATGATGGGGAAATAGTAGGAGTTACGGGCAGGTCGGGATGTGGCAAATCTACACTGCTTCGCATTATTTCGGCGCTTGAGCCTTACAACAGCGGATGTGTTATGGTAAATAATTTACTGACTACTTATGGAAAATATAATTACAAAACTCAGTATGTATTTCAAAATGCGGCTGGCTCACTTAACCCAAAAATGAGGGTAGAAGCGCTTGTTATGGAGGCGCCCATATTTCATGGCATATGTTCATGGGAAAACAGACACGAATATTTCCGAGAATTAATGGACCTTGTTGGCCTCAATGTTCAAATGGGACAAAGATATCCCGCACAGCTGTCCGGGGGGGAATTGCAGAGAATTGCCTTGATAAGAGCACTTG
Organism: uncultured Oscillospiraceae bacterium; assembly: GCA_964651775.1. GTDB lineage: Bacteria > Bacillota > Clostridia > UMGS1883 > UMGS1883 > UMGS1883. The sequence continues at coordinate 18,267 of CAZYYT010000011.1, read as the reverse complement.
CTGTCAGGCCATCTGCACTTATGCTTGATGAGATAACCTCAGCACAGGACAAAAAATCAAATGATGCAATATGTTATGCAATAAAAAACTACTGTAAGGTGAATATGACGCCTGCTATATTTGTAAGCCACAACCCAAAGTCCTCAGAATTAGCATTCGACCGTAAAGTTGATGTTGATGAAATAAACTCAAAAAATTGTGCAAAATGCACAAAACCTTAATATAAAGTTTCGACAAATACTACAAAATTTATAATTTAAATCGTTTTTTTTTTAAAAATTGTTGACAAATTAGGTATTATTTGTTAGTATAGTGATGAGCAAATGAATCAGCTCCCACGAACAGGCAAAACTGTCGAAAGGCAGTGGCGCGAAACTATAGGGCCTAAAGAGAAATCTATGGCAGCCAGCTACCGTTAAAGTCAATTAAAAATAATACCTTCAAAGGTGTTTATTAATTGTTTTACGGGGTTGTGGTGACAACCTTATTTTTTTTGCTTAAAATAATTTATAAAAGGGGATATTAAATATGAAAAAATTATTAGGTATGGTATTGGCAGTAATTATGGGGTTATCCTGTAGTGCTACGGTTCTTGCAAAAAATGACGTATCTGACCAATTTGTAGGAAAAGCAAACGAAAAGGTTGAAGCCTTTATTAAGACTGTCAAGCTTGAGGACGTAAGCGAAAAAGATTATGACAAGGCCGAAAAGATGGTTGAAAAGACAAATGAAAAAATTCTTAAAATGGTTGAGAAGGCAATGTCAGCAGAAAACTTAAACATTGACAAAATTGTAGATAGATCAAATGATAGGGCTTTCCGCATAATTGAAAATGCTGCAAAGATGGGTATAGAGGTTGAGTGTGAATATACCGCATATGAGATTCAGGGACAGATAGTATACATTGATCCACTTAGGGTTGTAAGAAGATAGCCTTTTAATGAATTCAGAGCTTTTCAATATAATTAAAAGAATTGTTGACGAAGTTTCGGACGAGTTTTCGTTTTACAGCATATATCTATATGGTTCATATTATAAAGGAACATATAATTCAGAAAGTGATGTTGATTTGGCATTCTTCTTAACAGATGAATATGGTATTCATATTGCAATGAGAAGACTTTTGAGCGTTTGTAGCAGGCAGAAATATGACATTCAGCCACAGGTGTTTTCGGTTTGCGAAATGGATAACAAGATGGGAATTGTCGAGGAGATTCTTGACAATGGAATGGAAATTTACTGTGGAGGAACTTGGAGTCGGGAATGGACGGTATAATTGTAAAAAGGGAAAAAGTTGATTTTTTCAAAAACAGTGATGAAACAGATCTTGCTTTACTGTTAGAACATCCCAGTACCGAAATAATGGTACAATCAATAGATAAGAATTCTCTTGTCTGGATAACTCCGGCTGACGAGAAGGACATGGTTGAGTTTTTCTATATTGTTCATGGTGAAGTTAGCCTTGAAACAAGTAATGAAACCATTCATCTTAAGGAAAATGATTGCTTCTACACAAATAGGCTTGAGCATGAGGTGCTACTTAAAAGCCACACTGATTTAAAGGTTTTATACGTTTCCACAAGGCCTATCTATAACAATCTGGATAGTTTTAATAAAGATTTGGATGAATTGTTGACCCGCATCGATGAAAAGGATAAATATACCAAACAACATTGCAAACGTGTAGCGGATTATTGCATGCTTATATCAAAAAAACTTAACTGCACGGAAAAGGTGCTTAATAATCTTGTTATTGCAGGGTTGTTTCACGATGTGGGGAAATGTTTTGTTCCGGATGAGATTCTTGCAAAGAAAACAAAGCTTACACAAGAGGAATTCAGGGAAATATACAAACATCCATCAAATACAAAAAGAATTCTTAAAGATAAATTTTCAAAGGAAATTTGTGAAATCGCACTGGCGCATCATGAAAGGATTGACGGAAGCGGCTATCCGTATGGATTAAGTGGAAATGATATATCTTTAGAGGCACGGATAATAGGCGTTGCCGATAGCTTTGATGCAATGACCACAAAACGCCCGTACAATGCGCCCAAAACCTTTGAGGAAGCAGTTATTGAACTTTGCGACATGAAAGACAAGTATGATTCGAGGGTAACTGCTGCATTGAAGGAGCTTGTATTAAGTGGTGAATTACACAGGTTTTTAAATGAGGTAGAGTATGACAGGACTTGAAAAGTATCAATATTGGAAAATTCTTTCCGATTATGATATAGAAACTGCAAGGGTTTTGCTTGAAAATAAAAGATTCAATCATGTAGCTGTTTTGTGTGAGCAGGCAGCAGAAAGAATTATTAAGGGTATGTTCATTTATCATACCGGTAAAGAAACCCCAAAATCACACAACGTACCGTTTTTAGCAAATAAGCTTGCAAATAATGAAAGGTTTTCCTCTAATGAGGAGGGTATTAGGTTTGAAAAGGAACGTAATGATTATGAGAACACGATGGTTGATTTAATGTTCTATTACGTAAGCGATTATCCCTTTTCATACAAGAAATTTCAGGAACGCTTTATTTCAGAAACAGTCGCAAGAGAGCTGTACGAAAAAACGTTGAAGCTACTTCGGTGGCTTGAAAGCTTTCAGGAGACACAAGAAAACTGAATATAGTATTATATACTAAAATTGTAACTTCCCGATAATGGTAAACTCATCGAAAGATGAGGGCACAAAGCTAAGGGCCTAAGGATAATATCTATGGCAGCCTGGCCACCGAATGAAGTACGATTTTGATTATATATATTTATTTGCTATGGATGGCATCACTTTGTGATGCTAGTTCTTGGTACCGTAAATTTATAATTAGGACCGTATTCTTTCAGGAATACGGTCTTTTATTATTAAGGAGACAGAAAAAATGATATTTTTATTGTTGGGTGGATTAATGGCAGGAATTATATGCTTAAAGGCTTCTAAAAGAATGATAAAAAAGCGCTCCGATAAGCAAATAGAATCCCCTTTTTTGACAGGCAAATCCGCATACATTATATGGGCACTGTGTTTTGCGATTGTTTTCGGTTATATAGGCACTCTCCATATAAGCTTGATAAATAGAATATACTATTTGATTGTATTTTCACTGTGTGCCTGCATTTCATCGGTGGATTTAAAAACTCGCAAAATACCCAACATAATATTGCTGATTCTTATGGTATCCGGAATTGTAATGTGCTTTTTGGGGGATGGCAACTTCCCTATAAGTAAAAGGGTTGTAGGGATGATTGTGGCATGGTTGGTATTTATGATTCCATCCTACATGAAAATTAATGTAGGTAGTGGAGATATAAAGCTTGCAGCCGTGATTGGATTCCTGCTTGGTGCTTCGGGTTTTCTACAGGCGATGATAATTATGTCTTTAGGTATGCTTATATACACAGCGTTTTTGTACATACGAAAGGCCGGAACGCTCAGAACTATGGCACCGATGGGACCGTATATTTCACTTGGGTTTGTAATTACTTTACTTTTTCCAATAATTTAAAAAATTTTATATAAAGGGGTTGTAAGCATGAAAAAATTAATGGGTTTCTTAAAGGATGAAGATGGACAGGGCATGGTAGAGTATGGTCTTATAATAGGACTAATTGCAGTTGTGGTTGTAGCAGCGCTTGTAGTTCTTGGGCCGAAGATTAAATTAATGTTTGACAACGTATCAGCAAAGTTTTAATTAAAAAAAAGAGAGGGAGAAAAGAAATGAACAAAATAATAGGATTTATAAAGGATGAAGATGGACAGGGCATGGTAGAGTATGGTCTTATAATAGGACTAAT
>CAZYYT010000011.1:5001-14375 GCA_964651775.1 uncultured Oscillospiraceae bacterium | reverse complement strand
TGCAGTTGTGGTTGTAGCAGCGCTTGTAGTTCTTGGCCCGAAGATTAAATTAATGTTTGACAACGTATCAGCAAAGTTTGGTGAATAAATAATATAAATAATTTGATGCTATAGCTTACAATATGAATTTCGAAATATTATGGATTAAATAAGAAAAAGCCGAGGAGAATTATCCCTTATAAATCGGTTTGGGTTAATCTCCCCGGCTAAAAGATAAGGGGGAAATATAATTGAAGCGTACATTTACAATTTTAAGAAAAGAAGATGGGCAAGCAGTCGTGGAATTTGCAATTGTATTGCCCATACTTATGCTTTTGATATGTGGAATAATTGAGTTTGGGTGGCTTTTTTCGGCAAAGCTTGCCACAAGCAATTGCGCAAGAGAAGGTGCAAGATATGCATCTGTTAATTGCTATTATATTACATACCTTTCTGATACGGTTGACAGAGTATTGTTAATTGCACCAAAAAGCATTAAAGAAGGCATTAAAACAACCATAATTTCCAGTAATGTTTATAACACACACTCCGGAGATGTAACGGTTAAGGTTGACAGCTATGTTGATCCTCTTACATTTATTGGGTCGACAATATCCGGCGGTGGAAAAATAAATATTTCTTCAAGTGTAACCATGAAGGCGGAGTGGTGATGAAGCGGTTTTTGAAAAATGAGGACGGGGCTGTTGTAGTGATAATTGCGTTTGCCATGACATTTCTTATGACAATGGCTGCACTTGCAATTGACATAGGCTACGCGTATGTTGTTTCATCGGATGCACAAAACTGCGCAGATGCCGCCTGTCTTTCAGTTTATGAGCTTTTGCCTGTCAAAACAGAAGACACAGCAAATAAAGATAAAATAATAGAGCGTATTATAGAGTACGGGAAAAAAAACGGTGTGGATAATATATTAAGAGAAGATATTATCTTTGAAAACGATAAAGATGGATATTACTATTCTGTCAGCGTGTATGTGAATAAAAAAGCACAAACCAATATTGCACGAGTGATAGGTGTTGAAAATATAACAACCAGAAAAAAGGCTACAGTATCAGCGCTTCCGGCTGGCGGTGTAATAGGGGCTGTTCCAATCGGTGTTACTAAGGATGTTTTTGAAAACACCCATGATTCAAATGATAGTGTTACATTAAAATTCGGTGGTGGTGACGGAGTAAACGGTTATTACGGTTATGTGGTTCTTGACGGGGCAAAGGGCAATTCGTATATACTGGAAAAGTGGCTTAAATACGGGTATCCCGGTGAGAACTATGTAGGAGAGGTTTTACCTACCGCAACCGGAAACAAGGCAAGTGTTGCTAAGGACGGCGTAGAGTATCGTATGGGGCTTTGTACGCACTTTAAAACAGATGGTGGCTGTACCAAGGAGCACTACGATGAATCTTGTCCTAGGGTAATTAATGTACTTATCTATGACATTATTGACACCTCCAATGTCAAAATTGTGGGATTTGCGCCTTTTGTGCTAGAATATGCAGATCAGGCTGATGAGATAAAGGGCACATACCTTAAAATGCCGGCGCAGCAAAATAACGGTTCAGTCGGTGGTGAGGATTTCGGAGGATATGTCATGAAGCTGACTGAATAGAGACGAGGTTTAATATGAAAAAAATATATTTAATTGCGACCATTGTTGCAATTATAATGGGAATGGCTATTTACATGTTTATAAATGAGATAACAAATAACAGTATAAAGTCTGCTCAAGACGTTGTGGGTGTTGTAGTAGCAAATGATGTAATACAACAGCACACCGTAATAAATGAGGAAATGATAAGCTTGTCATATCTTCCCAAGCCCGGACTTGCCCAAGGATATATAACAAACGTGGCAGATGTGGTAGGGAAAACCGCATCTTGTAAAATCGGCAAGGGGGAACAGGTGCTTATGCACAAGGTTATAACCCTTGGAAGCATGGACAATGACCAGTTGGATGAAAAAATAGGCAAGGGAAATAGAGCTTACACTATGTTGGTTGACGAGCTTTCCGGTGTTGCGGGCAATCTTGAGCCGGGCGACCGTGTGGATATAATAGCCTCGCACGTAAAAGATAAAGTTGGGGAGACATCTGTGTTAGTTCAAAACGTGAATATACTTTCTGTCGGAAATAAAGAGGGCTTTGGGGAAGAAAAACCGGGCTATACAAATATAACCGTTGAATTATCGCCTGCTGACTGCGTAAGGCTATATAACGAAACTCTCAACGGATTTGTGACAGTTGTTCTTCGTGGAGTAGGCGATAATGCATACATAGATGTTCCGGCTGTAATTTATTAAGGAGGTCAATAAAATATATGGATAAGCTGAAAATTGCAGTTGTAACAAATGATATAGACCTTCAGATAGAAATAAAAAATCTGCTAAAGGATGACGATATAATAATAATAGGCTTCGTGAATTACGATAATATGACATCTCTAAAGTTACTGGGAAATAATCCTGATGTTATAATTTTTGTAAAAGATGGCATGGAAGATTCTCTGTTTGAAGTTGCGGCTGATATATATGCTAAATCAGTTGGAGTGGGCATGTTGGTAATGGCAGATGAAATAAATCCGGAGCTTTTGGTGAGGGCAATGGAATGTGGCATAAAACAAGTTTTAGAGACTAAATGTGATGCCACAAAGCTTAAGGATGCTATATTTAAGTTGCACAATATTGAAAGTCAGAGAGCCGGGGACAGAGAAATACAATCTCATAAAAGAAAGGTTATTTCCTATTTTGGTGGTAAGGGGGGCACGGGAAAGACAACAGTTTCGGTAAACACTGCAGTGGCACTTGCAAACAAAGGGAAAAAGACGGTTATTATTGACCTTGACCTTCAGTTTGGGGATGTACCGATTTTACTTGATCTAGAGCCAAATGATACTATATACACTATCGTAGAGGAAAAAACAAACATTACAATAGATTCGGTAAAAAGCGTTATGGCGTTTCACAGGAGCGGGCTGGGTGTTCTGGCAGCGCCCAAGAGTCCTGAGTATGCAGAATATATTGATGAGAAAATGGTAGAAATGATTATTAATGTTTTAAAGCCTTATTATGAATACATAATAATTGATCTGCCACCAGGATTTAATGATACCACTATTGCCGCTATAGAAAACAGCGATATTGTTAATCTTGTTTCCACTGTGGACATAGCGTCCCTACGAAACGCCAAACTTTGTATGAATATTTTAGAGGCACTAAGGCAAAGTGATAAAACTAATCTCATATTAAATAGAATGGTAGACGGTATAATTTCGAAAAAGGACTTTGAACAAATACTGGATTTAAGTGTTTCGCTTGTTTTACCGGATGATACAAAGACTGTTCTTACGAGTCTTAATAAGGGAATTCCGTTTGTAAACGGCAACTCCAAAAGCCCTATTGTTTCAGCGATGAATGAATATGTTCGCAGTGTTATGTCTAAATGAGGTGATGTAAGATGGGACTTTTAAACAGGATGGAAAAAAACAAAGAATTACAAAATAATAATGCAGAACGTGAAAATGAAGATGTTAGTAGATTTTTAGCAACCAAGGATAAAATCCATAACAGCGTAATAGAGGAAATTAATCAAAAAAATCAGGCTGAGCCTGATGGCGATTTTGTCCGTGAAATAATTGAGGAACATACCGAAAAAGTCAGCGCGTCACTTTCAGCAACTGAAAAGAAAAAAATTGTTTCAGATATCTATAATGATATTATGGGATATGGACCGCTTGAGGAGCTTCTGCAAAATCCGAAGATTTCCGAAATCATGATAAATGGTGCAGACAAAATCTTTATTGAAGAAAAGGGCAAGCTAATCCTTACGGACCTTAAGTTTCGGGATGACGCACATCTACTAAATGTAATTGACCGCATTGTTTCATCAATCGGACGACATATTGACGAGGCAAGCCCAATGGTTGATGCAAGGCTTGCGGACGGATCGCGTGTGAATGCTGTTATCCCCCCGATATCACTTGTTGGACCTGCGCTTACAATAAGAAGATTTTCCAAAACGCCCATAACTCACAATCAGCTTATAGAATGGGGTTCGCTTTCACCAAAGATGGTATCTTTTTTACAGGCATGTGTTGCCGGAAAACTAAACATTGTTGTTTCCGGCGGTACAGGAAGCGGAAAAACAACGCTTCTGAATGTTTTGTCATCATTTATTCCGGAGTGTGAAAGAATAGTAACAATTGAAGATGCCGCAGAGCTTCAGCTTCATCAGACACATCTGGTAACGCTTGAAAGCAGACCATCAAACCTTGAGGGAAAAGGGCAGATAAGTATACGTGATTTGGTTAAAAATGCTCTCAGAATGAGGCCCGACAGGATAATTGTAGGCGAAGTGCGTTCAGGAGAAGCGCTTGATATGCTTCAAGCAATGAACACAGGACATGACGGATCGCTTACAACCACCCACGCAAACAGTCCGCGAGATACATTCTCAAGGCTTGAAACTATGGTGCTTATGTCAGGTATGGAGCTTCCTATTTCGGCAATAAGAGATCAGATAAGCGCTGCAATTGATATAGTTGTTCAGCAGTCAAGACTACGCGATGGATCAAGAAAGGTTGTAAATATAACTGAGATTACAGGCATGGAGGGGGATACAATAAGTGCCCAGGATATCTTCAGGTATGAGACAACCGGTGAATTTGACAATAACGGTAAATTCAAGGGTGATTTTCGTGCAACAGGGGTACGCCCGAAATGTGTTGAAAAAATAATACAGAACGGAGTTCCTGTTTATGATGAATGGTTCAGATAGTACAATGTATTTGTTTATCATTTGTGTCTTGGGTGGAGTTCTTGTTTTTGTGTTAACAATGGTTATACTTAAACATATTTTTAATGACCGTATAGAATTGAAGACGCGAATGAAAAAACTTTTTGGGGAGCAAAAGATTGAACTGGCAGCAGTAAATACTACTTATAAAAAGAGGCGTATTGAGAAAATTAAACTAGGCAAAGCCCTCGCAGAGGAGCTGCAGGCGGCAGGCATTCCAATGAGAAGCGAAGAGTTTTTTATGGTTTGGCTACTACTGGCGTTTGTTCCTTCGGGGATTATTGCAATATCCACGGGGAACATGATATTAGCAATTACATCTGCACTCATAGGGATAGCTTTACTTCCCTTTTTAGTAAACAAGAAAAAGAAAAGTAAAATAGAGGAATTTGAAAATCAGTTATCGGACGCGCTTGTGGTAATATGTAACTGTCTTCGTTCAGGGTTAACGTTAAGTCAGGCGATGGAAAACATAGCCAGAGAAATGAGTGACCCAATTGCAGCGGAATTTGCAAGAGTGTGCCGTGAGGTAAAATATGGGACAAGCATAGAAAGTGCGCTTACTTCACTGAATCGCAGAATAAAAAGTGATGATTTAATGCTGGCTGTTTCGGCAATTAATATCCAGCGACAGGTAGGGGGCAATCTTTCAAATATTCTAGAAACCATATCAGAGACAATAAAAGTGAGAATAAAGCTAAAACGCGAAATAAAGGTTCTTACGGCAACGGGAAGAGCCTCGGGTTTGGTTGTTAGTATACTACCTATAGGAATGGGAATCCTGCTGATGATAATTAATCCCAGCTATATGATGCTGTTTTTCGAGCATCCACTCGGCAGGGTTATGCTTGGAGTTGGCGCAGTCATGGAGGTTATCGGGATTTTTGTTGTTAAAAAAATAGTTACTGTAAAATATTGAGGTAGAGCATATGATTTTAATTATTGTAATGGGTGCAGCAGTGCTTTCTTTTTGTATCACTGTAATTTGTCTGCAAAGTATGGGCAGAAAAATTGATATTAAGCAAAGTAGACTTGAGAGTGTTGTGATGGGTAAAAAGGAGACTATAAGTGGGCTTGACCTTTCACTTTACAGAAGATTTTTGGTAGATAAGGTTGAGGGGCTTAAAAAGTCATTTGAGAAGCTGTTTGTGCAAAAAAAGAAAAGCAAAAAGCAAAGTGGAAACAGCAAACTGCAACAAAGCCTTCATATGGCAGGAATATACATGGATGCTGAGGAATACAACATTATTCGCATGGCTGTAACCGTATCGTTTGTTCTTTTTGGAATAATCCTTAGCCTTTTATTAAAGGTGGATGTTTTATTAAAACTGCTTGTACTTTTTATTTTTATTATCATCTCCATTCTTGTTCCAAGCTATTTTCTTAAGGCAAGAATATCTGCAAGGGAAACCAAAATCAGGATACAACTTCCGGAGGTTATGGATTTACTTAGTGTAAGCATGGAGGCGGGCCTTGGCTTTGATGCGGCAATACTAAAAATAATTGAAAAACTGTCAGGACCGCTGATAGATTCAATTAAAATACTGTACAGAGAAATACAAATGGGAAAGTCAAGGAGAGATGCACTGAAAAATTTTGGCAGCAGAAGTGAAGTGGCAGAGCTTAAAACATTTGCATCAGCCCTTATAAGTGCGGATGCACTGGGCATATCCGTTAAAAATGTTTTAAAAGTTCAGTCAGAGCAGCTGCGCGTTGAAAGACGACAGGCTGCGCAGGAAAAGGGGATGAAATCGCCGGTAAAAATGATGCTTCCGATGGTTGTGTTTATATTCCCTATAATTTTCATTATTCTGCTTGGGCCTACGGTTATACAACTTATGAAACAATTCAATTAATTATGGAGGTACGATTATGAGTGTGGTAGTTGCGCGCAATAATACAAATGTGATTGCAAATGATGCAATTATGGCGGACACGTTTTTCGGAAGGCTTACAGGTCTTTTGCCAAAAAAAACTCTTATTGAAGGAGAGGGCATGATTTTAAAGCCATGTAAGCAGGTTCATACATATTTTATGAGCTATAATATTGATGTGATATTTCTTGATGGGGATAACAATATCATATATTTGCATGAAAATATGGAACCGGGGCATGTTACGCCGTACATAAAAAAAGCTACTGCTGTTTTAGAGGTTCCGGAGGGGACGATTTATAGATGGACTCTTAGAGTAGGGGATGCGCTTGAAATCAGAAATGATCATTAAACACTTTAAAAATATCGGTCGAAAGAATGGAGGATATTTATGGATATGATACGTCAGCTTCTTATAAGACCTGAGAACAACAATTTTAAAACAACACTTTTAGGATTGAACAAAGAACAGGTTTTTGAATGCATTTGTGCAATGGAAGAAAGCAATAAGAAAGCTATTGAAAATTACGAAAAAAATAATGAGGAACAAAGTAAGGCACTGGCGATGACAACGCGTGAAAAGGAAAAGCTAGCCAAGAGGGTATCGGAGCTTGAGGCAGAGGTAAGAAGCCTTAATCCTGAAAATGACAAAACAAAGAGTAACCTTATCGCCGAAAACGAGCAGCTTAAAAACGAAATTGAAGCGCTTAAGGAATACAAGCTTGAAAATGACGCAATGAAAACACAAATGAAAGCACTAGAAACAAACTGTGATTTTCTTAATTCTGAACGTGAGAAGTATGAACAGACCATCAAAGAGAAAGAAGATACAATTATGGAGCAGTGCAAACAGATTGCAGAAATCCTAAAAAAGCATAAGATTGAAATCTCTTCGATAAGTGTTAATAGAGAGGCGGAAAAAGAGATTTTGAATCATACTATTAACACTGTAAAAGAGCATCTTAAAAAAGCGGAGAATGTTCTTAAATGCTTTGATTAAGGTGTGCTAAAGATAAAAATTTTAAAGTAAATACACGCTTATAATGTAAAGCACAAACAGTTAAAGGTCAGCTATTTAGAAGTTTACCTGGAAGTGCTTAGATAATGCGTTTATAAATACATAAATATGTTTATATCTCCTCCCCTCAAAAAACACTTACCACCTTTAGGTGATAGGTGTTTTTTGTATGCAAAAACCCCACCATAGTGGTGGGGTTAAAATAGTATTAATATGTGTATCAAGAAGTTTACACATTACTGTGCAAGCGCCTCTACTATCTTATTAAACTGCATAAAGTGAGATGCTTTTACTAAAATAACATCCTTTTCTTTAAGAATTGTGTCGGCTTTTTCCAAAAAGTCCTCTTTTGTTGTGAAATACATTGCGGTACCGCCTGCATTTTTACAGCCTGTGAAGGTATTTAGTGAAAGTGGGCCAATTGCAATGAGTAGCCCGACCTTACATTTTGCGGCATGCTCACCAACTGTGCGATGCATTATGGGGGCTTCTATGCCAAGCTCACCCATATCTCCAAGTATACAAACAGTGCGTGAATCATCGCACTTTGCAAGCACCTCTATCCCCGATTCAACGGATTGTGGCGCTGCATTGTAGCAGTCATCAATAATTGTATACTTATCGGTGTGAATTACATTTGTTCTGCCGGATATTGTTTTTGCACCTAGGATACCATCTTCAATCTGAGCGTGTGTAAGCCCAAGCCAACTGCCTGCCGCCATTGCCGCCATTGCCGCATAAAGAGTGTGTCTGCCGGGCACATCTATGTGACAATCATATCGCTCCCCAAAAAGAGAAACTGCAAAATCTGTTCCGTCAAAGCCGTGTTCACGATAGCTTTCAATATATACATCATTGTCAGACTCAAACCCGTATAGGCAGAGATTTGGCCTTTCAACAGCAGATAGCAAATCATCATCACCGTTTAGAATGCAACGTGCCGCAGGTGGCATATTTTCAAAAATTTCACTTTTTGCCTTAAGAATATTTTCCCGTGAGCCTAAGTTTTCTATATGAGATATACCGATGTTTGTCATTATGCACATTGTCGGCCTTGCAATTTGTGAAAGTCTGCGCATTTCACCAAAGTGATTCATTCCCATTTCAATAACTGCAACATCTGTGTCGGGTCTTATAGAAAGAATTGTGAGAGGAAGTCCGATTTCATTGTTAAAGTTACCCTCAGTTTTCGTGACATTATATTTTTGGGAAAGAACGGAATATACAACCTCTTTAGTTGTTGTTTTTCCTACGCTTCCCGTTATGCCTATAACGGTAATGTTAAGTGATGCCCTGTAATATGCAGCGATATCGCCAAGCGCCTTTACCGGGTCTTTAGTAACAATACAAGGATATCCCTCGTACGCTCTATCACAAACAGCGCATATTGAACCGTTTTCCATTGCCTTTGGAATGTAGTTGTAGCCATCAGTGTTTTCACCCTTGATTGCTACGAAAAGGCTTCCCTCTACTGTTTTTCGGCTATCTATAACAGTGGTGGTAAGCTTTTTACTAAGAAGCGCCTCATCCCCTGTGAAGTATCCGCCTGAGGCTGCTACTGCATCACGAATTGTAAGATTGATTTGTTCGTTCACAAAAAGGCCCCTCTCATTTTTGTAGACTGATTTTTATAATCCTTTCGCATAGCTCATCATAAGAGATGCCTTCTACCGCCGCCTCCTGTGGCATAAGGCTT
>CAZYYT010000011.1:0-4991 GCA_964651775.1 uncultured Oscillospiraceae bacterium | reverse complement strand
GGGGAGTGAGTTTGCTTCAAGACAATAAACATTGTCATTTTCATCAAGAATGAAGTCCATTCTTGCATATACCTCTATCCCAAGGGCTTCTACCGCTTTTACTGCTGCAGCCCTTATTTTTTCTTCCTGCTTCTTGGTTACTTCTGCAGGGCAGATTTCTATTGTCATAGACGCCTGATATTTGTTTTTATAATCATAAAAGCCTTCTTTGGGGATAATTTCGATTGATGGAAGTGCCACCCCACCAAGCACACCGCATGAAAGCTCACGACCCTTTACATATTCTTCGATAAGGATTTCGTTTTCGTACTTAAATGCCTCTGCAAGTGCTTTATCAAACTCTTCCTTGGAATTTACAAGGTAAACACCGATAGAGCTACCACCGCTACAGGGCTTTATAACAACGCTTTCATACCCAAACTCCTCAAAGCTAACGCTATCCTCGGGTGTTACCATTTTCCCGCCCGGGGTCAAAACACCATAAGCCTTAAACATCTGCTTTGTAAGGTTTTTGTGCATGCTTACGGCACTGCTTAAGTAGCCGTTACCAGTATATCTAATACCCAAAAGGTCAAACGCTGCCTGAAGCCTTCCATTTTCACCTTCGCCGCCGTGAAGTGCCATATATACAATATCTGCATACTGACAAAGCTCGATAATGTTTTTGCCGAAGTATATATCGGAGTTAGACCCACGCTGTACCTTAACTTTTTCTATATCGGGAACAATCTCACTGATTTTTTTTATTTCTGCAGGCACGGTAGCTTTGCTAAATTCCTCTTTAATGGTACCTGGAAGCTCATAATCCATAAAAACATCTGCTAAAATGGCGTTGTGTCCGCCTCTTATAAGTGAGTTCTGCACCATTGCGCCCGTCGTAAAGGATACATTACGCTCGGTACTTAGGCCACCTGCTAATACAACTATGTTCATAACTACTCTTACCTTTCAAGAATAAATTTGCCGCATTTTTCTTTATTAAAAATGCTTTGTGCAGCCTCTCTTATTGAATTTGCTGAAACTGCATTTATCTTATCTGTTACCTCTTTTTCATTTCGAACCAAGCCCAGAAGTAACTGCGACTTTCCATTGTCATTCATTTTGGTGGATATGCTTTCGCCCCCCATTATTATACTGCATAGAGTTTGGCTACGCGCCTTCTCAAGCTCCCGCGGGGAAACTAGGTCACTACAAATGCGCTCAATTTCTTCATTAATAAGTGAATTAACCCTTTCAATATTTTGTGACGCAAGTGCAGTATATATCCCAAACATTCCGGCTTTAGGGAAGCTGGTGCTATATGAATATACACTATAGCAAAGGCCATTTTTCTCACGTACTGACTGAAAAAGCCTGCTTGACATACTTCCGCCGAAAATGTTATTTAAAAGAGATACCTCATAAATTCTGTCATCCATTAGGGTGAAGCAGGGGTACGCAATTGAAAGATGCGTCTGCTCAATCTTTTTTTTGCGACGCCAGATTCCACTGTTAAAAACAACGGGAATATCCCCATCTGTTTCGCCTTTTGCATTTATATCAAAGTATTCTTCGCAAAGTGAAACTATTTCGTTTTCGTCAAACTGGCCTGCTATAGAGATGACGGTGTTTTCGGGGGAGTATCGCCTGTTCATATAGTCAAGCATCATATCACGTGTTATTTTTTTTACACTTTTGCTTGTGCCTGCAACGGGACTGCCCAAAGGGGACCCCTTCCACACAAGCTCCCCGATAGAGTCAAGCGCCACATCCTCGGGAGAATCCTCATACATACTGATTTCTTCTAAGATAACATTTCTCTCAAGCTCAATATCTTCGTTAGAAAATATTGAATTGTAGTACATATCACTAAGAATATCAAGCGCTGTGGTTAGGCTTTTCGAAAGGGTGCGTGTGTAGTAAACGGTGCATTCCCTTGCTGTATAGGCATTAATCTGCCCACCGATAAAATCCGTTTCCTCGGCAAGCTCCTCCGCGGTGCGGCGTTTGGTTCCTTTAAAAAGCATATGCTCAATAAAATGGCTAATACCATTTTCGTCCGAATTTTCGTACATGCTGCCCGCCTTTACCCATATACCAACGCTTACGCTTTTTGAAAAAGGCATATATTCACATACAAGGCGCATTTTATTTTTTAAATAATATGTATTTAGCATTTAATCTCCTCAATAAATATAGGGGTTTCAGTGCAAGCACGAAACCCCTGTCCATCAGGCAGCGTGCCTGTAACTTTTTTATTCTGCTTCCTGCTGAACCTCTGCCTGAGGAAGTGCGTCTTTTCTTGAGAAGTTGAAGCGACCCATTCTGTCAACCTCAATAAGCTTAACATTAATCTGGTCACCAACATTTACAACATCTGTAACCTTTTCAACGCGCTTGTTATCAAGCTTGCTTATGTGAACAAGGCCTTCCTTGCCGGGAAGATATTCAACAAATGCGCCAAATTCCATAACACGAGTAACAACTGCTTCAAAAACATCGCCGATTTCAATGTCGCCTGCGATGCCACGTACAATCTTAACTGCACGAGCAGCTGCATCAGCGTCTGTTGTTGCGAAGAATACTGTACCGTCTTCTTCAATATCAATCTTAACACCCGTTTCAGCAACAATCTTCTGAATTACTTTACCACCGCTACCGATTACATCACGAATTTTCTCGGGGTCAATTTTTGTGCTGATAATCTTGGGTGCGTACTTTGAAAGCTCCTCGCGAGGCTCAGCGATGCAAGGAAGCATACAATCATCAAGAATTTTGTTACGTGCAATTCTTGTCTTTTCAAGTGCTTCACGAATAACCTCAGGTGAAAGACCATCAATCTTAATATCAACCTGAATAGCTGTGATACCTTCCTTAGTACCGGCTACCTTAAAGTCCATATCACCAAAGAAGTCTTCAAGTCCCTGTATATCAACCATAGTAATATAACGCTCACCCTCTGTTATAAGGCCGCAAGAGATACCTGCAACGGGTGCCTTAATCGGAACGCCTGCATCCATAAGTGCAAGAGTACTGCCGCAAACACTACCCTGTGAGGTAGACCCGTTTGAGCTAAGAACTTCAGACACAAGGCGAAGTGTGTAGGGGAACTCTTCCTTTGAGGGAATAACAGGAACAAGCGCCTTTTCTGCAAGTGCACCATGACCGATTTCACGTCTTCCGGGGCCACGGCTTGGTCTTGTTTCGCCAACAGAGTATGATGGGAAGTTGTAGTGGTGCATATAGCGCTTTGTTTCCTCATCATCAACTCCGTCAAGGAGCTGTTCTTCTGAAATTGTACCAAGCGTACATGTTGTAAGAACCTGTGTCTGCCCTCTTGTGAAAAGGCCTGTACCATGAGTTCTTGGAAGAATGCCAACCTCACTATCAAGAGGACGGATTTCATCAAGACCACGACCGTCAACACGCTTGCCATCATCAAGAATCCAACGTCTAACAACGTATTTCTGAAGCTTATATATAGCTTCGTCGATAAGTGGTTCTTGATCGGGATATTTTTCACCAAGTGCTTCATAAACATCAGCATAAACAACCTTAAGGTTTTCTTCACGGGTGTTTTTATCATCTGTATCAAGTGCAACTCTAACCTTTTCGATTGCTATTGCCTTAACATCCTCATAAAGCTCCTCGGGAACTACTATATGCTCATAATCAATCTTGGGCTTACCAATTTCCTTTTGAATGCTTTCGATAAACTCGCACATTTTTGAAATTTCCTTTTGTGCTGCCATAATTCCCTCAAAAACAAGGTCATCAGAAACCTGATTTGCACCGGCCTCAATCATATTAACTTTTTCTTTTGTACCTGCAATTGTAAGGAACATCTCACTTCTGTCACGCTCTTCTTTAGTGGGGTTAACTACAACCTTACCATCAACAAGGCCAACTGCTGCGCCTGCGATAGGGCCATTAAATGGGACTGGAGAAATTGAAATTGCGATAGAAGCCGCAACCATAGCGGTTACAACGGGGTCATTATCCGGCTCCACACTCATAACTGTTGTAACAACTGCAACGTCGTTACGAAGGTCCTTCGGGAAAAGGGGACGACAGGGACGGTCAATACATCTTGATGCAAGAACTGCCTTCTCTGTAGGTCTGCCTTCACGCTTTAAAAAGCTTCCTGGGATTTTACCCACTGCATACAATTTTTCTTCATAGTCAACTGAAAGAGGGAAGAAGTCCACTCCATCACGGGGCTTTGCTGATGCGGTTGCATTTGCAAGCACTACTGTTTCACCGTAACGAACAAGACAGCTACCGCCTGCAAGCTGTGCCATTTTACCTGTTTCAACAACAAGCTTACGGCCACAAAATTCTGTTTCAAACGTTTTAAACATACTAATCCTCCATTCGATTTAGTGGAAGGGGAGTTGTTTATCACTTAAGAAAACATACGTTTTTCATAGGCTTTCTTAAGTGTTAAGCGAACATTCCCTTCCGTTTTTAAAGTAAAAATTTGATTTGTAATAATAGAGGTAGAGTGTAAGTTACCCCACACTCTACCTGTTAATTACTTTCTGAGACCGAGCTTTTCAATGATTACACGATAACGCTCAATGTCAGTTTTCATAAGATACTTAAGAAGACCACGGCGCTTACCAACCATCTTAAGAAGACCACGTCTTGAGTGATGGTCCTTTTTAAACTCCTTAAGATGCTCATTAAGGTGATTGATTCTTTCTGTCAAAATAGCAATCTGTACCTCGGGTGAGCCTGTGTCTGTCTCATGAACCTTATATTGTTCAATGATGCCCTGCTTTGTTTCCTTTAACATAATGTAAACCTCCTAAAATAATTTGGTCTTTACCTCCCATATCCAAGGAAGGGGTTGGAGAAACCACCACCCATAGAAATGGGATAACATACCACAAAGCATTTTAACACAAATCAATTAATTTGTCAATAAAAATATATTTTATATTGTCTGAAAGAGTGTTCAATTGTCAATGATGGGTGACAATATGCTCCAAAAAAATATGATATATTTA
>CAZYYT010000010.1:24591-27244 GCA_964651775.1 uncultured Oscillospiraceae bacterium | reverse complement strand
AGTGAGCTGCATCCACCAAAGGCATTTGAACCGATATAGGATACGCCGCTACCGATTTCCACGCTTTTAAGATTTGTACAATTGGCAAAAGCATTTGATGAAACAACACTAATACTGCCGGGGATATATAATGTGTTAAGCGTTGTAGAGCCCTTAAATGCCCCGCTACCTATGGAATTGACCTTGTAGCCACCAAGAGTTCCGGGAACGATAAGGTCTGTCGGGTCGCCGGCAAAGCCTGTAATTGCGCCCGACGATTTATCTAAAAAGTAAAGAACTCTTCCAACTTTATAAACCGGTATACGGGGTGCCGCAAAAACGGACACTGATATTGTTAAAATTATTGCCAATAAAAGCAGTAAAGCGATACTTTTTTTCAACATAATAATAAACCTCCATTTTACAGTGTTAAAAATATCTTAAAGGCTATTATACAATAAATCACCTGTTTTGTCAAATATACATATTATATTACAAAGGAGAGATATGATGCCAAGAATATATTTAAGTCCATCAACACAAGAAAATAACACCTATGTAATAGGTGGCAGTGAAGAATACTATATGAATTTGCTTGCGGACGCGCTTGTGCCATACCTTAACTCAAGTGGGGTGCTCTATACAAGAAATTCGCCTGATATGAATGCGATTGATGTTATTAACGAGTCAAATAGGGGAACTTATGATTTGCATGTAGCACTTCACTCAAACGCTGCACCCGAGGGACAGTATGGCTCTTACACTGGGATTGATGTGTACTATTCCCCAAGAGGCGTTAACGGAAAAAGGGCGGCAGATATTTTTGTAAGAAATCTTAAAAATATTTATCCAAACCCCCAAAAAGTTCGTGCCGTGCCCTCAACAACTATAGGTGAGGTTGATAAAACACGTGCACCTGCAGTATTTTTGGAGCTGGGGTATCATGATAATACAAGTGATGCTAATTGGGTAAAAAACAATATTAATACAATTGCAAGAAACCTTGCGCTTTCTATTACACAGTATTTTAATATCCCCCTTGCAGAACCTATGGCACCACAAAGGGCGACAGTAAATGTCACAAGTGGCACACTTAATTTAAGGGAAAAACCAAACACAAGTTCAAGGGTAATTTTATCTATGCCGAAAGGGGCTATGCTTACTGTGCTTGGAATAGTGGGGGATTGGTCAGTTGTAAATTACAGGGGAAATGTAGGATATGCACTTTCAAGATATATCTTGAAATCATAAAAAAATAGGCATATAATATGTGCGGGGTGGTACAAATGAAAAAGTTAGAAGATGTAGATAAAAATTTAAAGGTTGAAACAAGTATTAATAAGCCGGATATCGTTTTTCACGATATTAAGGAAGAACCATTCGTTATTAATGGTGTTTTTCACGAAAAT
Organism: uncultured Oscillospiraceae bacterium; assembly: GCA_964651775.1. GTDB lineage: Bacteria > Bacillota > Clostridia > UMGS1883 > UMGS1883 > UMGS1883. The sequence continues at coordinate 25,856 of CAZYYT010000010.1, read as the reverse complement.
GGAAAATATAGAAGAATGCCGGAAGCGGTTAGTAAAACTGTTAGTGAGGGTGTATACTTTCTTCACGCAAATACTGCAGGTGGAAGAGTTAGATTTAAAACAGATAGTAAGTATGTGGCTATCTCTGCTAAGATGGGTGAGGGTGAGCATTTTCCTCATATGGCACTTACAGGAGTGGCAGGGTTTGATATATACACAAGGATTGACGGGGAGGAGCGCTATAAGGCAACCTTCACACCACCCATAGACTTTGTTGACGGATACGAAAGTGTCACCGATTTTGAAACAGAAGAAGTAAGAGATATTACGATAAACTTTCCTCTTTATTACGAAGTGTGCGAGCTTTATATTGGACTTAGTGAAAATGCTAAAATTCTTGCACCGACTAAATATAATACGGAAAAGCCAATTGTATATTATGGAAGTTCAATTACGCAAGGTGGATGTGCTTCAAGGCCGGGCATGTCATATCAGGCAATACTTACAAGAAGATTTAACTGTGACCACATGAACCTTGGTTTTTCAGGAGCAGGCAAGGGTGAAGCAGCTATGATTGAGTATCTAAGTAGTGTGGAAATGTCAGTCTTTGTTATGGATTATGACCACAATGCACCTACAGCGGAGCATCTTATGGTGACGCACGAAAAGCTATTTAAGGCAGTTAGGGAAAACCACCCCGATATACCGATAATAATTATGTCGATGCCGGTGTATTATTTGAATGACATTCAGAAAAAGAGGCGTGATATCATTCGTCAAACATATGAAAACGCTGTAAAGGACGGAGATAAGAATGTTTATTTTATTCCAGGCAACACCCTTATGAAATATGCAAAGGGTGAAGGCACAGTTGATTCCTGTCATCCGAATGAATTGGGTTTTTACTCAATGGCAAAGGTGCTTGGCGATCTTATAGAAAAAGAAAAATTATTATAATTATTAATAATCCCCGAATTTTGATGAATTCGGGGATTTGCTTATAAAACAACCTTTACAAAAACCTTAAAAAGCGTTATTATATATAATGTGATTGAAGGTGAAAAAATGCGTAAGGGTGATTTTCTTGTTCTTATAATTTGTGTGGTAGCACTAGTTATATGGTTTTTTCCGTCAAAAGATGGACAAACCGTTAAAATATACGTTGACGGAAAAGCTTTTGCTACTGCTTCACTTGATGAAAACAAAGAAATTGTTGTAAGTAGCAAGCACGGTAAAAATATAATTAAGATAGAAAATTCCCAAGTAAGCATTATAGAGGCAGATTG
>CAZYYT010000010.1:21252-24581 GCA_964651775.1 uncultured Oscillospiraceae bacterium | reverse complement strand
ATTGCGAAAATAAGCTTTGCCAAAAAGAGGTTATTAGTAAAAATGGACAAAGTATTGTTTGCCTGCCAAATAAATTAAGTGTTATTATTGAATCGGGTAACACAAATGAAACGGATGTTTTAGTATGAAAACAAGCAGGGCTATTACTTTGGCGGCAGTTCTTTGTGCAATAGCTGTTATTTTGGGATATGTAGAAAGCCTTATTCCTGCGCCAATACCCATAGCAGGGGTAAAGCTTGGCCTTGGCAATCTGGCAGTGGTAATTGCGCTTTATTTATTAGGGTGTAAATATGCCTGGGTGGTTAGCATTATGAAGGTCTTTCTGTGCAGTATGCTTTTCGGTGGATTTGCGCCATTTTTGTATAGCCTGTGCGGGGCAGTTTTTAGTATGGCGATAGAGTGCGCTTCAAAAAAAAGCAAGCTGTTTTCAATTGTCGGGGTAAGTGCAATGGGTGGTTTATTTCACAATATTGGACAGCTTTTATGTGCAGGCTTTGTAATAGGAAAGGGTGCGTTTTACTATATGCCCATTCTTAGCGTAACGGGAATATTGGGTGGTTTTTTAATAGGAATTGTAGCCACAGTTATCATAAAAAGGGGTGAGGATATATATGGCAAAAGGTGAGTATCTTAAGCTTTCAGAAGAAGTACAAAAGAAAATACAAGATAGATATAATATACCTGTCCGTGATGTAATAAGACGTGACATGGGGCGTGACAGGGCAAGCTTTCACAGGCCTTGCCATGTAAGGGATGTGGAGAAGATTCTTCATCATCCGTTTTATAACAGATATGCAGACAAAACACAGGTTTTTTCATTTTATAAGAATGATGACATTACAAGGCGTGCACTTCATGTGCAGCTTGTTTCAAGAATAGCACGAAATATTGGAAGGTATCTTGGACTTGACCTTGACCTTATTGAGGCAATTGCGCTTGGTCACGATATAGGCCACACACCATTTGGACATATGGGTGAAAAAACGCTTTGTAACATTTACAAAAGTCGTACGGGTAGGTTCTTTAACCACAATGTGCACAGCGTACGTGTGCTTGATAAGATTTTTAACTTAAATATTTCACTTCCTGCGCTTGACGGAATTTTATGCCATAATGGTGAGCTTGAACTTAAGGAATATCGCCCTTCAAATCTATCAAGCTTTGAAGAATTTGATAGGATAGTTGAAGGGTGCTACACCGATAAAAAAAACGTTAAAAAGCTTATCCCGTCTACAATGGAAGGCTGCGTTGTAAGGGTATGTGATATTATTGCCTATATTGGTAAAGACAGACAAGATGCAGAGCGTGCGGGCTTTGAGCTTAATTGTGACGGAAGCTACAACGCTAAAATAATAAACAACCTTGTTGTAAATATTATCGAGAATAGCTTTGATAAGGACTTCATCAAAATGGATGATGAATATTTTGAGCAGCTAAAAAAAGCGAAAGCAGATAATATAAACAGAATATATATGGCGGAGGATGTAAATACCCAGTATGACAGATGCATCACACAAATGTTTGAAATGCTTTACGAAAAGCTTCTGGAGGAGCTTAAGGGTGGCAGTCAAAAAAGCGTTATATACAGGCATCATATAAGGTATATTGATACCCGCAGGGGATACTATGGCGCGGGAAGCTATCGTGAAGAAAACACGGATGATGACATTGTTTGCGACTATATCGCATCGATGACGGATGACTATTTTATAGATTTGTGTGGATTTTTAATTCCCGATGCACCGAAAGTTTCATATGTAGGATATTTTGATAATTTTAAGGAGATTAATAATGAATAACAAAAAAATGGCAGAGCTTCTTTTCCCAAATATTGATAAAGCACCCGAATACTATGAAAACCTTTACCCGAAGAGAAATCTTCCCGAGGGGGCAAAGGTTACAAGACTTGGCCCAAGTCCAACAGGGTTTATCCATCTTGGCAACCTTTTCGGCGCAATTACTGATGAGCGCCTTGCACATAAAAGCGGTGGTGTTTTCTATTTAAGGATTGAGGATACCGATAACAAGCGTGAGGTTGAGGGTGCAGTCGACGTTGTTATTAACACACTTCGCTATTTTGGTGTTGAATTTGATGAGGGTGCACTTTCAGATGGTGAAAAAGGTGACTACGGCCCTTACAGACAGCGTAGCCGTGCACAAATTTATCAAACCTATGCTAAATCACTTGTGGAGCGTGGTTTGGCATATCCTTGCTTTTGTACAGAGGAGGAGCTTACGAAGATGCGTGAAAAGCAGGTTGCCCTTAAAGAAAACTTCGGCTATTACGGGAAATGGGCAGTGCACAGAAATATAACGGTTGAAGAAGCAGAGGAAAACATTAAAGCGGGTAAGCCTTTTGTCCTTCGCTTTCGTGCGCCGGAATTTTGCGGTGAAACCTTTACTATAGAAGATGGTATCCGCGGAAGCCTCACAATGCCACAAAATGAGCAGGATGTTGTGCTTTTAAAGTCTGACGGAATCCCCACATACCATTTTGCACACGTTATTGATGACCATCTTATGCACACAACGCACGTTGTAAGAGGTGAGGAGTGGCTTGCCACACTTCCTATTCATGTTCAGCTTTTTGATGCGATGGGTTGGGATAAGCCTATCTACTGCCATACTGCACAGCTGATGAAAATAGATAATGGCATTAAGAGAAAACTAAGCAAAAGAAAAGACCCCGAGCTTTCGCTTGATTATTATAAGAGTGAGGGATACATCCCAGGTGCTGTTTGGGAATATATGATGACTGTTTTAAATTCTAACTTTGAGGAGTGGCGCGCAGAAAACCCCACAAAGGATGTTGATGAGTTTGAATTTACCACACAGAAAATGGGCGTAAGCGGATCACTTTTTGATATTGACAAGCTTAACGATGTAAGCAAAAACTATCTTTCAACACTTGATGCAAAGACAGTTTATAAATATATTACCGAGTGGGCAAAGGAATGCGATGAAGAGTACTACAAGCTTCTTACCCGCGATGAAGATTTTTCACTTGGGATGATTGCAATCGGCCGTGGTGGGGATAAGCCCCGTAAGGATATAAGCCACTGGAAGCAGTCTAAAGACTTTTACAGCTTCTTTTTTGATGAGCTTTTTGTCCGTGAAGACAGCTATCCGGAAAATGTGTCAAAAGAGGATTGCCGTGCTATTTTGGGCAAATATCTTGAAACCTACAACCATAGTGATGACCAAAGCGCATGGTTTGATAAAATAAGAACATTTGGTGAAGAGCTTGGATTTGCACCAAAGCCTAAAATGTTTAAAAATAACCCCGAAAGCTTCAAGGGACACGTTGGTGATGTAAGCAGTGTAATACG
>CAZYYT010000010.1:0-21237 GCA_964651775.1 uncultured Oscillospiraceae bacterium | reverse complement strand
CCCTTACCGGAAGAACAAATTCTCCTGATATATGGTGCATTCAGCAGGTGCTTGGTGAACAAAGAACAAGAGAAAGAATAGAGAAGGAATATGAACAAATGGCATAAAATAAAGCTTCTGGCACTTGTGGCGCTTACATCAATGGTAATAATCTGCGCACTTTTGCCTGTAGAAAATAAGCTACCACTTAAAGTGATAGAGCCATTAGTAAAAATATCAAAGGTGACAATGGTGGCGGTTGGCGATAATCTTATACATTCACCAATTTACAAAAGCTGTAGTACAGATGATGGCTTTAACTTTGATGGTGTGTATGAAAACATCGCGCCGAAAATAAAGAAATATGATATTGCGGTAATAAATCAGGAAACCATTTTTGTAAACGATCGACGAAGGCTCGGCGGATATCCTGCCTTTGGCTCACCTACAGCGGTGGGTGAGGCTACAAGAAAAGCAGGATTTAATGTTGTGACGCACGCCACAAATCACACTTATGATAAGGGCGCTTCGGGGATTGAGGAAACGCTTGGATTCTGGGATAAATATGATGATGTAACTGTGCTTGGCATAAACAAAAGCGCAGAGGAATCGCAGATAATTGATATTGTAAGTAAAAACGGAATTGATATTGCAATGCTTAACTTTACCTATGGCCTTAATGGACTTCGCCTTCCGAATGGGAAGGAATATCTTGTAAATATTCTTGACCACAGCGAAAACACGAAAGAGCTTATAAAAAAAGCTGAAAGGATAAGTGATATCACCGTTGTTTTTGTGCATTTTGGAACGGAGTATACGCACACTCCAACTAAAGAGCAACAAAAGGATGTTGAATTTTTGTGTGAAAACGGTGCAGATATAATAATCGGCACACATCCGCACGTTATTCAGCCCGTAAGAGAGTACGTTTCCCAAAACAAGAATAAGGCAGTTGTGTTTTATTCACTTGGAAACTTTATCTCAAACCAAGATAGCGTAAGTAAAATCCTTGGTGGTATGGCAGAGATTACGATTGTGAAGGAAAATGAAAAGACATATGTGGAAAGCTTTAAAATGCTGCCAACAGTGACGCACATTTCAAACAGAAAGTACACCTCTTATATGCTTGATGACTACACTGACGATTTGGCAAAAACACATACAAGATGCCCAAATCTTACTGTAGCAAAAATAAAAGAATTGTTTGACAGGGTAAATGCACTTGAATTTTAAGAAGCAGGAAATGCGTTTGTGCTTCACTCATAGGGGTTTTATATCCGTATAATTATAAATAAGGAAGTAGATTTTTACTAGGAGGATTTTTATGGATGTTTCAAGTGAAATAAAATTTTATAATGCTTTAGCTGAAAAATGGCCAACAAAAAAGGATGTCGTGTCGGAAATTATTAATCTTCAAGCAATACAAAGTTTACCAAAGGGAACAGAACATTTTATTAGCGATATACACGGAGAGCATCAGCATTTTATTCATATCATGAGAACGGCTTCGGGTGTTATTCGTGCAAAGGTTCACGATGTTTATAAAGATGAATTATCTGTTGATGAACAGATTAAACTTGCAAATTTAATTTATTATCCTGAAAAAGTGTTAAAAACAAAAACTAAAAATAAAAAGTGGTTTGAGGATAATCTTTTAAAAATGATAGAAATATGCAAAGTTGTTTGCGGAAAATATACCCGTTCAAAAGTGAGAAAAGCACTACCTGTTAAATATGCTTATATTATTGATGAACTCTTAAATTGCGATTGTAAAAATATAAATAAGGAACATTACTATGAGAAAATTATAGAAAGCATAATCAGTATTGGCAGTGCAGAAGATTTTATAATTGAAATAGCTAAGGTAATCAGAAATCTTTCTATAGATCATTTGCATATAAATGGTGACATTTTTGATAGAGGTGCAAGGCCCGATATAGTCCTGGACACACTTATGGAAAACCGATCCATAGATATTCAGTGGGGAAACCATGACGTTGTATGGATGGGGGCAATGATGGGAAGTGAGGCCTGCATTGCTATTTGTGTTGCTAATAGCTTAAAATATGGGAACACATTGTTTTTAGAAGAGGGGTATGGTGTAAGTCTTAGAAAGCTTGAGCGTTTTTCAAATGAAACTTACACCGGAACAAACAATCTTGAAAAAATGTATAAGGCAATATCCGTAATTCGTTTTAAGCTTGAGGATAGAATTATGCTTAGTAATGAAATCTTTAAAATGTCTGATTCTGCAAGACTTAATAAAATAGATTTTACAGATATGACTTGGTGTGGATATAAGTTAAATACATCAGAATTTCCTACTATTGACAAAAACAACCCAACAGAATTAACCAAAGAAGAAAAATCGGTTATAAGCGGATTAAAACAAAGCTTTATAAACAACGAAAAAATGCAAAAGCATTTGAAGTTTTTGTTTTCTAAAGGTAGTATGTATCTTTGCTATAACGGGAACTTACTGTATCATGGTTGTATTCCTTTTGATGATAATGGTGAGTTTTTAGAGGTATCTATTGAAGGAAGAACGTACTTTGGTAAAATGTATATGGATTATTGTGAAAGAAAGCTTAGAGATGCATACAATAAAAAATCAAAGGATCTGCTTGATTTCTTTTGGTATATGTGGTGTTCACCTAACTCGCCTCTTTTTGGGAAAAGTAAAATGGCAACATTTGAGAGAATGTTCATAGATGATCCCGCGGCTCACACAGAAGAAAAACAACCATATTTTATTCTTCAGGATAACAAAGATATTTGCAATAAGATTTTAGAGGAATTTAATTTGGAATGTAAAACGGGGCACATTATTAATGGACATATACCTGTCAAGTTTAAAAGTGGTGAACGACCGATAAAAGCAAATGGAAAGCTTATTTTAATTGATGGCGGAATGTCCAAGACGTATCGCAAACAAACCGGCATTGCAGGCTACACACTTACATTTAATTCTTATGGCCTCGCGCTTACCTCACATTCACCTTATGAAGATATAGATTCTATTGTAAGAAATAATCTTGAGATGTTGTCTCAAAAATTTATTGTTGAAAAAGTCACCAAGAGAATTTTAGTTAAAGATACTGATATTGGAAGAAAGCTCTCAGCAGATATAGAGGACTTAAAAGAACTGATGGCTTTATACAATTCGGGGAAAATATCAGAAAAATTCTCTAATTAGCAGTAGTAAAGCATCTGTGGTATTTAATTTGCTTTTAAGTACATTTGAAACCAAGAAATACTTGATATTGCATTTATTTTAATGTATAATGTATATTTAAGAGTTCGAAGTAATTGAGCGAAAGGATAGATGCAAATGTACAAGATAGTTGAAAAGACAGCGCTTAATTCTACTGTCACAAAAATGGTTGTTTATGTACCACGCATTGCAAAAAAGGCGCAACCGGGGCAATTTATAATATTCCGCGCAAATGAGGAGGGAGAACGTGTTCCTCTTACGATTGCAGATTTTAACCGTGAAGAGGGGACCGTTACAATAATATTTCAGATTGTGGGGCGCTCTACTAAGGAACTTAATGCACTTAATGTTGGTGACTGCATACACGATTTTGTAGGCCCGCTTGGAACGCCAAGTAAGCTTGAAAATCTTAAAAAGGTTTGTGTTGTGGGTGGTGGCGTAGGCTGTGCAATAGCTTACCCCGTTGCCAAAAAGCTTCATGAGCTTGGTTGCCAAGTGCACACAGTTGTAGGCTTTAGAAATAAAGAGCTTGTCATTTTAGAGGATGAGTTTGAAGCTGTAAGTGATAAAATGCTTATAATGACCGATGACGGAACGTATGGTGAAAAGGGGCTTGTTACAAATGCCCTTGAAAATCTTATCATGGATGGAAACAAATATGATGAGGTAATCACAATCGGCCCGCTCATTATGATGAAATTTGTGTGTCAGGTTACGAAAAAGTATAACATTAAAACAACAGTATCAATGAACCCGATTATGATTGACGGAACGGGTATGTGTGGCGGATGCAGGCTTACCGTAGGCGGCGAAACAAAGTTTGCTTGTGTAGACGGCCCCGATTTTGACGGCCATCTGGTAGATTTTGATGAGGCAATGAATCGCAGCACTATGTATAGGGATCATGAAAAAGCATGTAACCTTCTAAAGAAGGAGGGTATGTGATATGAAAAAGAATATGAGCTTAAACAAATGCCCGATGCCATCGCAGGATGCAAGCGTAAGAAAGCATAACTTTAAAGAGGTTTCACAAGGCTACACACTTGAAATGGCAATAGAAGAGGCACAGCGTTGCCTTAATTGTAAAAACAAGCCGTGCAAAAGTAAATGTCCTGTTTCGATTGATATACCAGCCTTTCTTGAAAAGGTTTCTGAGGGTAAAATAGAAGAGGCTTATGAGATTATCTCACAGTCAAGCACACTACCTGCAGTTTGTGGAAGGGTGTGCCCACAGGAGTCGCAGTGCGAAAGCGTGTGCGTGCGTGGTATAAAGGGCGAAAGCGTTGCAATAGGCAGAATTGAACGCTTTGTTGCAGATTATTACAGAGAGCATTTTGTTGATACACCTGTTATGGCAGTGCCTAACGGACATAGAGTTTGTATCGTTGGTGCAGGCCCTTCGGGGTTAACTGCCGCGGGGGAACTTGCAAAGCTTGGCTATGATGTAACCATTTTTGAAGCACTTCACACTGCAGGAGGCGTTTTGGTATACGGAATCCCTGAATTCAGGCTTCCTAAAGGCATTGTGCAATATGAAATAGATAAAATTAAAGCACTTGGCGTTAAAATCGAAACAAATGTTGTTATCGGTAGAACGATTACTATTGATGAGCTTTTTGAGGAAGGCTTTGAGGCTGTGTATGTTGCAAGTGGCGCAGGACTGCCGAGGTTTATGCATATTGAGGGAGAATCCTTAAAGGGTGTGTTAAGTGCGAACGAATACCTCACACGAATAAACCTTATGAAGGCATATATGGAGGATTCCAAAACACCTGCCCCAAGAAGTGAACGTGTGGCAGTTGTAGGCGGTGGTAACGTTGCCATGGATGCGGCAAGATGTGCAATGCGAATGGGTGCGAAAGAGGTATATATCATATACCGTCGTGGGCTCGAGGAGCTTCCTGCAAGGCTTGAGGAGATTGAGCATGCAAAGGAAGAGGGTATAATCTTTAAAACGCTTACAAACCCCGTCAGGATCATAGATGATGGTGAGGGAAGCGTGGGTGGAATTCGTTGTGTAGAAATGGAGCTTGGCGAGCCGGATGAAAGTGGGCGCCGCCGTCCTATAGAAAAAGAGGGTAGCGAGTTTGAGATAGCACTTGATACAGTGATTATGTCAATCGGCACAAGCCCTAATCCACTTATAAGAACTACAACGCCCGGCCTTGACACAAACAAGCGTGGATGCATCATAACAGACGGTGACGATGGAAAAACAACGCGTGATGGTGTGTTTGCAGGTGGTGATGCTGTTACAGGCGCAGCAACGGTAATACTTGCAATGGGTGCAGGTAAAAAGGCAGCAAGCGCAATTGACAGTTACATTAAAAACAAACAATAGTATATAAAAAGCCCAATGAACACTTATGTTCATTGGGCTTAAATTTTTAATTTCTACTCCAAAATTGTGGCTTTTGGACAAGTTACCTCTACGAAAAGGTGCCTTTGATGCTTAATTAATCTCGCCTGTAACAAAACAAGAGTATACAATAGTTGTATACTCCGATTTTTTGCCATATTGTATTTAAAACTTATGCAAGAGAAGCAAATGCTTTAGCAAGCTGGCTCTTCTTACGGCTGACAGTGTTCTTATGATAAACACCCTTGCTTCCAGCCTGATCAAGCTTTTTTACACACAAAGAAAACAACTCCTGAGCAGAAGCTTTGTTTCCTTCTTTTACAACAGCTTCAAACTTTTTGATATCTGTTTTAACTTCAGATTTAATCATACGATTCTGGAGAGTTTTTTTGTCAATAACAAGAACTCTTTTTTTAGCTGATTTAATATTAGGCATTAATTTCACCTCCAAGACATTATAAAACAATTTGTATTGTAGCATATATTGTTATAAAATGCAAGTTTTTTTTGTAAAATAATTTATTTTTTTAAATTGTATTTTTCATCAAAGCCCTCGGTCGTTTTTATTTCACCATCATTCATAATTATAAGTGCGCCCGTATCGTCGTAAAGGCTACAAAGTGAAAGCGCATCAGTGCCCTTAACAAATATTGCAGTTGAAAGTGCATCGGCGGTTTTTGAGGATGGTGAAATAACTGTTACGGATGCAATATCCCCTTCAGATGGGTAACCTGTTTTAGGGTCAATTATATGATGATAACGTTTGCCCTCATAATCAAAATAGCGCTGATATGCACCGCTTGTAACGGCGCTTTTGTCTTTAAGTGTGATTGTGCAGTACGCTTCATCTGTTTTAAAAGGGCTTCTTATGCCAACGGTGTATTCCCCTATAACATAGATGTTTCCCCCAAGGTCAATAATTGCTTTTTTTATGCCTTGCGCCTTAAAATCCTCAAAAATTTTGTCGGCAGTATATCCCTTTGCAATTGCGCCAAGGTCAAGCGTTGTGCCATTTAGCGAAAAGCTCTGGGTATCAAGTCTCTTATAGCCCACATTTTTAAGTGCATTAGCGATTTCTTCAGCACTTGGCGGATATGTACGCTCCTTAACATTCCAAAGCGTTGAAAGGGGCGCAACCGTTATATCAAATGCACCATCACTTTTCTCTGAAACGGAAAGTGAAAAGTTAATAACATCTAACAGCTCACCGGATGGGGTTTTGCCCTCATGATTCACCTTCCAAAGCTCACTTTTTTTATCTGTGCGACTAAAGATTTTCTCATAATCTCTACATTTTTTTATTGCTGATTTTGCGGCCGGCACATCCTTTTTACTAACCGTTATGCTGATATAGGTGTCCATTGCAAATCCATGCACAGTTTCATTTTTTTTAGAGCAAGCACAAAGTATTAAATTAGAGATTAAAAGAATACAAATTAATTTTTTCATAGGCTATAAAGCATCCTGTAAATATAAATATATCTGCTTATTTTTCTAGTGTGCCTGAGAGTTTCACCATACGGAATATCTGCAAGGATTTTGCCATCCTTAGAATACTTAGGGTTTTTAAGCCAGCTATCAACATTTGCACCGCCTGCATTATACGCGGCTACAGCGTTTATTACATTTCCCTCATATTTATCAAGTAAATACGATAGATACCAAAGCCCTGCATTTATATTGTCATCGGGTTTTGTTATGTCACCGTCATATTCTGTCTTGCTCTCAAAATACTCAAAGGTTTCTTTCGTAAGCTGCATAAGACCAACGGCATTTGCATGGCTTACTGCATTGCTTTTAAAGTTGCTTTCCGCCTTAATAAGAGATGCCGCAAGGTATATATCAATATCATATTTATTGCAGTATTTTTGTACGGATGGAGTATATTTAATGGGAAATAACAGCCTTCCAATAAAAAGAAGGGAAGATAAAACGGTGATAACTATAAGCAGAAATGCTATCATCTTAAGTAAAAAATTTGCGCGTTTATGCATTGGATTCCTCCATCAATTTTTTATATAGTTCTCTAAGCTTTTCCTCAAAATCACAGGGAAGTGAATTGTTTTCTATTACAATTGCCTTTTTTGAATAATCCGTTTGTGCGTTTATTCTAAGCTTTGCCACATCCGGGGTTAACAAGTCACGCTCTAATATTCTTTTGAGGCGAATATTTTCATCAGCTTTTATTACAATTATATGCTTGCATTTTTCATCTATTTTGCTTAACTCAAGCTCGGACCCATCAATAATGCATATTTTTTCTTTTGCATTTTCTGCCATTTCAAGGGCTTTCTCAACTATTACGGGGTGAACGATAGAGTTAAGTGTTTTTAGCTTTTCGCTATCTGAAAACACAAGCTTTCCAAGTTTTTTTCTGTCTATTTTATTTTCGCTTAAAATTGTGTCCCCAAAGGCCTCTAAAAGCTTTTGTATAACACTGGGGAATGTAAGCACGTCATGTGCAAGCGTATCACAATCTATTACATAAGCACCCCACTTTTTAAATAGCATAGCAGCATGTGATTTTCCACTGCCAGTTTTACCTGTAAGGCCTATAAGCATTTTTAACACCACCGAAGATTATTTTGTTTCAAACCAACTTTTGCCAATCTTAACGTCTGCCTTAATGGGAACAGAAAGCTCTGCTGCATTTTCCATTTCTCTTTTGAGAATATCTGCCGCCTTTTGTGAAAACCTTTCCGGCACCTCACAAATAAGCTCATCGTGTACCTGAAGTATAAGCTTTGCATCGGGGCATTCTTCATTTAGTGCATTAAACACTTTTACCATTGCCATTTTAATTATATCTGCCGCAGTGCCTTGTATAGGCGTGTTCATAGCTGCACGCTCACCAAATGAACGGAGATTAAAGTTTGAAGCGGCAAGCTCGGGGATTTCTCTTCTTCTATTGAAAAGCGTTGTAACAAAGCCCTTCTCTTTCGCAATTTTAATGGTATTTTCCATGTATTCTCTTACACCATGATAGTTATTAAAATACCCTGAAATATAGTCCTTTGCTTCTTTTCGTGATATTTTAAGCTCACCTGCAAGTGAAAACTCACTCTGCCCATAGATTATGCCGAAATTAACGGTTTTAGCACGTGAACGCATAATATCAGTAACAAGAAATTGGGGAACATTAAATACCTGCGACGCAGTGATTGTGTGGATATCGTCATCGTTTATGAAGGCATTTTTCATTGTTTCGTCACCGGACATATGTGCAAGTACCCTAAGTTCAATCTGCGAATAGTCAGCCCCGACAAGAAGATACCCATCCTTTGCAACAAACATTTTGCGAATTTCTCTGCCAATTTCAGTTTTTACGGGAATGTTTTGAAGATTTGGCTCAACTGAACTGATGCGCCCGGTTGCAGTGACGGTTTGCATAAGTGTTGAACGAATACGACTTTCACTATCAAGAAGCGGTAAAAAAGCATCTGCATAAGTCGACTTTAATTTTGCAAGGTGACGATATTCAATAATGCTATCAATTATTTCGTGCTTCCCGCGAAGCTTTTCAAGCACCTCCGAATTTGTTGAATAGCCTGTTTTTGTCTTTTTTACAGGGGGAAGGCCCATATCTTCAAATAATAGCTTACCTAACTGCTTTGGTGAATTTAAGTTAAATTCACACCCTGCCATAAAGTAGATAGCTTCTTCAAGCGCATGGATTCTGTCACCAAGCTTTTTTGAGAAGTTCTCAAGCTCCTTACGGTCAATTTTAAAGCCTTGAAGCTCCATATCAAACAAAACATTTTCAAGTGGAAGCTCCATATCAAACAAAAGACTTTCCTGCTTACGCTCTTTTATAATTTCAAGCTGTTTATCCATAAGCTTCGGAAGGGAGCATACAGAGTCCGGAAGCGAAAATTCGCCAAAAAGCCCATTTGTTAAATACTCACTTCTAAGCGGATCTATAATATATGCGGCGATTTCCGTGTCGTAGTAATCACCTTTAAGATTGATCCCCATATTAAAAAGCGCGTGGCGCACAGCCTTGTAGGAGTGCGTTATTTTTCGTATGTTTTTATTTTCTAAAATAGGTTTAAGCTTTTCTGTCAAAGCAGAATAAGCCTTGCCATTATAAGAAAATTCAAGAAAGTTATCCTTTAAAATAAAGCAGAATTCTTTTTGGCTTTGAAGGGCGGATAAAACGCTTTCATCTGCTTCAAAAACCTCACATGCTTCTATTTTAACGGGGGTAACATTCTGGCAAAGTCTGTCGGAAAGCTTTTTTAATTCAAGCTCGGAAAGCTTATTTAAAAGCATAGGGCTTCCTTCAAGCTTAAATGATGCATCATCAAATGAAAAATTAATGGGTACATTACGGTCTATCTCACAAAGCTTATAGCACATGTAAGCGTCGTCACGCCCACTAAGAAGCTTTTCACGCGCTGCATTTTTTATGGAGCTGTCCTCAATGTTTTCAAATATTTTATCAAGTGAATGAAAATTTTTAAGCAGTTCAAACGCACTTTTTTCACCAATTCCCTTAACACCGGGGATATTATCCGAGCTGTCGCCCATAAGTGCCTTAACTGCAATAAACTCCGTCGGGGTAACACCATACTTTTCCAAAACACCCTTATCATTAAGTGCTTCTGTTGTGGTTTGCCCCATGCGCGTTGTTGTAAGAAGCACAGTGGTGTTATCACTTGCAAGCTGAAGGTCATCCTTATCGCCTGTGATAACTCCGCACCAAATTCCTTTTTCATCACAAATTCGGCTTACTGTGCCGATTATATCGTCAGCTTCATAGCCCTCAAGTGAAAGCTGATTTATATTCATTGCACCAAGAAGCTCTTTAAGATGGGGCATCTGCTCAGCCAAATCATCAGGCATTCCCTTACGCTGCGCCTTATACTGGTCATACATTTTATGGCGGAAGGTGGGTGCCTTAAGGTCAAACGCAACGCATAAGTATTCGGGATTGTATTCTTCGATATACTTAAGCATTATGTTCATAAAGCCATATATTGCGTTTGTCGGTATTCCACTTTTTGTTGAAAGCGGTCTTACCCCGTAGAATGCACGATTGACTATGCTGTTGCCGTCGATTATAAGAAGCTTCTCCATTTAAAAGGTGTCCTTTCGGTTAATAAATTCTCTTAATTTCTCGTTTTATTGGTGTAAATATAAAAAGCTTGCCCGATGGTGAAACAAAGTCATAATCACCATTTTGATAACTGCTGACAAAGTTTGCAATTTTAGTTAATTTGCCATTCTTATCAAGTGTGAAATATCCATCGTTTGAGGCGGAAATCTCATACGTGCCCGAAACGGGATTATCGTTATTTCCCCATTCACACAAAAGATAAAGCTTGTCCTCTGCTTTTCCTACTATTTTCATAGAATTATAGCTTGTGTTAATTTTTGTGACGTCACCATTTTCTGTAACCTTATAAAGGGTAGATGCCCTTTTTACCCAGCCCTTATAGCCTAGGTGCTTTCTTGTGTTTACATATACGCTTCCGTCAGACAAAGGGGCTAAACCTTTCATATAGGCATCCATGTCAACAAGCACAAATTTATCACCAAAGCGTATAAAGTTGTAGGAAACCTTTGGGGTATACGGCGCCGGAATTTTGTTATCCTTAAGAATTGTAACACTGTACGTTTTAACGCCACGAAGCTCTGTCCCAGAGCATGATACAGACGCATCCGGCAAGTCGTTTTCTATAAGATAAGTAATTTCTTTAAGTTCAATACCGTCTATAAAAATCTTACCGTTATCGGTTTTTAAATCAAACGATAGGTTGCCTTGCTCACGCTCTTTTAAAAACTGGGTAAGGTCGTTAATTCCCATCTCTTCAAGCGTTGTTTCAGACAAAACCTCTGAATCATAATCAAACTTGTAAAACTTGTTTAAATTAGTGTTTGTGAAAACATTTGGACTAATCTCAACCTCGTGCGAGATTGAACTAAATATAAAAGCGGTCTTTTCATCAATAGGATAAGTCTGGGAAATGCTGTTATATATAGTTTGCGAGCTGTCAAGTGTAAATATGTTATTTTCCCAGGAGGTTGTCCAGTTAAATTCTTCTGTAGCAAAGCGCCATGTCATCGGAAAATACGTTACACCGCGAAAGTTAAGAAGCGGATACTCCTCTTTAGTATTGTCAATTTTTTCCCCATTTATAAAAATGGGGTATGTTGGAATTACGGCATTATTATATTTTGAATTTCTAACCGTTTTATATATGGGAAGCACACCTTCTGTTTGGTGGTAAGCAATATAAAGCTCACTACCTGTCCAAGACGTGGAAAGGTTAAGTGCACGAGAGTATTCGTAGGTCATAGGAAAGTAAGTTATATCCTTGTAAGAGATTAGTGGATATTGAGAATCCTTATAGTAAACGTCACTGTTGTTAATGATGCATTTATAGCTTGGTATAAGAATTTTCACTCCACTTGCAAACGCACACATCTCACTTAAAATAAAAGTTAAAAATAAAAGCGTGCACAAGCATTTAACAAGTCGTTTCATATAATCATCTCCTTATTTTAATATATATATTATCTCATAAAGGGGGTGTAAAATCAAGTAAATACGTTTAATTTAAAAATAAAGGAAAAATATTTAAAAAACACTTGATTTTTGTCTATATTTCTGTTAAAATACTCTATGCGTATTATGAGTTAATAATCCTAAGGAGGTTAAATAGATATGGCTAAATGTGATGTATGCGGTAAGGGTGTTACTTTTGGTATTAAGGTAAGCCACTCCCACAGAAGGGCAAATCGTGCTTGGAAGCCCAACGTTAAGACAGTTAAGGCTGTTGTTAATGGCACACCTAAGACAATTCATGTTTGTTCTCGTTGCTTGAGAAGCGGTAAAGTTGTAAGAGCTATCTAATCTTTTACAAGAAATAGCTAGGGCGAGGCAGTCTGCAGTTGCAGACCGCCTTTTTGTGTTACATAGAAATTAAAAACGTTGAAAACAAAAAAGAAGGAGAGTTCCTTCTCCTTCTTTTACTAATCTAATAAAATAACTCTGTCAACGCCATCTGTTTCAATAAGGGAAACCTTTACAATTTCATTTTTTGATGTGGGAATGTTTTTACCTACATAGTCTGCCCTTATAGGAAGCTCACGGTGGCCCCTATCAACAAGCACCGCAAGCTGAATTTTTGCCGCACGGCCATTTGCCATCACGGCATCAAGTGCGGCACGCACAGTTCTTCCGGTGTAGATAACATCATCCACTAAAATAACATTTTTGCCCTTTATATCAAACTCCAGATCCGAATTTCGTATGCTTTCTTTATCGTGCACCAAATCATCACGATAAAGTGTTATATCAAGTGTACCTATGGTAACATCTTTTTTTTCGATTTCCTTTATACACTCGGCAATACGCTTTGCAATGGGCACCCCCCTGGTTTTTATGCCTATAAGACAAAGTGATTCTACCCCGTCATTTTTTTCGATAATTTCGTGGGCTATTCTTTTTATAGTCCTTTTTATACCACTTTCATCAAAAAGCTCTTTTTTTAAATTTGCCAAGGCCCTGCCCCCCTTTTTTTGTATGATAACACAAACGGATTTTATTGTAAAGTGTTTTGTTTTTATAATAATTTATTTTACTTTACTTTAATATTAAAATTATGTTACTGCTATTGATTTTCTTTAGTATGTAGTGTATTCTAAAGTAAAGATATAAAAGGGGTGACCGACTATGAATGACAACAGAACCACACATATTGATATCTGCAAAGCGCGAGACACGGAGATTGATGCAATAATCTGCCGCGTGCATAGTGCGTTGGTTGAAAAAGGATATGACCCGATAAGCCAGATTGTCGGCTATATTATGTCGGGTGACCCAACGTATATAACAAGTCATAAAGGCGCACGTAGCCTTATCACAAAGGTTGAACGTGATGAAATTCTTGAAATTGTATTCAGAAAATATCTAACAGATACAGAAAACTAAGATTATAATCATCCGTATGTCCTATGTGCATAATTTTTTATTGAAAGGATGCGCTATGAGAAAAACAAAAATAATCTGTACAATTGGGCCGTCAAGTTCAAATGAAAATATTCTTACAAAAATGTGCTTAAATGGTATGAATGTGGCAAGGCTTAACTTTTCCCATGGGACCCATGAGGAGCATCAGAAGAAAATTGACCTTATAAAAAAGGTGCGTGAAGAGCTTAATCTTCCCATTGCGATAATGCTTGACACAAAGGGGCCGGAATATAGAATCAAAACCTTTAAGGACTCTAAAATAGAGCTTCAAGATGGTACGCCCTTTACTTTCACAACAGATGATATAGAAGGTGACGAAACGCGAGTTAGCGTTAATTACAAGGGACTTACAGGGGATTTGTCCGTTGGCGATACGATACTTGTAAATAATGGGCTTGTACATTTTGTAGTCGATAAAATTGAAGTCAATAACATATACTGCACAACAACTGTCGGTGGGGAGCTTTCTAACAGAAAAAGCATGAGTTTCCCCGGAAAAGTTCTGAAGCAAAACTATTTTAGTGAGCAGGATAAAAAAGATATTCTTTTTGGAATAAAAAACGGAGTAAACTTTATTGCCGCTTCTTTTGTTTCAGGGGTTGAGGATATTTCGGATATTAAAAAATTCCTAAACGAAAATGGTGGGGAGGATATTTCCATTATTGCGAAAATTGAAAATAGAGCAGGCATAGACAATATAGAAGAAATTTGCTCCGAATGCGATGGAATTATGATAGCACGTGGTGACCTTGGTGTTGAAATTCCGTATATGGAGGTGCCCGCAGTTCAAAAGTACATAATAACAAAATGCCGACTTTTGGGGAAGAGAGTTATAACTGCAACAGAAATGCTTGAATCTATGATTTCAAGCCCAAGACCTACAAGGGCAGAAATATCTGACGTTGCAAATGCGGTTTATGATGGGACAAGTGCGGTTATGCTTTCGGGCGAATCTGCCGCAGGTAAATACCCCGTTGAAACGCTTTGTGCTATGCGTGATATCGTGACAGAAACTGAAAGTCACATACATTATTCTAAACGCTTTTATAATAATGAGTTTAAGATTAAAAATTACGGAGATGCGATTTCCCATGCAACATGTGGTATGGCAATTGATATAAATGCCAAGGCAATTGTGGTTTGCTCAATGTCTGGTACAACTGTGCGAATGGTATCAAGATTTCGTGCACCGATGTATATAATCGGATTGACAACAAATAAGCGCGTGTGGTATCAGCTTGCACTTTCGTGGGCGGTAACGCCTGTGCTTTGCGATAAATTTGAATCTACAGAGGATATCTTCGCACATGCAAGAGAGGTTGCAAAAAATATGTTTAACCTTAAAAGTGGAGACGCAATTGTTATAACAACAGGTGTGACAGAGCAAACGGAGGGTAACACGGGAACAATCCGCGTGGACACTCTTTAATAAAAAAACAAAGGAGAAAATGTTATGAATTATGGGCTTCAGCTCTATAGTGTAAGGGATCTGGCACAGGTGGATTTTGAAAAAACACTTAAGGAGGTAGCTTCCTTAGGTTACGGATTTGTTGAAACAGCGGGTTTTTTTGGTAATAGCGCAGAGCAGGTTAAGGAGTGGCTTGATAAGTATGACCTTAAGGTTACAGGCACGCATACAGGCTTTGAAGCGCTTGATGAGGATTTTGAGGGCACAGTGAAGTATCACAAAACAATTGGCTGTGATAAGCTTATCGTTCCCGGGACAGACCTTTCTTCAAAAGCGGCGCTTGATATAGCTGTAGAAAAGTTTAACAAGTATCAGCCAATGCTTGAGGCTAATGGAATTGAGATGGGTTACCATAACCACCATCGTGAATTTATCCCGGTGCTTGATTGTGGCTTCTATCCCGAGGTTTATTTCTTGGAAAAAACAAATGTTAAGTTTGAGATTGACACCTTCTGGGTATTTGCAGCTAAAGAGTGCCCTGTTACAGTGCTTGAACAGTATCGTTCAAGACTAATCGGTTGTATTCATCTTAAGGATGGTCGCTTGTATCCAAAAAGAAAGGGCACAGCACTTGGTGAAGGCGCTGCCCCTGTAAGGGATGTTATTGCAAAGGCTAAGGAAATGAATCTTCAGATGATTGTTGAAAGTGAGGGCCTTGACCCAACAGGTATAGAAGAGGTAGCACGCTGCGCAAACTTCCTTAAGATTAACGGTTAAGTCGACCCCAAAGCTTAAATAAAAAAGATATAAAGAAAAGGAGAATTCGTTTAGAATTCTCCTTTTCTTATTGTAATAATGGTTGTAGCTGCTTCCCTAGAAGGGCATTTTCTAATGTAGGTAAAATTTGATCCCATTTAGAAACAATGGAGTTGTTTTTATTAAAAGGGTCATCTTGGCCAAAGGGAACGAAAAATATATTTTTGGTGTTAAGAAGAAGGCCGATATTTTTTGCGCTTGCTCCAAGCCCATCATTTGTAGATGGGGCTATAATAACCGGTCTGTTATTCCTAAGCGTTGCCTTTGTGGCAAGCATAACTGCGCCATCACTAACACCGTATGCAAGCTTTGCCAAGGTATTTCCGGTGCACGGGGCAATTACAAGTGCATCAATGAGTTTTTTTGGGCCTATCGGTTCGGCTTCGGGGATGGTCGAAATAGTCTTATTTCCACATATAGACTCTATTTCTTCTATAAAATCCTTGCTTTTTCCAAAGCGTGTATCTGTGGAATACATTTTTTCACTCATTATCGGCAATATATCATAGCCACATTCCTGCACACCGCGCAGTGAATTAATAACATCTTTTAAAGTACAAAAGGAGCCTGTAAACGCAAACCCTATACGTATAGGGGTATCATTCATATTATTCACCTTACTCGCTGAAATGTAGTATATTTTTATGGAATAAAAATACCTCTATATATATTATTACATTTACAGCTAAAAGGTGTTTACTGATAGTCCTCAAATTCGTCAAAAATGTTTAAAATAGAATCTTTTATTATCTTTCCCGCAGTTACGGGAGAAGCCTTGCCGGGAAGGCTAAGTGCCCATATTACCTTAACCCCAATGTCGCGAGCTGCTTCAAAATCCACCCCCCCTGGCTTTGATGCCAGATCTATTATAAGTGTGTTTTTTGAGTGTGAAAGGGCCTTACGGTCTATGACAGGCTGTGGAACAGTGTTAAATAAAACATCAGCATCCTCGCATAAGTCGGAAAGACGAGAAAAATCCGCTGCTTTGTGTGAATTTGCCTCGGCAAGGGCACGTGCATAGGGCTTTCGTGCACAAACTGTAACGTTTGCTCCTAAGTCACGTAGGTTTTTAGAAAGCAACTGCCCTATTTTACCATAGCCCGTAACAACTGCATTTGATCCGTGTAGTGTTATGGGGAGCTCCTCCATAGCTATGGCAATGGCACCCTCACTCGTTGGTACCGCGTTAGAAATTTCAAATTCTTCACGTTTAAAGTAATCCACCCATTTTACATTAAATACATCAGCGACAGCTCGCATACTTTCACTCATCTTACCTGCAAGAAGGAGGCGACTGCCTCCCATAAGCTGAAAAAGGTCTTTAATAAGTATGGTTCCTTCAAGGCTTGGTGCATTTATGGTTTTGTCGTCAACACTTGCGGGCAGTCCAAGTATTACAGCATCACTTCTTTCAATAGCGGTTTTTAGCGTCGTTTCCCCCGAAAAGCTGTATACGTCGTATCCATCTTCTGATAAAAGTGTGCAAAGATGTGTCAGTCTTGCATCTCCGCCAATAATTAGAATTCTTTTAATTTTCATAAAGAAAACACCTCCTTACATTCTATTAAAGGATATGCAAGAAGGTGAATTTTATTTTATTTTCCAAGAAACTATATTAGCATACGGGAAATTCATAAGAGGGGATATCTCTCCCTCAACTTTTTTTGCTGTGATGAGCACATCAGACTCAAAAACAAGCCCACAAATGGGTTGTGTGCGATAAAATATTTCTTCAAGGTTTGATAAAGCGTCCGCTTGCGAGTCTTCAGATGGTGAAGAGGCTATTGCCGAAAGTGCAAGCTCCATATAATCATCTGAATAGCCAAAGTTGTTTAGCGCCCCCTCTTTTGAAAGCAGAAACTCATAATCACGAATATTGCCAAGCGTCACCCCGCCAATGTAAGCATCAAAATTGCCGTTTTGTATAGCCGTTTTGTATTCGTCAAAGGGTAGCGCCTTTATATTTGCATTTATTCCTGCCTTTAATAGTAAAGAGAGTATCTCTTCGGCACAATTTATACGTGCCATATTTTCCTCATTGACAAGAATTGTAAAGCTTAATGTTTTTTTGTTTTCGTCCTCCAAAAGACCTGTGTTTTCATTTAGAGAGTATCCCTCATAAAATAAAAGCTCGTGCGCATTCTCTACGCTATATTCCACAAGAGTGGGTGAGGGGGATGCCTTATTTGAATCAGGATGGAGGGGGGCATTTGCTTCCGATGCATACCCACCGAAGCAGCTTTTAACGAGGTCACTCCTATCTATAGCATAGGATATTGCACTTCTTACAAACACAGAAGAAAATATAGGTAAATTGTGATTGAAGGCAAGATACTCATAATTTGCAGAAGGGTATTTTTTGCTTTTAGCATCACCTGAAATAGCATAGTTTGAAAGGTCATAACTATTACTTGTAACCGCATTTATAACACCTGTCGTAAATGAGGAGGAAGCAATCTCCTTACTGCGCGTCATAGAGATATATATCTTATCACTTTGTGCCTCACCACCATGCCACGATTTGTTTTTCTTAAGCCTCAGTTCACTTGCATGTAAGTATTCCTCTAATTTATAAGGGCCTGTACCGATAATTTTATCCTCAATACTTATCTTATGCTTAGGAATAATAGGAAAGTAAAGTGAATAAACAATCTGCGCATACGGGCGGGTAAGCGTTAGCTTAACGCTGTGCTTATCAAGTGCCTTTGCCTCTTCAATATAACGCGAGGAAAAGCCGTACGGAGAATCTGACTGTGATTTAATATATTCGATCGTGTAAACAACGTCATCTGCAGTAAAGGGCTTTTTATCGTGCCATAAAACAGAGTCCTTAAGGGTTATAATCACGTTCATAGCATCATCAGATATTTTGTAGGAGGTTGCAAGCACACCTTTGGGTGAGAGATTCTTATTAACCCTGAAAAGTGGCTCATAGCATAGGAAAAGTGCATCTCTTACAGTGGTATCTGTTGCTAAAATGGGATTTAGGGATTCTGTAATATGCATTTGAAGTCTTATTGAATTGTTTTTTTCTTTTGTGCTATTTTTACTGTCCTCTTTTTTACCACAGCCAGTAAAGAGTACTAAAATAGTGCACAAAAGAGCAAGAAGACGATTAAAGTTTTTCTTAATCATAATTATCCCCTCATACAGACAATGCCTCCAAGCGTCCCGCTTTTTCCGTTTTGACCACGATGCGAGAAAAACTTGTCATTGTGACATTTTGTGCATATGCCCGAAAGCTCAATATTTTTTTCGGGCACACCAAAGTGTGAAATTAGTTTATAATTTGCAAGGCCTAGGTCAAGCATATACTTGTCGTTTTCTTTTTTTGTATAGGTGGACGGGCTGAAGTTAAACAAAACATCACCACTTACCTCATAGCAACATTTTCCTATACAAGGCCCTATCATAGTAAAAATATTTTCAGCTCTTGCACCTAAATTAGTAAGTGCATTAAGAGCGTTATGTGCAATTTTCTTTTCAGTGCCACGCCAACCGGAGTGTACGGCACCTACTGCTTTTATATCATCTGCATAAAACAAAATCGGCACGCAATCTGCACTGTAACAAATAAGCGGCACATTTTTTTCAAGGGTAATGATACCATCAACCCCTTCGCCCCAAGCTTTTTTAATGCCCATACCAATTTCTTCTTTACTGATTACTTTTATGGTATCTGTATGCTCCTGTTTGGTTGTGGTAAGAAGCTCCACATCAAGCCCTAAAGCACTGCAAAGGATTTTTTCATTTTTATGAACATTTTCTATTTTGTCACCGCGCATTGGGCTTAAGGACATACTTTCAAATTCACCCGTGCTTACCCCACCATACCTTGTTGTAAAACCGTATACAAGGTTAGGGAAGCGGCTTAAAAGCTTGCCTTGACAAATCTCTATCCCATTTATTTTTGTATAGCACATATACGAGTTATCTCCTCTGCCAATCCTGTTTTGTCATCAACCTTAACTACCACTGCACAAAGCTGATATTTTCCCTTTGCAACACAAAATGGTGGCCTTTTAGTATCGGGTGGGAGTGTAAAGCGTGCAATAGAAGCATCCTTATCAAGTCCAAGCACACTGTCACGTGCACCGGTCCGTCCGACATCTGTAATATATGCTGTTTTTTTGGGCAGTATTCTTTCGTCAGCTGTCTGAATATGTGTGTGTGTCCCCAGCACTGCACTAACGCGCCCATCAAGGTAATAGCCAAGCGCCTCTTTCTCACTTGTTGCCTCAGCATGCATATCAACAATAATTATATTTGTTCTCTTCCTCGCTTTTTCTATAAGCTTATCCGCCGTAAAAAACGGAGAATCATTATTTTCATCAACAAAAATTCTGCCGATAAGGTTAAATATGGCAATTTTTAATCCATTGGGTGCATTTACGATTGCCATGCCCTCTCCGGGGGTGCCCATCGGAAGATTTGCAGGGCGCACAATGTTTTCCCCCCGCTCAAACATACCTATTATATCCTTTTTAGAAAAGGTGTGGTTACCCATCGTGAAAAAATCCACCCCGGCACGGCAAAGCTCACTATAGCCCTTTTGGTTCATTCCAAGTCCACCGGAGGCATTTTCTCCATTTGCGATTGTGTAGTCAATATTATACTCGTCCTTAATTTGCGTTAGAAGGTCGAAAACCGCATCTCTACCGCTACGACCCATAATGTCGCCAATAAATAAAATATTCATTTCTCTTGCCTTTTTCTTTTAAAAATAAGGGCATTTCAAAGATCTTTGAAATGCCCGTTTTCCCTATTTTGCATAGTCTGTGGCACGTGTTTCACGAATAAGATTAATCTTAATCTGTCCGGGATATTCGAGCTCACTCTCAATCTTTTTAACAATTTCTCTTGCCACAAAACCCATATCACCATCACCGATTTCCTCGGGCTTAACCATGATTCTAACCTCACGGCCTGCCTGGATAGCGTATGATTTTTCAACACCGGCAAATGAATTTGTAATTTCCTCGAGTTTTTGAAGGCGTTTTATGTACGCTTCAATATTCTCACGTCTTGCACCTGGGCGAGCTGCCGAGATAGCATCTGCCGCCTGAATAAGGCAAGCAATAATTGTCTTGGCTTCAACATCACCGTGATGTGCTTCAATAGCGTGAATAACCTCAGGATGTTCATTATACTTTTTAGTGATATCCACACCAATCTGGATATGGCTACCCTCAATTTCGTGGTCAACAGCCTTACCAATATCGTGGAGAAGACCTGCACGCTTTGCCATTGTAACATCAATTCCAAGCTCTCCGGCCATGATTCCTGCAACGTGTGCAACCTCAATGGAGTGCTTTAAAACATTTTGTCCATAGCTTGTTCTAAATTTAAGCTTACCTAAAAGCTTAACAATTTCGGGATGAAGTCCGTGAACACCTGTATCAAATGTTGCCTGCTCACCCTCCTGCTTGATGGTGGCATCAACCTCTTTTTTAGCGCGTTCAACCATTTCTTCAATTCTCGAA